>NZ_DIIQ01000012.1:0-44788 GCF_002420785.1 Pseudomonas sp. UBA5666 | reverse complement strand
AACCTGTGAAGCGGGCTCGCTTGCCGAAAGCCGATTCGATGAGCAAAAGGCCTGAGCCGACCAGCACGCCCCGAGGCTGCTCTTCGTCTGGATTTATCAGCGCTTCTGGGTCAGGGCGCGGCGCTCGAATTCCACGATGCGCTGGCGGTAGTGCTCGATGGTCTGCGCCGTCAACACGCTGCGCTGATCATCCTTGAGTTCACCGTTGAGCTCATGGGCCAGCTTGCGAGCGGCCGCCACCATCACGTCGAAGGCCTGCTTCGGATGGCGTGGGCCTGGCAGGCCGAGGAAGAAGCTCACCGCACGCGTGCTGAAATGGTCGATGTCATCCAGGTCGAAGATGCCCGGCTTGACGGCATTGGCCATGGAGAACAGCACTTCGCCGTGACCGGCCATGCTCTCGTGACGGTGGAAGATGTCCATCTCGCCGAACCGCAGGCCGCTCTCCAGAATGTTCTGCAGCAACGCCGGGCCTTTGAACCCGCCCTCGTCCCGGGAAATGACGCTGATCACCAGCACTTCCTCGGCCGGTGGCAGCTCCTTGACGCTGTTGTTGGCCGTTGCTGGGGATGGGCTACGGCCATTGTCCGCGGCGAAGTCGTCTTCCTCGTCGATCACGATATCCGCTTCGCGGGAAGGCGCGCTGAAGCCTGCGTCAACGCGTGGCGCTTCTGCAGCCGTCGGGCGTTTTGGCCACTTGCTGACCTTGGCGGGCTTGGGCTCACGCTCACGGTCGCGATCCGAGGCACTGAGCGACGGCAGATCACTTTCGTCCAGCTCAGGCTCCCTGTGGGTGTCGAGCACGCGGGGTGGGCCAAGTACTTCGGCGCCACCGCCTTCATCGTCCGCCGCATTGGCATAACTGCGGTCCAGACGGAATTTCAACTTGCCCTTGCCGCCGCGCATACGGCGCCAGCCGTCGAAAAGAATGCCGGCAATGACAATGATGCCGATAAGGATCAGCCACTCGCGCAGACCGATTTCCATGTAATCCCGTGCCTCTAATAAATATGCTGAAAACAAAGGCTTCAAAGGCCTTTAACACGTGGCGCCAAGCCTATGTTCTGACAGGCGTTTTACCCACGCAGAAAACGAGTGACATAAAGCTAGCACGACCAAAGACAACTTTACACCGTCTGTCTCACATGACAGGGGCATTTCAATGAAGATTGTGCCGTTTGACTACAGGTTTCACGCATCGACCATCGCCATTGCCGCCTCCACGTCCACGGCCACCAGGCGCGAACAGCCTGGCTCGTGCATCGTGACACCCATCAACTGGTCGGCCATTTCCATGGCGATCTTGTTGTGCGTGATGTAGATGAACTGCACGCTCTCACTCATTTCCTTCACCAGCCGGGCATACCGCCCGACGTTGGCATCGTCCAGCGGTGCGTCGACTTCATCGAGCATGCAGAACGGTGCGGGGTTCAACTTGAAGATGGCAAACACCAGCGCCAAGGCGGTCAGTGCTTTTTCGCCACCGGACAGCAGATGAATGGTGCTGTTCTTCTTGCCCGGTGGTCGCGCCATGATCGTCACCCCTGTATCGAGTAGATCTTCGCCCGTCAGTTCCAGATAAGCGCTGCCACCGCCGAAAACTTTTGGGAAAAGTGCCTGCAATCCGGCATTTATCTGATCAAAGGTATCTTTGAAGCGGTGGCGGGTTTCCTTGTCGATCTTGCGAATGACATTTTCGAGTGTGTCCAACGCTTCGACCAGGTCAGCATCCTGGGCATCGAGGTAGCGCTTGCGCTCGGACTGCTGTTCGTATTCCTCGATGGCGGCCAGGTTGATCGCGCCCAGCCGCTGGATACGGGCCTCCAGTTGCTCCAACGCTTGCTCGGTGCCGGCCTCGGTAACGTCGGGCTCGACCGTGGCGAGAACACCCTGCAAGTCGTAACCGTCGGCAAGCAACTGCTCCTGCAACGTGGTACGCCGCACTTCCAGGCCCTGACATTCCAGACGCAGTTGTTCAAGTTGACCGCGCAGCAACTGGGCCTGCTGCTCGGCCTGGGTGCGGCGCTTTTCGGCATCGCGCAGTTCGCGGTCGGCCTCGTCCATCTGCAAGCGTGCCTGGCGCATTTCTTCGTCGACACCCATGCGCCGTTCCAGCAGCTCTTCGAGCTTGAGCCGCAGTTCCTCCAACGGCGCCTCCCCCTCCTCCAGGTTCAGGCTCAACTGCTCCTGTCGCTCGCTCAGACGGGCCGCCTGCAGTTCCAGGCGTTCCAGAGCCTGACGCGTGGAGTCATGCTGGGCGCGCAACGACCCCAGGCGCACCGCCAGTTGGTGGGCATGATCCTTGTGCTGCCTGGCTTCCTGGCGAATACGGTCCAGGCCCTCACGCAGCCGGTCGCGCTGGGCCAGCAGCACTTCGCGCTGGTCGGTGTCCTGGGCCATCAGTTCGAGGGCATCCTGCAACAGCAAGCGGGCTTCGCCCAGCTGCTCATGCTCAAGGGCGCGCTGCTCGTCGAGCTCCGCCAGCTCCTCTTCCAGACGGCGGCGGCGCAGCGCGACCTGTTCGGCGCGGGCACGGTTGGCTGACAAGCTGGCCTTGAGCTCGGCCTGCAAGCGGTTTTCTTCCTGGGCGCGACGGCGTACCTGCTCGCGCTGCGCTTCCAGGTGCTGCTGCTGTTCACGCAAAGTCTGCAACTGCTGTTCAAGCTGCTGCAAGGCGATGTGCTGCTCGCGCTGACTGTGCTCGAGTCGTTCGATTTCCTGACCGCGCGCCAGCACGCCGCTCTCACCGCTACCCCCGCGGCGCACACGCAGGCTGTTTCGAGAGACCCAGTAGCCATCGCGGCTGACCAGGCTCTGCCCTTCGCCCAACCCGGCACGCAAGGCCAGGGCCTCGGCCAGGTCTTCCACGGGCCTGACCTGGCCCAGCCATGGCGCCAGGTCAACAGGACCCTGCACCCTGTCTAGCAGGCTGCCGGAAGTCGCTGCCTGGCTGGCGCAAGCCGCGAGCAGCAGGCTTACATCGCCCTGCTGCAAGCCTGCCAGGTCCAACGGTGCAAAGTCGTCCACCAGCACCGCTTGCAAATCGGCGCCCAGCACGGTTTCCACCGCAAGCTCCCACCCGGGCTCCACGCGCAGCGCTTGTGCCAGGCGGGGGCAGTCTGCCAACCCCTGCCCCTGCAACCACTCGCCCACACCAGCGCCTGGGTCCAGGGCTGCCTGTTGCAGGGCTTCCAGCGATGCCAGGCGCCCGCCCAGGCGTTGCATATCGCCCTGGGCCTGCTGCTGAGCCAGCCCAGCCTCCTGCAGCGCCTGGCGCACCGTTTCCAGGCGCTCGATAACCTGCTCTTCCTCCTGTTGCAGTGCTTCGAGCGACAACTCGCTGCTGGCCAACTGTTCAACCTGCTCCAGCATGGCTGCGTCTTGCGGGTCTTCGCCCAACTGCGCCTGCTCGTCGGTGAGTTTGCGCTGACGCTCGGCCAGTCGCTCCAGGCCGCTTTCCAACTGCTGCAAGCGCGCCTGCTGCACCTCGGCCTGGCGACGCGGTTCAGCCGAGCGACTGTTGAAGGTGTCCCATTGCTCCTGCCACCCGTGCATGCCTGACTCGGCCTCTTCCAGCACGGCAGCGCTTTCTTCGGCAGCCTCCAGGGTCAGCGCCTGCTCGGGCTCAAGCATGGCCAGTTCTTCGCCCAGGGTTGCCAGCAGCGTACGGTCATGCCCCAGGTGCGATTCGGTTTCCTGGCGCGTGCGCTCGGCTTCCTTGAAATCGTCCTGCAATTGGCGCAGGCGTTGTTGGCCGTGCTGAATGCTCTGCTCGACCCGGGCGATGTCGCCGGCCACCGAGTAGAACCGGGCCTGCACCTGGTTGAAGCGCTCGGACAGCTCATGATGACCGTCACGCAGCCGCTCGATACTGGCATCGGCATTGCGCTGCTCGGCCACCAGTGCCTCGAAGGACACATCCTGGTTACCGATCACCGACTGGCGCTGACGAACCCGTTCATCCAGCTCGCGCCAGCGCAGCGCCGCCAGGCGTGCCTTGAGCTGGCGTTCCTGCGCCTTGTATTCACGGTACTTCTCGGCCGCCTGGGCCTGGCGGTGCAGGCGTTCGAGCTGGCGTTCCAGCTCCTCGCGAAGGTCGGTCAGGCGCGCCAGGTTCTCCTGGGTGCGGCGGATGCGGTTTTCGGTTTCGCGGCGACGCTCCTTGTATTTGGAGATACCGGCCGCTTCCTCGATGAAATTACGCAGTTCCTCGGGCTTGGCTTCGATCAGCTTGGAGATCATGCCCTGTTCGATGATCGAGTAGCTGCGTGGCCCAAGGCCGGTGCCCAGGAAAATATCGGTGATGTCCCGGCGCCTGCACTTGGTGCCGTTGAGGTAGTAGCTGTTCTGGCTGTCGCGGGTCACCTTGCGCCGAATCGAGATCTCGGCGTAGGCGGCGTACTCGCCCACGAGCGTGGTTTCGCTGTTGTCGAACACCAGTTCGATGCTGGCCTGGCTGACTGGCTTGCGGCCGCTGGAGCCGTTGAAGATGACGTCGGTCATCGACTCGCCGCGCAGGTTCTTTGCCGAACTTTCGCCCATCACCCAGCGCACGGCGTCGATGATGTTGGACTTGCCACAGCCATTGGGGCCCACGACCGCCGCCATGTTGCTCGGGAAGTTGACGGTGGTGGGGTCGACGAATGACTTGAACCCCGCCAGGCGGATGCATTTGAGGCGCATCGATCAGGGCCGGGCCAGCGCCGCCAGTACCAGTTCGCAACTGCGCTGGCCATAGGCGGTGAGTACTTCACGAATGCGCGGCAAGTCGCGCAGCACCACCGCCTCGAGCAAGTGACTGAACAGGCCCAGGTAATCGACCATGTTCGCTTGACGCTGGTCCAGGGACAGGTAGTAGGCGCGGCTCATGGCGGGTTGCAGGTTCTCGACGGTTTCCTGGAGGAACGGATTGTCGGCGAAGGGATAGGCGGCACGCATTACCTCGAAGCTCTCGGCCACGAACGCCTCGATGTCACGCGCGGCGTGAGCCACCTGAAGACGCTGTTGAATGTCCAGAAACGGGCGCAGTTCGTCTTCGTTGCGCCAGCGTTGTGCAACCGCGTTGCCCAGCAGGATGTAGAACTCGCTCATGAGCGTGCACAGGCTGCGCACACTGCGCTCGTCCAGCTCGGTGACGTGGGCGCCACGGCGCGGCAATATCGCCACCAGGTGGCGGCGCTCGAGGATCAGCAGCGCTTCACGCACCGAACCCCGACTGACGTTGAGCGCCTGGGTCACCTTCTGTTCCTGGATACGCTCTGCAGGCGCCAGTTCGCCGCGGATGATGCGCTCGGCCAGGTAATCGGCGATCTGCTCGGCGAGGCTGTCCGGGGCCTTGAACGTCATGGTTTTCCTTCAAATCACTGAACGGGGCACAAGGGGGCGGATTGTAGCCTACTTGCCCCTGGGAAGCGCAGCGGTGTATCGCGGTTTATTTGACCGCCCGGACAGCTGCCGGGGCGGCGCGATCTATGCTTGGTGTAAGCATCATCAACCAGGGTGGGCCGGCCGCCGGGCAATTTCCTGACCTTTGAGTCAGAAAAACATTGACCCGCGTGACAGGTGTTGCTTAGAGTCGGCCCAACAACAATAAAACCATTGCGAGGCCATCCCCGTGATCCAGTTTCTCGTCAACCAGGAGCTGCGCAGCGAGCACGCCCTGGACCCGAACATGACCGTGCTGCAGTACCTGCGCGAGCAGTTGGGCAAACCCGGCACCAAAGAGGGCTGCGCCAGCGGTGACTGTGGCGCCTGCACCGTGGTGATCGGTGAACTGACTCAGGACGACGCCGGCAACGATGCCTTGCGCTATCGCAGCCTCAATTCCTGCCTGACGTTCGTGTCCAGCCTGCACGGCAAGCAACTGATCAGCGTCGAAGGCCTCAAGCACCAAGGCCAGCTGCACAGCGTGCAACAAGCCATGGCGGACTGCCATGGATCGCAATGCGGTTTCTGCACGCCAGGTTTCGTCATGTCGTTGTTCGCCCTGCAAAAGAACAGTCAGGGTGCCGACGAGCATCAGGCCCAGGAAGCACTGGCGGGCAACCTGTGCCGCTGCACGGGCTACCGGCCCATCCTGGACGCGGCCCGGCAGAGCTGCCGGCAGCCCTGCCACGATCAGTTCGATGCCCAGCAAGCGCAGACCATCGCCCGCCTCAAGGCCATTGCACCGTCGCAGACCGGCGAGCTGAACAGTGGCGACAAACGTTGCCTGGTCCCGCTGACCGTCGCCGACCTGGCCGAGCTGTACAGCTCGCACCCCGAAGCCAGGCTGCTGGCTGGTGGTACCGACCTGGCGCTGGAAGTCACGCAAATGCACAAGACCCTGCCGGTGATGATCTACGTGGGGCATGTGGCCGAGCTCAAGCGGATCGAGCAGACCGCCACCCACCTTGAAATCGGTGCAGCCACCCCACTGACCGACTGCTACCAGGCGTTGAATGCGCAGTACCCGGACTTCGGCGCGCTGCTGCATCGCTTCGCTTCGTTGCAAATCCGCAACCAGGGCACCCTGGGCGGCAACATCGGCAACGCTTCGCCCATCGGCGACTCACCGCCCTTGTTGATCGCACTGGATGCCCAGGTGGTCCTGCGCCAGGGCGAGCGCCAGCGCACGATGCCGCTGGAAGCCTATTTCATCGACTACCGCATCACCGCCCGGCAAGACAGCGAGTTCATCGAGAAGATCCTGGTACCCCTCGCCCGGCACGACTGGACGTTCCGCGCCTACAAGGTTTCCAAGCGCCTGGACGATGATATTTCGGCGGTGTGCGCAGCCTTCAATCTGAGCATCGAGCACGGTGTGGTCAACGGGGCACGCATCGCCTTTGGCGGCATGGCCGCCATCCCCAAGCGCGCCCGTGCCTGCGAGGCGGCGTTACTGGGCCAGCCCTGGAACAAGGCCAGCGTGGAGCGCGCCTGCCAGGCATTGGCCGAAGACTTCACCCCGCTCAGCGACTTCCGCGCCAGCCAGCAGTACCGCCTGCTGACCGCGCAGAACCTGCTGCGCAAGTACTTCATCGAACAGCAAACGCCGCACATCGAAACCCGGGTGACCGCTTATGTCTAATCATCATGTGGCAAAAAGCCAGGCCGAAATGGCCGACCTGTTCCGCCAGGACCTGACCACCGGGGTCGGGCGCAGCGTCAAGCACGACAGCGCCGACAAGCACGTGTCCGGCGAAGCGCTGTACATCGATGACCGACTGGAATTCCCCAACCAGTTGCACGTCTACGCACGCACCGCAGACCGTGCCCACGCGCGCATCCTGCGCATCGACACCACGCCCTGCTATGCCTTCGAAGGGGTACGCATCGCGATTACCCATGAGGACATCCCCGGGCTCAAGGACATTGGACCGGTGGTGGCAGGCGACCCCTTGCTGGCCATCGACAAGGTCGAGTTCTTTGGCCAGCCGGTCCTGGCCGTGGCCGCACGTGACCTGGACACCGCACGCCGCGCCGCCATGGCAGCCATCATCGAATACGAGGACCTCGAACCGGTGCTCGATGTGGTCGAGGCGCTGCGCAAGCGGCACTTCGTGCTCGACAGCCATACCCACCAGCGCGGTGACAGCGCCGCGGCCCTGGCCAGCGCGCCGCATCGCCTGCAAGGCACCCTGCACATCGGTGGCCAGGAACACTTCTACCTTGAGACACAGATTTCCTCGGTGATGCCCACCGAGGACGGCGGCATGATCGTCTACTGCTCCACTCAGAACCCCACCGAGGTGCAGAAACTGGTGGCCGAAGTGCTTGATGTGCCCATGAACAAAGTGGTGCTGGACATGCGCCGCATGGGCGGCGGCTTTGGCGGCAAGGAAACCCAGGCCGCGAGCCCGGCCTGCCTGTGCGCCGTCATCGCCCGCCTGACCGGGCAACCGACGAAGATGCGCTTGCCTCGGGTCGAGGACATGACCATGACCGGCAAGCGACACCCCTTCTACGTCGAGTACGACGTGGGCTTCGACGACCAGGGTCGCCTGCACGGCATCAACCTGGACCTGGCCGGCAACTGTGGCTATTCCCCAGACCTGTCCGGCTCGATCGTCGACCGCGCCATGTTCCATTCCGACAACGCCTACTACCTGGGCGATGCCACCGTCCACGGGCATCGCTGCAAGACCAACACCGCGTCGAACACGGCCTACCGAGGTTTTGGCGGGCCGCAGGGCATGGTCGCCATCGAGCAGGTGATGGACCATATCGCCCGATACCTTGGCCGCGACCCGCTGGCTGTGCGCAAGGCCAACTATTACGGCAAGGACGAGCGCAACGTTACCCATTATTACCAGACCGTCGAGCACAACATGCTCGAGGAAATGACCGCCGAGCTTGAAGCCAGCAGTGATTACGCCGAACGGCGAGCGGCCATCGGTCGCTTCAATGCCGGCAGCCCGATCCTGAAAAAAGGCCTGGCGCTGACCCCGGTCAAGTTCGGCATCTCCTTCACCGCCACCTTCCTCAACCAGGCAGGGGCGCTGATCCACATCTACACCGATGGCAGTATTCACCTGAACCACGGTGGCACTGAGATGGGCCAGGGCCTGAACACCAAGGTGGCGCAGGTGGTGGCCCAGGTCTTCCAGGTGGATATCGACCGGATCCAGATCACCGCCACCAACACCGACAAGGTACCCAACACCTCCCCCACCGCTGCTTCCAGTGGGGCCGACTTGAACGGCAAGGCCGCCCAGCATGCCGCCGAGATTCTCAAGAAGCGTTTGACCGAGTTTGCCGCCAGGCATTACCAGGTCACCGAGGAAGACGTCGAGTTCCGTAATGGCCACGTGCGTGTGCGCGACCAGATCGTCAGTTTCGAGCAGTTGGTGCAGCAGGCTTATTTCGGTCAGGTGTCGCTGTCGAGCACCGGGTTCTACCGCACACCAAAGATCTTCTATGACCGCAGCCAGGCACGGGGCCGCCCCTTCTACTACTACGCCTTCGGCGCAGCCTGCGTGGAAGTGATCGTCGACACCCTGACCGGCGAGTACAAGATGTTGCGTGCCGACATCCTGCACGATGTGGGCGACTCGCTGAACCCGGCCATCGACATCGGGCAAGTCGAGGGCGGATTCATCCAGGGCATGGGCTGGCTCACCACCGAGGAGCTGGTGTGGAACGTCAAGGGCAAACTCGTGACCAATGGGCCGGCCAGCTACAAGATCCCAGCGGTGGCCGACATGCCGCTGGACATGCGGGTCAAGCTGGTGGAGAACCGCAAGAACCCAGAGGACACGGTGTTCCATTCCAAGGCTGTGGGCGAGCCGCCGTTCATGCTCGGAATTGCCGCCTGGTGCGCGATCAAGGATGCGGTGGCCAGCCTGGCCGACTACCGCGTGCAGCCGAACATAGACGCCCCTGCCACGCCAGAGCGGGTGTTGTGGGGCTGCGAGCAAATGCGCAAGGCGGCTGCCGTGCAACCTGCGGTGCAGGAACTGGACGCAGTGAACAATTGAAGGTGCGTTGCCTGTTCGGGCCCCATTGCCGGCAAGTCGGCAGGAAGGCCTGAACTGGCATCCACAGGAGGATCTTGCATATGCACCAATGGATCAACGCCCTGGCCGAACATCAAGCCCGCGGTGAGGCCTGCGTACTGGTGACCATCATCGAGGAGCGCGGCTCCACCCCGCGCAATGCCGGTTCGAAGATGGTGGTCAGCGCGTGCGGTTCATACGACACCATCGGCGGCGGCCATCTGGAATACAAGGCGCTGCATATCGCCCGGCAGATGCTCCTTGAGCAACGCGGCACCCCCCATCTGGAACGCTTCAGCCTGGGCGCCAGCCTCGGCCAGTGCTGCGGGGGCGTGACGGTGCTGTTGTTCGAACCCATGGCCGCCGTGCAAGCGCAGATCGCGGTATTCGGCGCGGGCCATGTAGGCCGGGCTCTGGTACCCTTGCTCGCCGCGCTGCCCTGCCGGGTGCGCTGGATCGATTCGCGCGAGCAGGAATTTCCTGCCCAGATCCCTGCTGGCGTGACGCGCGTGGTGAGCGAGGAGCCGGTCGACGAAGTGGCAGACCTGCCGCCGGGCTGCTACTGCATCGTCATGACCCATAACCATCAGCTCGACCTGGAGCTGACCGCTGCCATCCTCAAGCGCAACGATTTCACCTGGTTCGGCCTGATCGGCTCGAAGACCAAGCGGGTCAAGTTCGAGCATCGCCTGCGCGAGCGCGGGTTCGATGCCGCCGTGGTGGCCCGCATGCGGTGCCCGATGGGCCTGACCGAGGTCAAGGGCAAGCTGCCCATCGAAATCGCCGTGTCCATCGCCGGCGAAATCATCGCCACCTACAACGCCCGCTTCGGCCAGCACGATGCTGCCGCCAACGCCGGCCCCATTGCCCAGTTGCTGCCGCCTTCACGGCGCAGCCAAGCCATTTGACGAGTGAGATATGACCGTTACCCGCAAAGCCTACCGAGCCGCCATCCTGCACAGCATCGCCGACCCGGCCGAGGTCGGCCTGGACGCTTCCCATGAGTATTTCGAAGACGGCCTCCTGGTGATCGACGGCGGACGCATCCAGGCCGTGGGCCATGCCAGTGACCTGTTGCCGACCCTGGACGCCGACATACCGGTAGAGCACTACCAGGACGCATTGATCACCCCAGGTTTCATCGACACCCACATCCACTTCCCGCAGACCGGCATGATCGGCTCCTACGGTGAGCAGTTGCTGGACTGGTTGAACACCTACACCTTCCCTTGCGAGAAGCAATTCGCCGATAAGGACCACGCTGACCAGGTGGCGCACATCTTTCTCAAGGAGCTGCTGCGTAACGGCACCACTACCGCACTGGTGTTCGGCAGTGTGCACCCCGAATCGGTCAATGCCTTGTTCGAGGAAGCCGAGCGCCTGGACCTGCGCCTGATCGCCGGCAAGGTGATGATGGACCGCAATGCCCCCGATTACCTGACCGACACCGCCGAGTCCGGTTACGCTCAGAGCAAGGCGCTGATCGAGCGCTGGCATGGCAAGGGTCGTCTGCATTATGCCGTCACCCCGCGTTTCGCACCGACTAGCACGCCTGAGCAGTTGGCACGGGCCGGCCAACTGCTCAAGGAACACCCAGGCGTCTACCTGCACACGCACCTGTCGGAGAACCTTCAGGAAATCGACTGGGTCAAGTCGCTGTTCCCCGAACAGAAAGGCTACCTGGATGTGTACGACCACTTCGAGCTGCTGGGCGAGCGCTCGGTATTCGCCCATGGCGTGCACCTGTGCGACGAAGAATGCCAGCGCTTGGCAGAAACGGGCTCGGCGATCGCGTTCTGCCCCACCTCCAACCTGTTCCTGGGCAGCGGGCTGTTCAACCTGCCCCAGGCGGAGCGTTTCAAGGTCAATGTCGGCCTGGGCACCGACGTAGGCGCCGGCACCAGCTTCTCGCTGCTCAACACGCTCAATGAGGCGTACAAGGTGATGCAACTGCAAGGTGCACGCCTGCACCCCTACAAGTCGCTCTACCTGGCGACCCTGGGCGGTGCGCGTGCGCTGCGCCTGGATGACCGGATTGGCAGCCTGCGCCCGGGCAATGACGCGGACTTCGTGGTGCTGGACTACAAGGCAACGCCTTTGCTGGACTATCGCCTGCAGCAGTCCAGAAACATCGAGGAGACGTTGTTCGTGTTGACCACCCTGGGCGACGACCGCACGGTTCGTGAAACCTATGCGGCCGGCCGTTGCGTGCATCAGCGCGAAGGATAAGGTTCGCGCTTGATGCGAGCCCAGGCGAGCGGTCAGTTCTTGACCGCGACCTTGGGCTTTTTCAGCAGATGGGAGAACACTGCGTGCAGATCGTCCGAGGCACTCTCCTCGTCCAGGTTCAGCTTGCTGTCGATGTGGTCCATGTGATGCATCATCAGGCTGACGGCCTGGGCGGCGTCACGCGCTTCGATAGCATCGATCAGTTGCAGGTGTTCGTCGTACGAGCAATGGGAACGGTTGCCGCTTTCGTACTGGGCGATGATCAGCGACGTCTGCGATACCAGGCTGCGCTGGAAGCTGACCAGTGGCGCATTACCGGCCGCTTCGGCGAGCTTGAGGTGAAACTCGCCGGACAACCGGATACCGGCACCGCGATCCCCTCGAGAAAAGCTGTCGCGCTCTTCGCGGACCATCTGCCTAAGCTCGGCCAACTGCTCGGCCGTGGCGTGCTCCACGGCAAGCTCGGTGATGGCGCGCTCGACCATGCGCCGCGAGAAGAACACCTGGCGCGCCTCCTCCACGGTTGGGCTGGCGACCACGGCACCTCGGTTGGGCCGCAGCAGCACCACGCTCTCATGAGCCAGCCGTGACAGGGCCCGACGAATGATGGTGCGGCTGACGCCGAAAATCTCGCCCAGCGCCTCTTCGCTGAGCTTGGTGCCCGGCGCCAGACGTTGCTCCAGGATGGCCTCGAAGATGTGCGCATAGACAATGTCGTCCTGGGTACCACTGCGGCCGGCCTTGCCGGTACGCGCGGGTTTTTTCAGGGGTTGCAGCTGTTCGTTCATGGGCTCTCGAGGCACGAAGGAAAGTATGGCGTCATTGTACACAGGCTGAGCCGTTTCTGCAGGCGCGCTTTAACGCATATAGCGATTGTTCACCACACCCGGCATACAAAACATAAAACAGTATTTGCCTTCTTTGTACACAAAAGCATAATCGCTCAGGCAACTTCCTGACCTTACGGTCAACAATATCCAGCGACATTGCAAGCCGCTGGACAGTTGCCGCCCTCGCGGAGCCGCCAAGTGCATTGCTCAGGAACACGGGCTGCATAACAACAAGAAAGACTTGAGGAGTACTCGCTGTGGAAAGCCGCAAAACCGAAGTCCCTACGCTGGACATCGCCTCACCGCCCGCCACGGGTTGGCTGGAGCGCATTTTCAAACTCAGGCAACACGGCAGTACCGTCAAGACCGAGCTGATCGCCGGGGTGACCACCTTCATCACCATGGCCTACATCATTTTCGTCAACCCCAACATCATGGCCGATGCCGGCATCGATCATGGCGCCGCCTTCGTGGCTACCTGCATCGCCGCCGCCCTCGGCTGTCTGCTCATGGGGTTGTATGCCAACTGGCCGGTGGGCCTGGCCCCCGGCATGGGCCTCAATGCGTTCTTCACCTACACCGTAGTCGGCACCATGGGCTACAACTGGGAAACGGCGCTGGGCGCGGTCTTCATCTCCGGCGTGCTGTTCATGTTCCTGACGCTGTCCAAGGTGCGCGAGTGGCTGCTCAACAGCATCCCCGTCAGCCTGCGCCATGCCATGGGCGCCGGTGTGGGCCTGTTCCTCGGCCTGATCGGCCTGAAGACAGCAGGCATCATCGTCGACAGCCCCTCCACCCTGATCAAGCTCGGTTCGCTGCATGAACCAGGCCCGCTGTTGGCGGCGGTGTGCTTCCTGCTGATCGCCATCCTCAGCTACAAGCGGGTATTCGGGGCGATCCTGATCAGCATCATCGGCGTGACGCTGGCGGGCTGGGGCCTGGGGCTGGTGAAGTTCGGTGGCGTGGTGTCGATGCCGCCCAGCCTGGCACCGACCTGGATGGCCATGGACGTGGCGGGCGTGTTCAACGTCAGCATGATCAGCGTAGTCCTGGCGTTTCTGTTCGTGCACATGTTCGACACCGCCGGCACGCTGATGGGCGTGGCACAGCGGGCGAACCTGGTGGCCCCCGACGGCCGTATCGAGAACCTGTCCAGGGCCCTCAAGGCCGACAGTGCGTCGAGCGTGTTTGGCGCGGTGGTCGGCGTGCCGCCGGTCACCAGCTATGTGGAAAGCGCAGCGGGGGTGGCCGCCGGGGGTCGCACCGGCCTGACGGCGGTGGTAGTGGGCGTGCTGTTCATCGCCGCCATGTTCTTCGCACCGCTGGCCGGCATGATCCCGGCCTATGCTACCGCAGGTGCCTTGATCTATGTCGCGATGCTGATGATGGGCAGCATGGCGCACATCAATTGGGACGAGGCGACCGACAGCATTCCGGCGATCGTCACCGTGATCATGATGCCACTGACGTTCTCGGTGGCCGATGGCATTGCGCTGGGTTTCATCAGCTACGTGGCATTGAAGGCCGGTACGGGTAAGTACAAGGAGATTTCCGCCAGCTTGTGGGTACTGTGCGCGATCTTCATTGCCAAGTTCATATTTCTTTGACCCGATCCTCTGCGGACAAAGGCGCCTGAGCGCCTAAGTCCGCAGAGGCGGAATGTAACTCATGACCCTGGTACGAGAAATACCGCTTTGTACAACCTTCGCACACTGCCGTTTATCCAGGCGCATAAGCAATGCGAACGCTCAGCACTGGGGCGCATGCCTTATCGGTGTAAACCGCCGGCCAGTACCTCAAGGCCACCTCTCTGCGGGGTGAGCGCAACAACCGTGCACCGTATTTGGAGCTCATCGCAGTGCAAGGCCGCACCTGCTTGAGATGCGCTTGCCTACTGGCGCGGTGCAGGTCTGGATAGATTGAGAATCTGACGCGTACCCAACGCAAAAAAAAGCCCGCCAGTGTGAGAGCGGGCAAGGACCTACGAAGATTCTTCTAGCGACCAACTAGCTTCCACGATAGGTCGAATAACTGTAAGGCGAGATCAGCAGCGGCACATGGTAGTGCTCCTGCTGCGCATCGATGCCAAAGCGCAATACCACCACATCCAGGAACGGCTGTTCAGGCAGCGCCACGCCACGCCCGCGGTAGTAGTCACCGGCACTGAACTGCAGCTGGTAAACACCGGAACGGTAGTCATCGCCTTGCAACAATGGCGAATCGACGCGGCCATCGCTGTTAGTGAGCGCCGTGGTGACCAGCGTCAGCTGGCTGCCTTCGACACGGTACAACTCCACGTTGATTGCGCTGCCTGGGCAGCCATGGGCTGCGTCCAGTACGTGAGTGGTCAAACGTCCCATCTGCTTGTCGCCTCGTGTTTGCCAGGGGCAAGTACGCACGGCAGTGACCCGAATCGGGGCAGCGTGCGCCTTGGATGAACGCAATTAAGACATTCGCAAAGTAAATTGTACACAATTTTTTTGCTTTCCAAGCCGATGCCCTTGTGGGCCATGGCACCAGCGTGAATTAAGCGGGACACTGCGTCTTCGCCTTGCTTAGCTGACCAAGTGGGCAGGTTTCTTGCAAGGTATCCAGACGCGACACCTGGTCATAAATACGGAAATTCGGACTTACAAAAGAATTCATAAGTTGTATACAATCATTGCATCCGGTGGTGCGACACAGCGACGCGGCCCGCCACCCTGCCCACACGTACAAGAAGGAAGACTGCAGTGAGCGCTGACTACCCTCGCGACATGATCGGTTACGGCAATAACCCTCCTCACCCGCACTGGCCAGGCAACGCCCGCATTGCGCTGTCGTTCGTGCTCAACTACGAAGAAGGCGGCGAGCGCAACATCCTGCATGGTGACAAGGAATCCGAAGCCTTCCTCTCCGAGATGGTCGCGGCCCAGCCGTTGCAGGGCGTGCGCAACCAGAGCATGGAGTCGCTCTATGAATACGGTAGCCGCGCAGGCGTATGGCGCCTGCTCAAGCTGTTTAAAGACAGCGGCATCCCCTTGACCATCTTCGCCGTGGCCATGGCCGCCCAGCGCCACCCCGACGTCATCCGCGCCATGGTCCAGGCTGGTCATGAAATCTGCAGCCACGGCTACCGCTGGATCGACTACCAGTACATGGACGAGGCCCAGGAGCGCGAGCACATGCTCGAAGCCATCCGCATCCTGACCGAAATCACTGGCGAACGCCCGCTGGGCTGGTACACCGGCCGCACCGGCCCCAACACCCGTCGGCTGGTCATGGAAGAAGGCGGCTTTCTCTACGACAGCGACACCTATGACGACGACTTGCCCTACTGGGAGCCGAACAATCCCACCGGCAAGCCGCACCTGGTCATCCCTTACACCCTGGACACCAATGACATGCGCTTCACCCAGGTCCAGGGCTTCAACTGTGGCGAGCAGTTCTACCAGTACCTCAAGGACGCCTTCGACGTACTGTACGCCGAAGGCGCCGAGGCGCCGAAGATGCTCTCCATCGGCCTGCACTGCCGTCTGGTCGGCCGGCCGGCACGCCTGGCAGCGCTCAAGCGTTTCGTCGACTACGCCAAAAGCCACGAGCAGGTATGGTTCGCCCGCCGTGTCGACATTGCCCGCCACTGGCAAGCCACCCACCCGTACCAGAAAGAGACCGTCTGATGACCACCTTCAAGACCCTCAAGCCGTCCACCCTTGACCGTGACGCGTTCGTTCACGCCTTCGCCGACATCTACGAGCACTCGCCCTGGGTTGCCGAGAAGGCCTACGACCTCGGCCAATCGGACGAACTGGACAACGTGCACGCGCTGCACCAGCGCATGAGCGACATCCTGCTGAGCGCACCTCACGCCGACCAACTGGCCTTGATCAACGCCCACCCGGACCTGGCCGGCAAGGCTGCCGTCCAGGGTGAACTGACCGCCTCGAGCACCAACGAACAGGCCGGGGCCGGTATTCACCAATGCACCGCCGAGGAATTCGCGCGCTTCACCTCGCTCAACGAGGCGTACAAGGCCAAGTTCCAGTTCCCGTTCATCATGGCCGTCAAGGGCAGCGACCGGCACCAGATCCTGGCCTCGTTCGAACAGCGCATCCACAACGATGCGAAGGCCGAGTTCGCCGAGGCGCTCAAGCAGATCAACCAGATCGCCCTGTTTCGCCTGCAACAGCTGTAAGCGACCGACGATTCTTTACAGAACAACGCACAATAGAAGAGATAACCGCATGCGCACCCTGATGATCGAGCCCCTGACCAAAGAAGCCTTCGCCCCTTTCGGTGACGTGATCGAAACCGATGGCAGCGACCACTTCATGATCAACAACGGCTCGACCATGCGCTTTCACAAGCTCGCCACGGTCGAGACCGCCGAGCCTGAAGACAAGGCGATCATCAGTATTTTCCGCGCCGACGCGCTGGAAATGCCGCTGACCGTGCGCATGCTCGAACGCCATCCGCTGGGCAGCCAGGCTTTCATTCCGCTGCTCGGCAACCCCTTTCTGATCGTGGTCGCGCCACTTGGCGATGCACCTGTATCAGGCTTGGTCCGCGCCTTCCGCAGCAACGGCAGGCAGGGCGTCAATTACCATCGCGGCGTCTGGCACCACCCGGTGCTGACGATCGAAAAGCGGGATGACTTCCTGGTGGTTGATCGCAGTGGTTCTGGCAACAACTGCGATGAGCATTACTTCAGCGAGGAACAGATGCTGATCCTCAACCCCCACCAATAAGAAAAGGTCGGTCATGCCAGGGCACTGCCCGCGCCTGTGACCGGCAAGAGGTACATACTGTGGAAGCACACCTTCACGAGTGGCTGAACCTGAGCATTCGCTGGGTTCACATGATCACCGGCGTGGCCTGGATCGGTGCATCGTTCTACTTTGTCTGGCTGGAGAACCACCTGAATCGAAGCAACCCGCGCGATGGGTTGTCAGGTGACCTCTGGGCCATCCATGGCGGTGGTATCTACCACCTGGAAAAATACAAGCTCGCCCCGCCGAAAATGCCCGAGAACCTGCACTGGTTCAAATGGGAAGCCTACTTCACCTGGATGTCCGGTATTGCCCTGCTGTGCGTGGTGTTCTACTGGAACCCCACCTTGTACCTGCTGGCACCGGGTAGCACCCTCAGTGGCGCCGAGGGCGTGGCGATCGGTATTGGGTCGCTGGTCGTGGGCTGGTTCGTCTACGACTTCCTGTGTGACTCGCCCCTGGGCAAGCGCCCTGCCCTGCTCGGTGCGGTGCTGTTCGTGCTGATCATTGCCGCCTGCTGGGGCTTCAGCCTGGTGTTCAGTGGCCGCGGCGCCTACCTGCACACGGGCGCGATCATCGGCACCATCATGGTCGGCAACGTGTTCCGTATCATCATGCCGGCCCAGCGCCAGCTGGTGGCTGCCATCGAGAACAACCAGACCCCGGACCCGGTCTTGCCGGCCAAGGGTCTGCTGCGGTCACGCCACAACAACTACTTCACGCTGCCGGTGCTGTTCATCATGATCAGCAACCACTTCCCCAGCACCTACGGCAGCCAGTACAACTGGCTGATCCTGGCGGGGATCGCAGTGGCGGCGGTGTTGATCCGTCACTACTTCAACACCCGTCACGACAGCAACAAGTACGCCTGGACGCTGCCGGTCGGTGCCCTGGCCATGATCTGCCTGGCCTATGTCACCGGTCCCAAGCCAATGCCGGTCAGCCCGGAACAGGCCGCTGCCAAGATCGAATACCAGCCATTGCCAGCCACAGCCGTGGGCGGCAAAACGGCCGCCGAGCGCCGCGCCGAAGACGCGGCCAAGCCCGCCGAACCGGCGGTGCCGGCCGAGGCGACGGCGCAGGCCGGCGGTGACAGCTTCGAGAAGATCCATCACGTGATCCAGGAACGCTGCACCGTGTGCCACTCCTCGAAACCGACCAGCCCACTGTTCAGCGCCGCTCCAGGTGGCGTGATGTTCGACACACCGCAACAGATCCAGGCCCAGGCCGCGCGCATCCAGGCGCAAGCGGTTGCCAGCCAGATCATGCCGCTGGGCAACATCACGCAGATGACCACCGAGGAGCGCAAGCTGGTAGGCGACTGGATCGCCAAGGGCGCGCCGGTCAACTGAGCGTAATTGGCTACACCGCATAACGTCGTACGCAAGCATCGAGCGCAGGCGCTGGCACAGGCTTCAAACAAGGCGATCTTCAGGTTGAAGACCGCCATTTGAAGCCTGGGCTCGCCCGCCGCTTGGATCCGAGAATAAAAACAAAACTCGAGGTGCTGCATGTCCGAGTCATCCAAGGCGTCTATTTCGGTAGCGCCGCCGCGACAGCCCCTGCCCCTGTTCCAGCTCTTTCTGGTTGGCCTGCAACATGTGCTTCTGATGTATGGCGGCGCCATCGCGGTACCGCTGATCATCGGTCAGGCTGCAGGCCTGTCCCGTGAAGAAGTTGCCTTTCTGATCAACGCCGACCTGCTGGTCGCCGGCGTCGCCACCCTGGTGCAGTCGCTGGGCATCGGCCCTGTGGGTATTCGCATGCCCGTGATGATGGGGGCCAGCTTTGCCGCCGTCGGTAGCATGGTGGCCATGGCCGGCATGCCCGGCGTGGGCCTGCAGGGCATCTTCGGGGCCACCATTGCCGCAGGCTTCTTCGGCATGCTGGTCGCGCCCTTCATGTCCAAGGTGGTGAGGTTCTTCCCGCCGCTGGTGACCGGCACGGTGATCACGTCCATTGGCCTGTCGCTGTTCCCCGTGGCGGTGAACTGGGCCGGAGGCGGCCAGCAAGCGACCACCTTCGGCTCACCGATCTATCTGCTGGTCGCCGGCCTGGTGCTGGCAGTGATTCTGCTGATCAATCGTTTCATGCGGGGCTTCTGGGTCAACGTGTCGGTGCTGGTGGGGATGGGCCTGGGTTACCTGCTGGCGGGGTCGATCGGCATGGTCGACCTCTCGGGCCTGGGGGCCACCCCCTGGCTGCAGGTGGTCACGCCGCTGCACTTTGGCATGCCCACCTTCAGCCTGGCCCCGATCCTGTCGATGTGCCTGGTGGTGGTGATCATCTTCGTCGAGTCCACCGGCATGTTCCTGGCCCTGGGCAAGGTCACCGACCGTGAAGTCACCCCAGGCATGCTGCGCCGGGGGCTGCTGTGCGACGCAGGCGCCTCTTTCATCGCAGGCTTTTTCAACACCTTCACCCATTCCTCGTTCGCCCAGAACATCGGCCTGGTGCAGATGACCGGCGTACGCTGCCGTTTCGTCACGGTGGTGGCCGGCGGCTTGCTGGTGGTGCTCAGCTTGCTGCCCAAGGCGGCCTACCTGATCGCCTCGATCCCGCCAGCGGTGCTGGGCGGCGCGTCCATTGCCATGTTCGGCATGGTCACTGCCACGGGCATCAAGATCCTCCAGGAAGCGGACATCGGCGATCGGCGTAATCAGTTGCTGGTTGCGGTCAGCGTCGGTTTCGGTCTGATCCCGGTGGTACGGCCGGAGTTCTTCGCCCAGATGCCCCAGTGGATGGAGCCCATCACCCACAGCGGCATCGCCATGGCCACGGTCAGTGCGCTGGTGCTCAACGTGCTGTTCAACATCCTCGGCGGCGCGGACCGCGCAGCGCACAACGCGCCCTGCCACCCCCACTGAGCCAACGGGCGGCGCCCTGGCCGCCCATGCTTCACGCCTGAATCACTGCTGTGCCGTCGGCCCACTGCGCGTGGGCCGCCCGGGGCGCGCACGCGCCTGACAACCCACAAGAACAACATCCGGGAGCTGTCACATGAACCACATCCCCACCGCCTTGTTGCTGGGCACCAGCCTGCTTGCCAGCGTACCGAGCCAGGCCGGCCAATGGCTGCAATGGCACGGCGAGAGCCTGACCTACCTGTACGGCAAGGATTTCAAGATCAACCCTGGCATCCAGCAGACGCTTACCTTCGAGCACGCCAACAAGTGGAAATACGGCGACACGTTCCTGTTCGTCGACAAGATTTTCTACAACGGCAAGGCCGACCCCGGCAAAGGGGTGACCACCTACTACGGCGAGTTCAGCCCTCGCTTCTCGCTGGGCAAGATCCTCGACCGCAAGCTCGCCTTCGGTCCGGTCAAGGACGTGCTGCTGGCCATGACCTACGAGCGTGGCGAAGGTGACAATGAAGCCTACCTGATCGGCCCAGGCTTCGACCTGGACGTGCCAGGTTTCAATTACTTCGTGCTCAATTTCTACGTGCGCAATACCGAGGGCAGCCGCCCCGGCGACAACGTATGGCAAATCACGCCCGCCTGGTCCTACACCGTGCCACTGGGCAAATCCGACATTCTGATAGACGGCTACATGGACTGGGTGACCGACAACGACCAGAACCGACGGGGCACCTATCACGCCAACCTGCACTTCAACCCGCAGGTGAAATACGACCTGGGCAAGGCGCTGAGCCTGGGCGACAAGCAGCTGTACGTGGGCTTGGAGTACAGCTACTGGAAAGACAAATACGGCATCGACAGCCGGGGCGCCCTGGACAGCAATCAGAGCGTGGCCAGTGCCTTGATCAAGGTACACTTCTGACAACCTGACCACATGCACAGGTTTGCTCCACCGTGCTCCATGACGGAGCACTTGAGGCCAGGCGCGCAAGCCAGTAATCTGCGCGCCCCCTCGATCAGGGCAGGACGGATTCTGCCTGCGTTTACTGACCGCTCAGTCAATGAATTCGGGCGGTTGGCCAACGTGTTGCCAGCCTGAAAGACCCTTTTCATCCGTTCAGAACGACGTCGAGCAGGACGGTTTCGCCAACCGGGAAGAAGTTGGCTCAACCCTTGCCAGACAGCTGTGGCCCATCGAAAAAAGCTGACTACAAAGACAGAAAAAGCGCCAACACCGAGCGCTGACAACAGATCAACCAAGGGAGCGACATCCGCAATGCGTACCATCAACAGCCTGATCCTCGCCGGCGGCCTGCTGGCCTGTGGCACCACCTTCGCCGGCGACCTGCTGCAGTGGCAGAGCAACAGCTTGACCTACCTGTGGGGCAAGAACTTCAAGGTCAACCCGTCGACCCAACAGACCCTGACCTTCGAGCACGCCGACGGCTGGAAGTACGGCGATAACTTCCTGTTCGTCGACAAGATCTTCTACCAAGGCCAGAAGGACGCCGGCAACGGCCCCAACACCTACTACGGCGAGATCAGCCCGCGGCTGTCGTTCAACAAGATCTTCGATCAGAAGCTGTCCTTCGGGCCGGTCAAGGACGTGCTGCTGGCCATGACCTACGAGTTTGGCGAGGGCGACACGGAAGCCTACCTGATCGGCCCCGGCTTCGACCTGGACATCCCAGGCTTCGACTACTTCCAGCTGAACTTCTACCAGCGCACCACCGACGGCAGCCGCCCTGGTGACAATGTCTGGCAGATCACCCCGGTGTGGGCCTACACCATCCCGGTCGGCGCCTCCGACGTGTTGATCGATGGCTTCATGGACTGGGTGGTGGACAACGATGAAAACCGCCGTGGCACCTACCACGCCAACCTGCACTTCAACCCGCAGATCAAGTATGACCTGGGCAAAGCCATGCACCTGGGCGAGAAGCAGCTGTACGTGGGTGTGGAATACGACTACTGGAAGAACAAATACGGCATCAAGGATTCCGGCGCTTTCACCACTGACCAGAACACCATGAGCTTCCTGGTCAAGGTGCTGTTCTGATCACGGCATGATGACGGGGCCGCCTGGCGGCCCCTTTGCCCAAGCGTTGTCGCTCAGCCGGTAGCGCGTGCGCGAACCCAAGAGAATCCGCCGACCACCAGCGCTGTCAGGCCGCCAGCGACAGCCCCGACAACCCCGAACACGACGAGCTTGGCCACTGCTTCCCAGCTTCCGCTGTGCGCGACCCAGCCTTCGATGACGTGCTCAAGTGGCGCAATGCCTTCAGTAATGAATGTACCGCCGACCAGAAACATCGCGACCGTGCCGATCCAGGACAGCGCCTTCATCAGGAAAGGCGCGGCCGACACCAGCACTTCACCCAGCTTTCTGACCGCGCGACCCCACATACCCTGGGCTTTGGATTTCGCCAGGGCGAACCCTGCGTCGTCCAGCCGCACGATGCCAGCGACCAGCCCGTACACGCCAATCGTCATCACCAAGGCGATCAAGACCAAGGTCAGAATCTGCTGGTACAGCGGGGCCTCAGCCACCACGTTGAGGGTAATGACGATGATTTCTGCGCTCAGGATGAAGTCGGTCTTGATCGCCCCTTTGACCTTGCGTTTTTCATACGCGGCCAGTTCCTCGGGGCTCTTGGGAAGCGCTTTTTTCCCTTGCCCCTTCGCGCCATGCTCGCTGCGAGAAAACTTGTCCTTGATCGCCTCGAAGCCCTCGTAGCACAGGTACAGGCCGCCGGCCATGAGCAGCCATTTGACCGCCGCCGGCAGCACCGCACTGAGGATCAGGGCGCACGGCACCAGGATGGCCTTGTTCTTCAGAGAGCCTTTGAATACGGCCCATACCACCGGCAGTTCGCGATCGGCCTTCATGCCTGTTACTTGCTCGGCGTTAACGGCCAAGTCATCGCTCAGTACGCTGGCCGACTTCTTGGCCGCGACCTTGGTCATCAACGAGATGTCATCCAACAGGGCCGCGATGTCATCCAACAACGCAAAAAAACTGCTGCCAGCCATTCCATTCATCCTTAGTAGACGCGTGCGATTTCATCATCCTGAAGCGCCTGAATAACCAGGCGCTCCCAGGGCAATCACGATGGCATACAGACCGGCCGGTGGCGGAACAGTTCTGCCGGGCGCGCGCGTGCCGTGGCCTGCCGGCGGCAGATGACCCAGGACGCACACATGGGTTTCAGGGCAGCGTCAGGCACGGGGCAGCGCGCATGACGATTCGTTCATGGACGCAAACGAACAGCCGTGGCCAAGCGCCTGTCTCTATCCCATCGATCACATTCTTCCATTCGCACCAGGAGTACCCATGGCAAAGCTCAACATGGCCCAGCAGTTGGCCTCGACACTCGAACAAGCCGGTATCAAGCGGATCTGGGGCCTGACCGGCGACAGCCTCAATGGCCTGACCGACGCCCTGCGCAGCATGGACAGCATCGAGTGGATGCACGTGCGCCATGAGGAAGTTGCGGCCTTTGCCGCCGGTGCCGAGGCGGCGGTAACCGGTGAGCTGACGGTGTGCGCGGGTAGTTGCGGGCCGGGCAACCTGCATTTGATCAATGGCCTGTTCGACTGCCACCGCAACCGGGTGCCCGTGCTGGCCATCGCCGCGCAGATCCCCTCCTCGGAGATTGGCCTGAACTACTTCCAGGAAACCCACCCGCAGGAACTGTTCAAGGAATGCAGCCATTTCATCGAACTGGTCAGCAACCCTGCGCAAATGCCGCAGGTGCTGCACCGGGCCATGCGTTCGGCCATCCTCAATCGCGGTGTGGCGGTGGTGGTGATTCCCGGTGACGTCTCGCTGCTGGAGGTCGAGCAGAAACCGGCGGCCTGGCCTACCCTGCAGCAGCCACGCATTTTGCCCACGGACGTCGATCTGCAGCGCCTGACCGAATTGTTGCAAGACAGCCACAAGGTGACCCTGCTGTGCGGCAGCGGCTGCGCAGGTGCGCACGACCAGGTCGTGGCCCTGGCCGATGCACTCGGCGCACCGGTGGTCCATGCGCTGCGCGGTAAGGAGCATGTGGAATGGGACAACCCCTTCGACGTCGGCATGACGGGCTTGATCGGCTTCAGTTCCGGTTACCACGCCATGCTCGGCTGCGACACGCTGGTGATGCTGGGCACCGACTTTCCCTACCGGCAGTTTTTCCCGAGCGACGCCAAGATCGTGCAGGTCGACCGTGACCCGCAAGCGCTGGGGCGACGCGCCACGTTATCGCTGGGTATCGCTGCCGATGTCGGCGAAACCCTCACCGCCCTGCTGCCACGCCTGACGCGCAAGACTGATCGGCGCTTCCTGGATGATGCACTCAAAGCCTATGACAAGGCGCGCCAGGGGCTGGACGATCTGGCGGTACCCTCTAAGGGTGACCGGCCGATCCATCCGCAATATGTCACACGCCTGCTCAGCGAACTGGCCACCGAAGACGCGATCTTCACCGCCGACGTTGGTTCGCCCACGGTCTGGGCGGCGCGTTACCTGAAGATGAATGGCCAGCGTCGCCTGGTCGGCTCGTTCAACCACGGCTCGATGGCCAACGCCATGCCCCAGGCCATGGGCGCACAGGCGGCCTTCCCGGGGCGCCAGGTGATCTCGATGAGTGGCGATGGTGGGTTCAGCATGCTGATGGGGGACTTCATCTCGCTCGCGCAGCTCAAGCTGCCCGTGAAGGTGGTGGTGTTCAATAACGCGTCACTGGGCTTCGTCGCCATGGAAATGAAGGCTGCCGGCTACCTCGATACCGGCACCGACCTGCACAACCCCGATTTCGCCGCCATGTCCAATGCCATGGGCATCCTGGGGATTCGCGTCGAGCGCTCCGAAGACCTGGAGCAGGCCCTGCGCCGTGCGCTGGCCCACGACGGCCCCGTACTGGTCGACGTGGTCACCGCCACCCAAGAACTGGTCATGCCGCCAGCGATCAAGCTGGAGCAGGCCAAGGGCTTTAGCCTGTACATGCTCAAGGCTGTGATGAGCGGGCGCGGCGACGAGGTGCTGGACCTGGCGAAGACCAACCTGCTGCGCTAGCGCCTACGCGCGCGACTGGATGCAAAGGCCCTGCCCAAAGCCGCTGCCTTGAGCCGCCATTGGGCACGGTGCTACCATGCCGGCTGCCTCCTAGAGGTGGCCTGACACGAGGAAGATCCCTGACCATGAGCACCATTCGCGAGCGCAACAAGGAATTGATCCTGCGCGCGGCCAGCGAGGAATTCGCCGACAAGGGCTTCGCAGCCACCAAAACCAGCGATATCGCCGCCAAGGCCGGCCTGCCCAAGCCCAACGTCTACTACTACTTCAAATCCAAGGACAACCTGTACCGCGAGGTGCTGGAAAGCATCATCGCGCCGATCATGCAGGCCTCCACCCCATTCAACGCCGATGGCGATCCTCGCGAAGTACTGAGCGCGTACATTCGCTCCAAGATCCGGATCTCCCGCGATCTGCCCCATGCTTCGAAAGTATTTGCCAGCGAAATCATGCACGGCGCACCGCACTTGTCGCCCAGCCAGGTTGAACAGCTCAACGAACAGGCGCGGCACAACATCGAGTGCATCCAGCAGTGGATAGACCGCGGCCAGATTGCTCACGTCGATGCGCATCACCTGATGTTCAGCATCTGGGCGGCGACCCAGACATACGCCGATTTCGACTGGCAGATCTCGGCGGTGACCGGCAAGGCCAAGCTGGCCGACAGCGACTACGACGCTGCGGCCGAAACCATCATCCGCATGGTGCTCAAGGGCTGCGAACCCGAGCCGGCCTGAGCAGCACCATCTTGCCGTTCGCCCTGAATGTGCCCACCTGCGCCGCAGGTTGGGGCATTGAGCAAAGACAGTTGATGCGGGTCAGGCCACCGCGCCCGCATCGGCGCGCAGCCCCAGCGCCTCGATGGCACTGATCGCGCACTGCTCGTCGATATCCGATGTATCCCCGCTGATCCCCACCGCACCTAGCACCCGCCCATCCTGATCACGCACCAGCACGCCGCCTGGCGCCGGCACGACCGGACGTTCGCCCAATCCGTTGAGCGCGGCGAAGAAAGCCGGCCGTTGCTGCGCATCCAGCGCCAGCAGACGCGAGCCCTTGCCCAGCGCTATCGCCCCCCAGGCCTTGCCCGTTGCGACCTCGGGTCGGATAAGGCTCGCGCCGTCTTCACGCTGCAAGGCAAGCAAGTGCCCACCGGCATCGAGCACCGCCACCGTCAGCGGCGCCGCCTGGATGGTCCGCCCAGCAGCCAATGCGGCGTTTACCAGGCTCAGCGCCAGGTTCAGGTTCAAAGCATTCATGGGAAGGTCCTCTTTTTATTGTGAGAAGCCCTGAGGGCAGTTGAAAACCGATACAGCAATAGAACACAACCGAAAATATTTTTGTATACAATATTTAGATCCAATCGTATTCGATAGCGCAATCACCCCATTTCACGGCCGCATCGACTTACCCGATCAAAACCCATTGACCTGATCACCTGACCGTGAATACACTGAATCGCAACGCAGGTTGTATACAATTACAAAATCGATGAGGCACAAATCATGAGCAAAATGAGAGCAATCGATGCAGCCGTACTGGTCATGCGCCGTGAAGGCGTCGTGACTGCGTTCGGCATCCCAGGGGCTGCCATCAACCCGTTGTACTCGGCCCTGAAGAAAGTGGGTGGCATCGATCACGTCCTCGCTCGCCACGTCGAAGGCGCCTCGCACATGGCAGAGGGCTATACCCGTGCCAACCCGGGCAACATCGGCGTTTGCATTGGCACCTCCGGCCCAGCTGGCACGGACATGGTCACCGGCCTTTACAGCGCCAGCGCCGACTCCATCCCGATCCTGTGCATCACTGGCCAGGCGCCGCGCGCCCGCCTGCACAAGGAAGACTTCCAGGCCGTGGACATCACCAGCATCGTCAAGCCCGTCACCAAGTGGGCAACCACCGTGCTGGAGCCTGGCCAGGTGCCGTACGCGTTCCAGAAAGCGTTCTTCGAGATGCGCAGCGGCCGCCCCGGCCCGGTACTGATCGACCTGCCATTCGACGTGCAGATGGCTGAAATCGAATTCGACATTGATGCCTACGAGCCATTGCCCGTGCACAAGCCGTCGGCCACGCGCGTCCAGGCCGAAAAAGCCCTGGCCATGCTCAACGAAGCCGAGCGGCCCTTGCTCGTTGCAGGCGGCGGCATCATCAACGCCGACGCCAGCGACAAACTGGTCGAATTCGCCGAACTGACCGGTGTGCCGGTGATCCCGACCCTAATGGGTTGGGGCACCATCCCCGATGACCACCCGCTGATGGTCGGGATGGTCGGCCTGCAAACCTCTCATCGCTATGGCAACGCCACCCTGCTCAAGTCCGACCTGGTGCTGGGCATCGGCAACCGCTGGGCCAACCGCCACACAGGTTCCGTGGACGTGTACACCGAAGGCCGCAAATTCGTGCATGTGGACATCGAGCCGACCCAGATTGGCCGCGTGTTCACCCCGGACCTGGGCATCGTGTCCGATGCCGGCAAAGCCCTGGATGTGTTCCTGGAAGTCGCCAGGGAATGGCAAGCCGCCGGGAAACTCAAGTGCCGGCAGGCCTGGCTTGAAGACTGCCAGCAGCGCAAGGCCAGCCTGCAGCGCAAGACCCATTTCGACAACGTACCGGTCAAGCCTCAGCGTGTGTACCAGGAGATGAACCAGGTGTTCGGCAAGGACACCTGCTATGTCAGCACCATCGGGCTGTCGCAGATCGCCGGTGCGCAGTTCCTGCACGTGTACAAGCCACGGCACTGGATCAACTGCGGCCAGGCCGGCCCGCTCGGCTGGACCATTCCTGCAGCACTGGGCGTGGTCAAGGCCGACCCCAAGCGCCAGGTCGTGGCCTTGTCTGGCGACTACGACTTCCAGTTCATGATCGAGGAGCTGGCCGTCGGGGCGCAGTTCAACCTGCCCTACGTCCACGTGCTGGTGAACAACGCCTATCTGGGGCTGATTCGCCAGGCTCAGCGTGGTTTCGACATGGACTACTGTGTACAACTGGCATTCGAGAACATCAACGCCACCGACGCTGCCAGCTATGGCGTCGATCACGTAGCCGTGGTCGAAGGCTTGGGCTGCAAGGCCCTGCGGGTATTCGAGCCGGCCGACATCGCCCCTGCCCTGCTCAAGGCACGGCAAATGGCCGAGCAGTTCCGCGTGCCGGTCGTGGTCGAGATCATTCTTGAACGCGTCACCAACATTTCCATGGGCACCGAGATCAACGCGGTCAACGAATTCGAAGACCTCGCCCTGGTCGGCAACGACGCGCCGACCGCCATCTCGCTGCTGGACTGATCGCCTGACGCCCCGGCTGGTCCGGGGCTCTCAACGCAAGGAGACAACCATGCCTCGCTTCGCTGCCAACCTGTCCATGCTGTTCACCGAGCAGGACTTCCTGGCCCGCTTCAAGGCCGCCGCCGACGCCGGTTTCAGTGGTGTCGAATACCTGTTCCCCTACGATTTCAGCGCTGAAGAAATCCAGGCGCAGCTCAAGGCCCATGGCCTGACCCAGGTGCTGTTCAATCTTCCCGCAGGTGACTGGTCCAAGGGTGAGCGTGGCATCACCTGCCACCCCGACCGCGTCGAAGAATTCCGTGCAGGTGTCGACAAGGCCATCGCGTACGCCAAGGTACTGGGCAACACCCAGGTCAACGCCCTGGCTGGGATTCGTCCAGACGGCCCGGACTGCGCCACCGTGCGCAAGACCTTCGTGGAAAACCTGCGCTATGCCGCCGACAAGCTGCAGGCCGCCGGTATTCGTCTGGTCATAGAAATGATCAATACCCGCGACATCCCAGGCTTCTACCTCACCACCACCGAGCAGGCGCTGGCCATCCAGGCCGAGGTGGGCAGCGACAACCTGTTCCTGCAGTACGACATCTACCACATGCAGATCATGGAAGGTGACCTGGCGCGCACGCTGGAAGCCAACCTCACGCTGATCAACCACGTGCAGCTGGCCGACAACCCTGGCCGCCATGAACCGGGCACGGGCGAGATCAACTACCGCTTCCTGTTCGAGCACCTGGACCGCATCGGCTACCAGGGCTGGGTGGGGGCTGAGTACAAGCCACTGACCACCACCGAAGCAGGCCTCGGCTGGCTGAAATCACACAACGCGATCTGAGCCCCACCGGGAACGCGAACAACGATAAAAGAGGTAATTTCTCATGGCTAAAATCGGTTTCATCGGCACCGGCATCATGGGCAAGCCCATGGCCCAGAACCTGCAAAAAGCAGGGCACAGCCTGTTCGTCTCCACCCACCACGATGCGGCTCCAGCCGACCTGATCGCCGACGGCGCCGTGGCCCTGGCCAACCCCAAGGAAGTAGCCCAGGAAGCCGAGTTCATCATCGTCATGGTCCCGGACACCCCACAAGTCGACAGTGTGCTGTTCGGGGAAAACGGCGTCGCCCAGGGCGTGGGACCGAACAAGGTGGTGATCGACATGAGTTCGATTTCCCCGACCGCCACCAAAGCCTTTGCGCAGAAGATCAACGCCACCGGCGCTACCTACCTGGACGCTCCGGTATCCGGAGGTGAAGTGGGTGCCAAAGCCGCGACCCTGAGCATCATGGTCGGCGGCTGCCCGAACGCCTTCGAGCGCGCCCTGCCACTGTTCCAGAGCATGGGCAAGAACATCACCCTGGTAGGCGGTAATGGTGACGGTCAGACGGCGAAAGTGGCCAACCAGATCATCGTCGCCCTGAACATCCAGGCCGTCAGCGAGGCGCTGCTGTTTGCCGCCAAGAACGGCGCAGACCCGGCCAAGGTGCGCGAAGCACTGATGGGCGGTTTCGCCTCGTCGAAAATTCTGGAAGTGCACGCCGAGCGCATGATCAAAGGCACCTTCGACCCAGGTTTTCGCATCAGCCTGCACCAGAAGGACCTCAACCTGGCCCTGCAGGGTGCCCGTGAGCTGGGCATCAACTTGCCCAACACGTCCAACGCGCAGCAGGTGTTCAACACCTGCGCGGCCCTGGGCGGCAGCAACTGGGACCACTCGGCGCTGATCAAGGGCCTGGAGCACATGGCCAACTTCTCGATCCGCGACGACCGCTGATCCGAGCGCCGGTCCTGCCTTGCAGCCCTGCTGCCGGTAAACCGGCACGCCTGTTACGCCTCTTGGCTGAACACAGCCAGGGGTGACCCCGAGCAACACCGCCCCTGGTTCGGCCTGCACGGAGGCTGTTCCAGGGGCGTTCTCGATTGTGCAGAACAACAATAAAGGGAGCCTGCCATGTCGGTCGATCCACAGAAACTGCTGCGTGAGCTATTCGACACAGCCATTGCCGCTGCCCACCCCAGCCACGTGCTCGAACCCTACCTGCCCGCCGACCGCAGTGGCCGGGTGATCGTCATCGGCGCAGGCAAGGCCGCCGCCGCCATGGCCGAGGTGGTCGAAAAGCACTGGCAAGGCGAGGTCAGCGGCCTGGTCGTGACCCGCTACGGCCACGGTGCCAACTGCCAACACATCGAAGTGGTCGAAGCCGCCCACCCGGTGCCTGATGCAGCCGGCCTGGCGGTTGCCAGGCGCGTGCTGGAGCTGGTCGGCAACCTCAGCGAGCAGGATCGGGTGATATTCCTGCTGTCCGGCGGTGGCTCTGCCTTGCTGGCGCTGCCCGCCGCCGACCTGACCCTGGCGGACAAGCAGCACATCAACAAGGCCCTGCTCAAATCCGGCGCCACCATCGGCGAGATGAACTGCGTGCGCAAGCACCTCTCGGCGATCAAGGGTGGGCGCCTGGCCAAGGCCTGCTGGCCGGCCACGGTCTACACCTATGCGATCTCGGACGTGCCGGGCGACCTGGCCACGGTCATCGCATCTGGCCCCACCGTGGCCGACCCGAGCACCTCGGCCCAGGCACTGGCGATCCTAAAACGCTACGCCATCGACGCCCCACAGGCCGTCATCGACTGGCTCAACGACCCGGCCTCCGAAACCCTCAAGGCGGGCGACCCAGCCCTGGCCCGCAGCCATTTCCAGCTGATCGCCAAGCCTCAGCAATCGCTGGAAGCTGCGGCAGTCAAGGCGCGCCAGGCAGGCTTCAGTCCGTTGATATTGGGCGACCTGGAGGGTGAGTCACGGGAAGTGGCCAAGGTGCACGCAGGCATTGCCCGGCAAATCGTCCAGCATGGCCAGCCGCTCAAGGCCCCCTGCGTGATTCTGTCCGGCGGTGAGACCACGGTCACCGTGCGCGGCAATGGGCGCGGCGGGCGCAACGCGGAATTTCTGCTCAGCCTCACCGAAAGCCTCAAGGGCCTGCCGGGCGTCTACGCACTGGCAGGCGATACCGACGGCATCGACGGCTCGGAAGAAAACGCCGGCGCTGTGATGACCCCCAGCAGCTACGCACGCGCCCAAGCCCTGGGCCTTTCTGCCAGCGACGAGCTGGACGACAACAACGGCTACGGCTACTTCGCCGCGCTCGAAGCGCTGATCGTCACTGAACCCACGCGCACCAACGTCAACGACTTTCGCGCCATCCTGATTCTCGAGACCGACCCCTCATGACGCCTGACAAGAAAGTGAAAATCCTCGCCACCCTGGGCCCGGCTACCGGTGGCATCGACGCTGTACGGCAACTGGTGGAAGCAGGCGTGAATATCTTTCGCCTGAACTTCAGCCATGGCGAGCACGCCGACCATGCGCTGCGCTATCAATGGATCCGCGAGGTGGAGCAGCAGCTCAACTACCCATTGGGCATCCTCATGGACCTTCAAGGGCCAAAACTGCGGGTGGGTCGTTTTGCCGAAGGCAAGGTGCACCTGCAACGTGGTCAAGCCTTGCGCCTGGACCTGGACAAGACGCCAGGCGACAGCAGCAGGGTCAACCTGCCTCACCCGGAGATCATCGCTGCGCTGGAACCTGGCATGGACCTGCTGCTGGACGACGGGAAGTTGCGGCTGCGCGTGACGGCCAAACACCGTGACGCCATCGTCACCGAGGTGCTGGCAGGTGGAGAGCTGTCCGACCGCAAAGGGGTGAATGTGCCTCAGGCGGTTCTGGACTTGTCGCCTCTGACCGAGAAGGACCGCCGCGACCTGGCGTTCGGCCTGGAGCTTGGCGTGGACTGGGTGGCGCTGTCGTTCGTGCAACGCCCCGAGGACATTGCCGAGGCACGCCAGCTGATCGGCGACCGCGCCTACTTGATGGCCAAGATCGAGAAACCGTCGGCGGTGGAGCAGCTGCAAGCGATCGCCGAGCAGGCCGACGCGATCATGGTGGCCCGGGGCGATCTGGGTGTGGAAGTGCCTGCCGAGAGCGTGCCGCAGATCCAGAAGCGCATCATCGGCACCTGCCGCCAGCTGGGCAAGCCCGTGGTAGTGGCCACGCAGATGCTCGAATCCATGCGCTTCTCCCCTGCTCCGACTCGTGCCGAAGTCACCGACGTGGCCAATGCCGTGGCGGAAGGTGCGGACGCTGTGATGTTGTCGGCGGAGACGGCCTCGGGCGATTACCCGCTCGAAGCCGTGCAGATGATGAGCAAGATCATCCGCCAGGTGGAGAACGGCCCGGACTACCAGGCCCAGCTCGACGTCGGCCGGCCGAAGGCAGAGACCACCGTATCGGACGCCATCAGCTGCGCCATCCGCCGCATCAGCGGCATCTTGCCGGTGGCGGTGCTGGTCAACTACAGCGAGTCAGGCGCCTCGACCCTGCGTGCTTCGCGCGAGCGGCCACGGGCACCGATCCTCAACCTGACGCCGAACCCGAACACCGCTCGCCGCCTGAGCGTGGCTTGGGGCGTGCATTCGGTAGTGAATGACCGCCTACGCCAGGTAGACGAAGTGGTTTCCACTGCGCTGGAAATTGCCCAGGCCCAAGGCATGGCCAGCCGTGGCGACACGCTTCTGATCACTGCCGGTGTGCCTTTCGGCAAGCCAGGGTCGACCAACACGCTGCGGATCGAGACGTTGAACTGAGATTCCCGGGGGCGCTATGCGCCCCCGTCGCGGGTCAAGCCCGCTCCCACAGGAGGCGCGCCGCTCCATGGCACAGCGCAGAGCTTGTAGGAGCGGGCTTGACCCGCGAATGGAGGGCGCAGCCCTCCCCGAACACCGATGTACCGGACCTGCGGTAAATCGAGGCCCAAAGAGGCCCACCGCCCTCCCATCCACCTCACTGACTGCCCCATGTACACCAAAAATTTCGTAAACCCTTGCCCCGACTGGGCGACGGCGATACTCAACGGTTTCAGCCAGGTGCTACTGCTGCGCAACCCCATGTGCGGCCTGTGCTGCCTGCTGGCCATCCTGCTGACCGCGCCCAACCTGGTAGGTGGCGCCCTGCTCGGCGCCTTGGCCGGCCTGCTCACCGCGCAGCGTCGCGGCTACGACCGTGCTGACCGCCAGGCCGGGCTGTACTGCTACAACAGCGTACTCATAGGCCTGCTGATCAGCGCCGTGCTGCCCTGGTCCGCCATTCTGCCGCCGCTGATCCTCGCTGCCGGCGGGCTGTCCAGCATCATCACCCACCAGTGGCGCAAACGCGGCGGCAAGCTGCTGACTGCCTACACGGCGCCGTTCGTGCTCCTGGGCTGGGGCACGTTGCTGTTCGTACAGACGGTCACCGTACCCGCGGTGGTCGAGGCCGACCTGGCGAGTGCCCTGGCAAGAGGGGTCGGGCAGATCTTCCTGCTCGATCAACCCCTGGCTGGGCTGCTGATCATCGTCGGCCTATTGATCGCCAACCCGTATGCCTGCTTCTGGGCGGTCATAGGCTCTGCCGCAGGTGCAGGCCTGGCACTGCTCGTGGGTGATACGCCGTCGGCATGGATGGGGCTTTATGGTTTCAACGCGGCCCTGGCAGCCCTAGCCTTCAGCCGTCAGGGGGAAAAACCCTGGGTCACGTTGTTGGCCATCGGCCTGGCACTGGCGTTACACCCGCTGTTGAGCAGGCTGCCGTTCCCGGCGCTCACGGCGCCTTTCGTCGCCGCCTGCTGGCTCATCCACTTGGGCAGTCACCTGAAGCTTGGCAAACGCCAGACACCGGGGCGCTTGCATAGCTGAAAGGCACCCCATAGGCTCAGCCGACTTCACGATGGACAGAGCCAATGAACAAACCTGCAAGCCTGCGCGAGCGGCTTTACGTGATCGTCTTCCAGAGCGACACCGTGGCCGGAAGACGCTTCGACAAAACCCTGTTGCTGATCATCCTGGCGAGCCTGGTCACGGTCATCCTGGACAGCATCGATGAGGTGCATCGCGGCTACGGAGGCCTGCTGGCCGCGATCGAGTGGGGCTTCACCGCCATCTTCCTGTGCGAATACCTGACGCGGCTGTACTGCTCGCCCCGGCCCCTGCGCTACGCCTTCAGCTTCTACGGCCTGGTCGACCTGCTGGCGATCGTGCCGGGCATCATCGCGCTGTACTACAGTGACGCGCAGTACCTGCTGATCGTGAGGGTCATCCGCATGTTGCGGATCTTCCGTGTACTCAAGCTCAGCCCGTACCTCAAGCAGGCCAATTACCTGCTCGATGCCCTGCGCGGCAGCAAGCAGAAGATCATCGTATTCCTGGTCAGCGTATCAACGCTGGTCACCGTATTCGGCACCCTCATGTACGTGATCGAGGGCCCGGAGCATGGCTTCACGAGCATTCCCAAGGGGATCTACTGGGCCATCGTCACGCTGACCACGGTCGGGTTCGGCGACATCGTGCCCCGAACACCTTTGGGCCAGGTGCTGTCTTCGCTGGTGATGATCATCGGCTACTCGATCATCGCGGTGCCAACCGGGATCTTTACCGCCGAGCTTGCCAATGCCATGCGTGGCGAGCAACTGCAACACCCCTGCCCGACCTGCAGCAAGAAATCCCATGAAAGTGGAGCGGCGTTTTGTGCCCGGTGTGGAAATGCGTTGTTCCCCAAATCCGGTTGAGCGAGGCGCTCATGACGAGATCCGTAGGGCTCCCGCACCTTGGAGGGTGAGGGAGTCATTGAGTGGGCAAAGCCCGTGGACAACTGCCAACACCGCCCATCGGCCAGCACGCATAAGCAAAGACGCATTGATTCTTTAATACCTGAAGAACAAGACGCTATAGTCGCTGGCACATTGCCCCAACATTCATACCTATAAGGAATGCGTCGTGAAAAAGTTTTTCACCGTCTCGCTGGCCGCTGCCAGCCTGGCCTTCGGCACCCTGGCCCACGCTGCCCCGACCCTGCTGAACGTTTCCTACGACGTGATGCGTGATTTCTACAAGGACTACAACCCGGCCTTCCAGAAGCACTGGGAGGCCGAGCATAACGAGAAGGTCACTGTGCAGATGTCCTTCGGTGGCTCCAGCAAACAGGCGCGCGCGGTGATCGATGGCCTGCCGGCCGACGTGATCACCATGAACATGGCCACCGACATCAATGCCTTGGTCGACAACGGCAAATTGATCCCTGAAAACTGGGTCACGCGCCTGCCGAACAACAGTGCGCCGTTCACCTCTGCCACGGTGTTCATCGTGCGCAAGGGCAACCCCAAGGCATTGAAGGACTGGCCGGATCTGCTCAAGGACGGCGTACAGGTCATCGTACCCAACCCCAAGACCTCGGGTAACGGCCGCTACACCTACCTGTCGGCGTGGGGCTATGTGCTCAAGCAAGGCGGTGACGAGACCAAGGCGCGTGCGTTCGTCGGCAAGCTGTTCAAGCAGGCGCCAGTGCTGGACACCGGTGGTCGCGCCGCCACTACCACGTTCATGACCAACCAGATTGGCGATGTGCTGGTGACGTTCGAGAACGAAGCGGAAATGATTGCGCGCGAATTCGGTCGCGATCAGTTCGAGGTGGTCTATCCAAGCGTTTCAGCCGAAGCCGAGCCGCCGGTGAGCGTGGTCGATAAAGTGGTGGCCCGTAAAGGCACCCAAGCCGTGGCCGAGGAATACTTGAAGTACCTGTGGTCACCGGCCGCCCAGGAACTCGCCGCCCAGAACTACTTGCGTCCACGCGATGCGACCGTGTTGGCCAAGTACACCGATCGTTTCCCCAAGGTCGAATTCCTCTCGGTCGAGAAGACCTTTGGTGACTGGCGCACTGTGCAGAAAACGCATTTCAACGATGGGGGCGTGTTCGACCAGATCTATACCGGTCAGTGAGGCTGATGGGGCTAGGCCGGCAGTACAGCGGTCCGGGCCTTGAGCTTCGCAACACCCATGAAAGCCGGACGCGGCTGTGGTCCCCTGAATGACGGCCCGCCCCGATCAACCTAACCGAAACACCAACGCCTTCAACCCCCCTGCCGGATCCACATCCGGGAACTCCGGCGGGTTCTGCAGCCGTTCCACGAAGGCGAGGCCGGGCGCGTGCTCGGCCATGCCCTCGATCAAGAACTCAGGCCCTATGCCGGGGTCGTTCACGCAGGCCAGAACCGTCCCACCTTCATTCAACAGCTCAGGCAAGCGGCGCAGGATCTTCGCGTAGTCCTGGGTCAACACGAAGCTGCCGCGCTGGAAGGTGGGCGGATCGATGATGATCAGATCGTAAGGCCCGTATTTGCGCACCTTGCCCCATGACTTGAACAGCTCATGACCCAGGTAGGCCACACGGGACGGGTCATGCTGGTTGAGGCGATGGTTGTCGCGCCCTCGGGACAGTGCCGATTTCGCCATGTCCAGGTTCACCACCTGCTCGGCCCCACCTGCAATCGCCGCCACCGAAAAACCGCAGGTGTAGGCAAACAGGTTCAGCACGCGCTGCCCCTTGGCCTGGGCGCGCACCCACTGGCGACCATGACGCATGTCCAGGAACAGGCCATTGTTCTGACGTACCCCCAGGTCCAGCAGGTAGGTCAGCCCGTCCTCGATCACCTCACGTTGCTGACACGGCTCGCCCACCAGCCACTGACCGGGGCTGTCGGGCAGGTAACGGTGTTGCAGCAGGATCGCCTGGCCCGTCCACTGCTCAAGGTGCGACAGCCGCAACAGCATCGCCTCGAGCTCTGCCAATTGCCCCTCGGGGGGCTCACGGAACAAGGCGACCGACAACACGCCCTGAAGCCAGTCCACCGTGATCTGCTCAAGGCCGGGCCAGCAACGTCCTCGGCCGTGGAAAAGGCGACGGGTTTCTGCAGGGGCGGGGTTCAGGGCGGCAAGCAGATGCTGCTCGAGGGCGGCAATCGGAGAGGTCATGTCAGGTCACATCGGTAAGCGGAGGCGTATTTTACATGGCAAGGCCGCCCAGGTGCGCCACCTTGAATTGTCTATTTTTTGTACACACTAATGTCACCTTAAGTGCCATTTTTGTGTGCACTTGCACCGCCCGTGCCCCGATGTGTTACATGAAGCGCTCACTTAATGCTGACCATCTGATCAACTAAGCCCATGAATTCAAACAATTATTGACTTAATGGTCAGCTTAAAACGCTGATTTTTCAGCTTGTTACTGAAATCTGCACGCTTCCTGAGTGGTCACTGTGGCGATCGCCTGCTGAAGCTGGCATGGAACTGGCTTCCCTGTGCTTGTGTTTTGTATACAAGTTTCACCGAACATAAATACACAAGAACCCGCGACGCCGATTGACCGTCGGCCGCCGCGCCCAGAACCCCGAGATGCCAACGCTGCACCGACGAGATGGCGAGCCCGTGCGCTGCCCGCTCATCGCAGTCAACGTGCATCAGGAGCCCGCCGGAATGAGTAGCAGCCTCAACCTTGCCCCTGAACTATCCGTCGCCAGCACCCAGACCCAACCAACCCCGGCCGACACGGTGCCGGACATGGCACTGAGCCCCCGCCTGCACAACCGGGACCTGGCCCCCACCCGCATCGCCGGGCGCCGCTGGGGCCGTTACAGCATCTTCGCCCTGTGGACCAACGATGTGCACAACATCGCCAACTATTCATTCGCCATGGGCCTGTTCGCCCTGGGCCTGGGCGGCTGGCAGATATTGCTGTCGCTGGCCATTGGCGCCGCCCTGGTGTACTTCTTCATGAACCTGTCGGGCTACATGGGGCAGAAGACCGGCGTCCCCTTCCCGGTTATCAGCCGCATCGCCTTCGGCATCCACGGCGCGCAGATCCCGGCGCTGATCCGCGCAGTCATCGCCATCGCCTGGTTCGGTATCCAGACCTACCTGGCCTCGGTGGTCCTGCGCGTGCTGCTCAGCGCCGTCTGGCCGCAGATGGCAGCCTACGACCACGACAGCATCCTTGGCCTGTCCAGCCTGGGCTGGGCCTGTTTCGTGGCCATCTGGCTGGTGCAGTTGGTGATTCTCGCCTACGGCATGGAGATGGTCCGTCGCTACGAAGCTTTCGCAGGCCCTGTCATTCTGGTAACGGTTGCAGCGCTGGCGGTGTTCATGTACTTCAAGGCCGACACACGCATCGCCTGGTCGGTGGCAGAACCCCTGAGCGGTTACGAGATGTGGCGCAACATCTTTGCCGGCGGTGCCTTGTGGCTGGCCATCTATGGCACGCTGGTGCTCAATTTCTGTGATTTCGCCCGTTCCTCGCCGTGCCGCAAGACCATTCGCGTTGGCAATTTCTGGGGCCTGCCGGTGAACATCCTGGTGTTTGCCGTGATCACCGTCGTGCTGTGCGGCGCTCAGTTCAAGATCAACGGCCAGATCATCGACAGCCCAACGCAGATCGTCGCAGCCATTCCAAACACCACCTTCCTGGTGCTGGGCTGCCTGTCGTTCCTCATCGTCACGGTGGCGGTCAATATCATGGCCAACTTCGTGGCACCGGCCTTCGTGCTCAGCAACCTGGCACCGCGTCACCTCAATTTCCGTCGCGCGGGGCTGATCAGCGCCACGCTGGCGGTGCTCATCCTGCCGTGGAACCTGTACAACAGCCCCTTGGTGATCGTCTACTTCCTGTCCGGCCTGGGTGCATTGCTGGGCCCGCTGTACGGGGTGATCATGTCCGACTACTGGCTGCTGCGCAAAGGCTGCATCAACGTCCCGCAGCTCTACAGCGAAGACCCCGCCGGCGCGTATCACTACACCAAGGGCATCAACCTGCGCGCGGTCGCGGCGTTCGTGCCGGCGGCCCTGTTGGCCATCGTGCTGGCCCTGGTACCCAACTTCCACAGCGTCGCGCCCTTCTCGTGGCTGATCGGGGCTGGCATCGCCGCCGCCCTGTACCTGTTGATCGCGCCGCGCAACCGTCATTACCACGACGTCAGCGGCGAATGCATCGCCGTCGACCACAGCAGCCACTGAACAAGGAGGACTGCCCATGCGAATCCTGATTGCCAACGTCAACACCACCGAAGCCATCACCGAGGCCATCGCCGAGCAGGCCCGCGCCGTGGCGGCGCCGGGCACAGAAGTCATCGGCCTTACGCCGTGGTTCGGCGCAGAATCGGTGGAGGGCAATTTCGAGAGTTACCTGGCCGCCATTGCCGTGATGGATCGGGTACTGGCCTATGAGGGCCCCTATGATGCAGTGATCCAGGCCGGTTATGGCGAGCACGGCCGTGAAGGCCTGCAGGAGCTGCTGAACGTGCCGGTGGTGGACATCACCGATGCCGCCGCCAGCACCGCCATGTACCTGGGCCACGCTTACTCGGTGGTCACCACGCTGGACCGTACCGTCCCCTTGATCGAGGACCGCCTCAGGCTTTCCGGGCTGTACGACCGCTGCGCATCGGTACGCGCCAGCGGCCTGGCGGTGCTGGAGCTCGAAGCCGATCCGCAGCGCGCTGTCGAGGCCATCGTCGAACAAGCCGAACGGGCCGTACGTGATGACAAGGCCGAGGTCATCTGCCTGGGATGCGGAGGCATGGCCGGGCTGGACGAGCAGATCCGCCAACGCACCGGGGTACCGGTGGTCGATGGGGTCAGCGCGGCGGTGACCATCGCCGAGTCGTTGGTGCGCCTGGGCCTGAGTACGTCCAAGGTGCGCACCTATGCCACCCCTCGGGCGAAGAAGGTCATAGGCTGGCCAATGCGCGTCGGCCGCTAGGGCACCAGGGCGCAACCTGCGCGGGATCGGCAATCGATCCTGCGCAGGCACTGCTCAACCGATCATTCTGGCCAGCCGCTGGCCACTGCCGCAGGCCAGCGTGAAGCCCAGCGCGCCATGGCCAAGGTTGAGCCAAAGGTTACGGTAAGGCGTTGCGCCTATGATGGGTACACCGGTGGGCGTCGCCGGTCGCATACCGGCCCATTCCACCGCGTGGGCATAATCGGCGGCATGGGGCAGCGTCTCCAGTGCCAGGCGGCGCATGCTCTGCAAGCGGCGTTTGTCCAGCGCCTCGTCCTGCCCCACGATGTCCACCATGGCCGCGACGCGCAACTGTCGATCCAGCCGGGCATAGACGATCTTGCGCTCGTAGTCCGTCAGGCTGATCTCAAGCGCCCCCTGCCCCGGCACCAGGGGCGCAGTCAGGCTGTACCCTTTGAGTGGATAGATCGGAATGTTCACCCCTGGCACCTTCAGCGCCGCGCTGCGGTAACCTGCGCACAGCACCAACTGGTCGATTGGCAGTTCTTCATGGCCAAGGCGCAGCGCCACCACCTGATGCTCACGGTGAAGCAGTTGCGTCACCGGCTGACCGAGCCGGAACTGCCATTGGCCGCAGGCTTGCAGAGCGGCGGCCAAGCGCAGGCAGAAGGCGTGGCAGTCGCCCACTTCTTCGTCCGGGGTGAAGACGCCGCCCACGAATGGCGACGCCTGCAGCGCCGGTTCCAGCGCCCGCAGCTCAGCGGCGCCGAGTACCTGCTGGCGATCAGGGTCCGTCAGTTGCACACGGCTGCGCCTGAACTGGGCTTCGCTGCGAAACGCTACGAGCTTGCCGTTGCGGCGCCAGGCAAAATCACCGATTGCCTGGGCTTGGCGCCACTGGGCCAACACGGCCTGGCTTTGCAGGGCAAGGTCAAGCAATACGGCGGCGTTGCGCTGATTGACGCTGCGTCGGCACGCCAGTGTGAAGGCCAGTAACCAGCGCCACTGCGCCGGGTCTAGACGCAAGCGCAGGCGCAGCGGGGAGTCGCCCTGCAACAACCACCCCAGCGCCTGCCACGGCACGCCCGCATCCGCCAGTGGCGCGACGTAGCGGTAGGACAATTGACCACCGTTGGCAAAGCTGGTGGCCGCCCCCAAGGTGTCGTGGGCCTCGATCAATTCAACGCAATGGCCTTCCTGCACCAGCGCATAGGCCGTCGCCAGCCCGATCACGCCGCCCCCGATCACCGTCACCTGCCGCTTCATCGTTCATCCCTGTTCAGCATCCTGGCTCAACAGTACCAGCGGATCAGGTCGGGCAGCTATGCTCACCGTCATCGAGCCCCTGACGCACGTTGCGGCTGCGCAGGCTGGCCTTGCCATCGTGCCAGTCCAGGGTCAGGACATAGAGGGTGTCGAAGTCCCCATCCTGCCAATCTTCGGTGATGACATGCTCCTTGCCGACAGCCTTCTGGGCGACGGTATTGATCAGGTCCGGCAGGTAGCCGTGAGACCATGCCGTATAGATGGTCGCGTTACGGTACTTGTCGCTGAGCAGTTCGTCGGCCAGGTCATCGGTGTCGTTGGCGCTGTAGTCGATGTTGACCGGCAGGCCGAGGCGAATGGCACTGGGGCTGATGGTCATGAGCGGACGCAGGTAGCTGTAGCTTTGGTCATCAGCGCCCTCCTCCACGTGCCGGGACGGGTTGGCAGCAAACACGTAATCGGCCTTGCCGAAACGTTCGGGTAAAACCGTGGCCAGGTCCAGCGCGCGGTTCAGGCCCTGGCAGTTCAGCTGGCCCAGGCCTTCACCGGGTTTTTCGGCATGGCGCAGAAACACCAGGGTCTGGGTGCCATTTACCGGTTGCGCGCGGCTCTCGACGGCGTCCAGCGCCAGCGGTACGCCTACGGCGGTCAGGGCCAGGCCCAGCAACCAATGACGGCGACGATGCAGGTGTGGAATCAACTTCATCAATGCAGGCTCGTGTGACAAACGGGTCACCCGCGCATCGCCTGGACGGGCACAGGGCGCCTTTTGCAGTGAGTGCCTTCCTTGACGACGGGTTCGGTTCAGAGTGCCAATAGCCCGTTTTGTTCCCCGCTGCCAGGGTGCCAGGCGTCTGGCACAGGCATTACGGGGCTATCGTGTCAGTCATCGCGCGTCAGCACTTCGAGCAGCTCGATTTCGAACGCAAGGTCCGAATCAGGTGGGATAGAACCAACGCTACGCGCGCCATAACCCAGGTGCGCCGGCACCAATAGTTTGCGCTTGCCGCCAACGCGCATGCCCATGATGCCCTGGTCCCACCCCTTGATTACTCGCCCGGTACCGATCACGCATTGAAACGGCTTGCCGCGTGACCAGGAGGAGTCGAACTCGGTGCCATCGGCCAGCCACCCGGTGTATTGGGTCGTGATCAGCGCACCTTTGACGGCCGCCTTGCCGTCACCCTCGACCAGGTCGATGATTTGCAGTTCTTGGTTCATGCGCAGGCTCCAGCCGCTACGAAAATGCCGTTCTTTTCGCAGCATTGCCCGGATTTGGCAAGCCTTGGTGTCGGCCTGCGCATCGTCGGTGACGACAGGGTCGTCTTACAGGTAGACGGTACCGCGCATGAACAACGCCGCCCGCCCACTGATGATCACCCGGCCATTGCCCGGGAGCACGCAGCGCAGCTGGCCCTTGCGCGCACCGCCTTGCTCGCATTCAAGCGACTGCTTGCCTAGCCGTTGTGCCCAGATCGGTGCGAGCGAGGTATGGGCCGAACCGGTCACCGGGTCTTCATTGACCCCCACGCGTGGCCCGAACCAGCGCGTCACGAAGTCGAACCCACGCCCCGGCGCCGTTACGGCGATGCCGCGCACGTCAAAGCCAGCCAGCTCGACGAAATCTGGCGTGAGGGTATCGAGCAACTCAGGGTCATCGACCACCACCACGTAGTCATCGCTGCGATACACCGCCTGCGCCTGGCGCAGGCCCAATGCTTGCAGCAGACCGGCTGGCACTGGCTGGGCCTCAGGTTGGCGGGCAGGGAAATCCATGGCCAACAGGCCGTCCGCTTGCCGTGTTACCCGCAGTTCACCGCTGCGGGTATTGAAGCGCAGCACCTGCGCCGGTTCTTTGAGGTGTTCGAACAGCACGTAGGCCGAGGCCAGGGTGGCGTGACCGCACAAGTCCACTTCCACGGTGGGCGTGAACCAGCGCAGGTCGAACACATCGCCGTTGCGCACGAAATACGCCGTTTCCGAAAGGTTGTTTTCCTCGGCGATGCGCTGCAGCACGGCATCGGGCAGCCACTGATCGAGCGGGATGACCGCGGCCGGATTACCGCCGAAGGGTTCGGCACTGAAGGCGTCGACCTGGAAGATTTCGAGTTGCATCAATACGCTCCTTGTTGCCTGCCCTTGTGCAGGCTATTGGCGGTGTGGGGCCTAATGAAGCACCGGTGTCAGCACTGGCTTGCCGGCGAAAAAGGCATCGAGGTTACGCAGGACCAACGTCACCGTGGCTTCTGCCGCCTCTGGCGATTGCCCGGCGACATGGGGCGTCAATACCGTGTTCGGAAGCGACTTGAGGGTGTCGGGAACATCAGGTTCCTCGTCGAACACGTCCAGGGCCGCACCGGCCAATTGACCGCTCTGCAGTGCCTGGGTCAGGGCCTGGGTATCGACGACGCTGGCCCGAGCGATGTTGACCAGGTAGCCCTGGGTGCCGAGCGCCTTCAGCACCTGTGCATTCACCAGGTGGCGAGTGTCGGCGCCGCCGGGTGTGGCGACCACGAGAATATCGACTGCCTCGGCCAGGGCCGGGACGCTGTCATGGCCGGTGTAGGGCAACGCCGGTCGTGGTGTTCGGTTGTAGTAGCTCACGGGCATGTCGAACCCCTGGTGTGCGCGCTTGGCAATGGCCTGGCCAACGGCGCCCATGCCCAGAATGCCCAGGCGTTTACCTGTGACCGATGGGCTGATCACGCGCTGCCATTGGCCAGCGCGGGTACTGGCGTCGGCTTGCGGGATGTTGCGCAGCAGTGCCAGGAGCATGGCCATGGCGTGATCGGCCACGGCGTCGGCGTTGGCGCCGGCGCCGTTGGTGACGGTGATGTTGCGGGCACGGGCGGCTTGCAGGTCGACCTGCTCATAGCCGGCGCCGATGACGCAGATGATCTGCAGGTTGGGCAGTGCGTCGATTTCCTTGGCTGTCAGGCCGAGGGGGCCGCGGGTGAGGACGGCGTCGATGCGAGGGCCGTTTTGCTCGATGGCCTGGGTGCGCAGGTCGGGGGTCTGGGCGAGGATGAGGTGGTAGCCGGCGTTTGTCAGCAGGGGGAGGTAGGTGTCTACGGTTTCGACCAGGACCAGGATTGTCTTGTGCATGATGCCTCCGGGTGGGTTGGGGATTATGCGGAGGGGGTGGGTGGTGGAGTCAATGGGTATTATGGGTGGGGGCTGTATGGGAGGCGGGAGTGGGATTTGGGGGCGGGCGCTTTGTAATTAGCTTGATCTTGAATTGGACCCTGCGGTTTTTGAACTTTGAACTTTGAATTTTGAACTTTGAAATTTGAAATTTGAAATTTGAAATTTGAAATTTGAAATTTGGACTTTGGACTTTGAACCTGGGACTTGGGGCTCAGGTCTTTGAGGCTGGAGTTGGATTGTTAGCATGGGCATTTATATTGAGTAGGTATTCATTGGCTAGGGTGGCGCACAGTCACCCTT
>NZ_DIIQ01000004.1:0-79959 GCF_002420785.1 Pseudomonas sp. UBA5666 | reverse complement strand
TAAGCAAAAACCGCCTGCTCCTGTCATCCGGCCCCTACGCTGCGCTCCGGGGTTCCCTCGCTCCGGGCTTGCTCCCGGGAGGACCGCGCTACAGGCCCCATCCTGGGGCCCAGCGCTTGACAGGCATCCATGCCTGTCACCTCCCTCCGCAAGCCCTGCGCTCGGCCTCCTGAAGTCGCGATCTGCGGCGCCTGGGCTACCGCGCGCTTAGAAGCAGCAACAGCTACAGCTACAGCTACAGCTACAGCTACAGCAAAACAGCGCATGTCTCTGATTTCATGCTCAAGCAGCTGCCCAAACTTCCCCCACATTCAAACCGGCTTATCGCCTTGCACCTCCTCCTGCGGCGACTCGCCGTCTTTCTCGGCCTCCTCCGTATCCTCGGCCGCTACCGGTGCCTGCATCACATCCTGCACGGTCTGCTCATCCACACGTGGGTCCAGCGCTGCCGACAGAGGCGAGCCGGCGGCGGGCATGGCGACGTGGCCCAGAGGGGCATCCTGGACCTGGTGCAGGCCAGTAACGGCTTTTGGACGGATGCGCCAGACCAGCACCAGGGCAAAGAATACGAAGAAGGCGTACAACATCTGCACCCCCAGCACTTTCATCAGCACGCCAGCAGCCAGTGGGCCGATGCACGCCCCCACGCCGTAAGTCACCAACAACATGGCAGTCAGCGAAACGCGGCGCTCGCTCTCCACGTGGTCGTTGGAAAAAGCCACGGCCAGCGGGTACAGGCTGAACTGCAACAGCGACACCACAAAGCCCATGGCGAACAGCAACTCCAGCGGCACGTCGGGCAGGATCGCCAGCGGCGCGGCGGTCACAGCCAGCCCCACTGCGACACTGCGAATCAGTACCGCACGGTCGTAACGGTCCGACAACCAGCCCAGCGGCCACTGAACCACCAGCCCTGCGAAGATGCAGCAGCCCATGAACAGACCGATCTGCTCGGTGCTCAGGCCCTGGCTGGCGGCATACAGCGGAGCAAGGCCGTAGAACGAGCCGACGATCAAACCCGAACCCAGTACGGTACTGAGCGACTGCGGTACGCGCTTGATGAAGAACTTCGGCTCCATGGGTGCCGGACGCAGCGGCGCAGGGTGGATGCGGCGGGTCATGGCCACCGGTACCAGGCACAGGGCGAAGCACATCGCGACCAGCATCAGCAGCTCAAGCCCCAGCTCAGGGTGCACCACCAGTATCAGCTGACCCAACACCAAGCCCAGGTAGGACGCGATCATGTACCCACTGAACACCGCGCCCCGGTACTTCACGTCCGCCTGCTCGTTGAGCCAGCTTTCGATGACCATGTACTGACACATCATGCCCAGGCCCACGATCATCCGCAGCCCGACCCAGGCCGGCAGCCAGTTGGTCAGGCCATGCCCAAGCACGGCGGCGCCGACGATCCCGGCGCAGGTGGCATAGGCGCGTATATGCCCTACTCGGCCGATGAGCCGGTGGCCGACCTTGCCGCCCACGGCAAGGCCGAAGTAGTTGGCCGCCATCAAGGCACCGACCCACAGGCTATCGACGTTGTCGGCAGCCAGGCGCAGCGCCAGGTAGGTACTGAGCAGGCCCGAGCCGATCAACATCATCAATGCAGCGAAATACAACGACTGAAACGGCTTCCAGATAGTGCGCATAAATCCCTTCGGCTCCCGGGTTGAGCTGGCAGTGGTACGTGCAGAATAAAGGCTTACGACAGGCGTTGCAGGCCCCGTGCTGCAAAATCGAATAGTCCCTCGTCCGTGGCCAGGTGATAGACGGGTCAGGCCACGCCACAGGGCACCGACGAACTTGGACAGCAGTCATTCGCGCAAGGTCATACCGTTTGCCGGTAACGGCAGGGCTGTCTTGTAACGCACCTGCTTGAGGGCGAAGCTGGAACGAATGTTGGCAACGCCCGGCAGGCGGGTCAGGTAATCCAGAAACCGCTCCAGCGCCTGAATGCTGGGCAGTAGCACACGTAGCAGGTAGTCCGGGTCGCCAGTCATCAGGTAGCACTCCATGACCTCGGGCCGTTCGGCGATCTCTTCCTCGAAGCGGTGCAATGCCTGCTCTATCTGTTTTTCCAGGCTCACATGAATGAATACATTCACATCCAGCCCCAGCACCTCGGGCGACAACAGCGTGACCTGCTGGCGAATGACGCCCAGCTCCTCCATGGCCCGCACCCGATTGAAACAGGGCGTAGGCGACAGGTTGACCGAACGTGCCAGCTCGGCGTTGGTAATGCGGGCGTTTTCCTGAAGGCTGTTGAGAATGCCGATATCGGTACGATCGAGTTTGCGCATGAGACAAAATCACCGGTTTTTTGTGTTTATGCGAAATGTTTATCTGGCCTGCTCGCCAAAGGCAATCAACTAGAGAGAAATATTCTGCGCCGAGGCAACTAACATGTAGTTAACGCTGACCTGCTGGTCACGAGCCGGCACTCAGCAGCGACCGCTTCAAAGCTCACAAAAACAAATACCCGAGCGAGCGTAAACAGCATGAACGAGTACGCCCCCCTGCGCCTGCATGTGCCCGAGCCTACCGGCCGGCCAGGCTGCCAGACCGATTTTTCCTACCTGCGCCTGAATGACGCCGGCCAGGTCCGTAAACCGCCCATCGACGTAGAAGCCGCCGATACCGCCGACTTGTCCGGCAGCCTGGTGCGCGTGCTGGATGAACAGGGCAATGCCCAAGGCCCCTGGGCCGAGGACATTGATCCGCAGGTACTGCGTCAGGGCATGCGCGCCATGCTCAAGACCCGGATCTTCGACAGCCGCATGGTCGTCGCCCAGCGCCAGAAGAAGATGTCCTTCTACATGCAGAGCCTGGGCGAAGAAGCCATCGGCAGTGCCCAGGCACTGGCGCTGAACCGCACCGACATGTGCTTTCCGACCTATCGCCAGCAAAGCATCCTGATCGCCCGTGACGTTTCGCTGGTGGACATGATCTGCCAACTGCTCTCCAACGAGCGTGATCCGCTCAAGGGCCGCCAGTTGCCAATCATGTATTCGGTACGCGAGGCTGGCTTTTTCACCATCAGCGGCAACCTGGCGACCCAATTCGTGCAAGCGGTGGGCTGGGCCATGGCCTCGGCCATCAAGGGCGATACCAAGATCGCCTCGGCCTGGATCGGCGATGGTGCCACCGCCGAATCGGACTTCCACACCGCCCTTACCTTCGCCCACGTCTACCGCGCCCCAGTCATCCTCAACGTGGTCAACAACCAGTGGGCGATTTCCACGTTCCAGGCCATCGCTGGCGGCGAGTCCACCACCTTCGCCGGCCGCGGCGTGGGCTGTGGCATCGCCTCGTTGCGCGTGGACGGCAACGACTTCGTGGCCGTCTACGCGGCCTCGCGCTGGGCAGCCGAACGCGCACGCCGCGGCCTCGGCCCCAGCCTGATCGAGTGGGTCACCTACCGTGCTGGCCCGCATTCCACGTCCGATGATCCGTCCAAGTACCGCCCTGCGGACGATTGGAGCCACTTCCCGCTGGGCGATCCGATCGCTCGCCTGAAGCAGCACCTGGTCAAGATCGGCCACTGGTCCGAAGAAGAACACCAGGCCACCACGGCCGAATTCGAGGCTGCCGTGATCGCCGCGCAGAAGGAAGCCGAGCAGTACGGCACCCTTGCCAACGGACACATCCCCAGTGCCGCTTCGATGTTCGAGGACGTGTACAAGGAAATGCCGGACCACCTGCGTCGCCAACGTCAGGAACTGGGGGTCTGAAATGAACGATCACAACAACAGCATCAACCCGGAAACCGCCATGGCCACCACCACCATGACCATGATCCAGGCCCTGCGCTCGGCCATGGACATCATGCTCGAGCGCGACGATAACGTGGTCGTGTATGGCCAGGACGTCGGTTACTTCGGCGGCGTCTTCCGATGCACCGAGGGCCTGCAGAACAAGTACGGCAAATCACGGGTGTTCGATGCCCCGATTTCCGAAAGCGGCATCGTCGGCACGGCGGTGGGCATGGGTGCCTACGGCTTGCGGCCGGTGGTGGAGATTCAGTTCGCCGACTATTTCTATCCAGCCTCGGACCAGATCGTGTCGGAAATGGCGCGGCTGCGTTACCGCTCTGCTGGCGAGTTCATCTCGCCGCTGACCCTGCGCATGCCATGCGGCGGGGGCATTTATGGTGGCCAGACCCACAGCCAGAGCCCGGAAGCGATGTTCACCCAGGTGTGCGGCCTGCGCACCGTCATGCCGTCCAACCCCTATGACGCCAAGGGGCTGCTCATTGCCTCGATCGAGTGCGATGACCCGGTCATCTTCCTTGAGCCCAAGCGCCTGTACAACGGCCCCTTCGATGGCCACCACGACCGTCCTGTGACGCCATGGTCCAAGCATCCCCAAAGCGCCGTGCCCGACGGTTACTACACCGTGCCCCTGGACAAGGCAGTGGTAACCCGGCCCGGCAACGACGTCACGGTCCTCACCTATGGCACGACGGTCTATGTCGCCCAGGTCGCGGCCGAAGAGACAGGCGTCGATGCCGAGGTGATCGACCTGCGCAGCCTGTGGCCGCTGGACCTGGAAACCATCGTCGCCTCGGTGCAGAAGACCGGCCGCTGCGTGGTGGTACATGAGGCCACGCGAACCTGCGGGTTCGGCGCCGAACTGGTCGCGCTGGTGCAAGAGCACTGCTTCCATCACCTGGAGGCGCCCATCGAGCGCGTAACCGGTTGGGACACGCCCTACCCCCATGCACAGGAGTGGGCGTATTTCCCAGGGCCATCGCGGGTGGGTGCGGCATTGAAAAAGGTTATGGAGGTCTGAATGGGCACGCATGTCATCAAGATGCCGGACATTGGCGAAGGCATCGCGCAGGTTGAGTTGGTCGAGTGGTTCGTCAAGGTGGGCGACCTGATCGCCGAGGATCAGGTCGTGGCCGATGTCATGACCGACAAGGCCACGGTGGAGATCCCCTCCCCGGTCAGTGGCAAGGTCATGGCCCTGGGCGGCCAGCCTGGGGAAGTGATGTCGGTTGGCAGTGAGCTGATCCGCATCGAGGTCGAGGGCAACGGCAACCATGTGGACGCCCCGCAGGCCAAGGCCGCCGAAACACCACCTGCCAGCGAAGCCCCCAAGCAGGCTGCACAGGAACAACCCGCGCAGGCCACGCTGACGCCCCCGGCCAACCGCCCGGCCGCACCGCTGGCGCCCCGCCAGGCCAGCGACAAACCCCTCGCCTCGCCCGCGGTGCGCAAACGCGCGCTGGATGCCGGCATCGAGCTGCGTTATGTGCATGGGAGCGGCCCTGCCGGGCGCATCCTGCATGAAGACCTCGATGCCTTCCTCAGCCAGCCCCAACGCACCGGTGAGCAAGCGCCAAGCGGCTACGGCAAGCGCACCGACAGCGAGCAAGTCCCGGTAATCGGCTTGCGGCGCAAGATCGCCCAGCGCATGCAGGACGCCAAACGGCGCGTGGCCCACTTCAGCTACGTCGAAGAAATCGACGTCACTGCTCTCGAAGCGCTGCGCCAGCAGCTCAACGGCAAGCACGGCCAAGACCGCGGCAAGCTCACCCTGCTGCCGTTCCTGGTCCGTGCGCTGGTCGTGGCACTGCGTGATTTTCCACAGATCAACGCTACGTACGATGACGAAGCACAGGTCATCACCCGCCATGGCGCGGTGCACGTCGGCATCGCGACCCAAGGGGACAACGGCCTGATGGTGCCGGTGCTGCGCCATGCCGAGGCAGGCAACCTGTGGGCCAATGCAGCGGAAATCGCCCGTGTGGCCAATGCCGCTCGCACCAACAAGGCCAGCCGCGAAGAACTGTCGGGTTCGACCATCACCCTGACCAGCCTCGGCGCACTGGGCGGCATCGTCAGCACGCCAGTGGTCAACACCCCGGAAGTGGCCATCGTGGGCGTCAACCGCATGGTCGAGCGGCCCGTGGTCATCGACGGCCAGATCGTGGTGCGCAAGATGATGAACCTGTCCAGCTCGTTCGACCACCGTGTGGTCGATGGCATGGACGCCGCGCTGTTCATCCAGGCCGTGCGAAGCCTGCTGGAACAACCCGCCTGCCTGTTTGTGGAGTGAGCATGCAACCGATCATCGAAACCACGCTGCTGATCATCGGCGGCGGCCCCGGCGGCTATGTGGCCGCCATCCGCGCCAGCCAGCTGGGCATACCTACGGTCCTGGTCGAAGGGCAAGCGCTGGGCGGAACGTGCCTGAACATCGGTTGCATTCCGTCAAAAGCCTTGATTCATGTAGCCGAGCAGTTCCATCAAGCCACCCGGTTTGCCGAGGGCTCCCAACTTGGCATCCGCGTAGCCTCCCCCGAGCTGGACATTCATCAGAGCGTTGCATGGAAAGACGGTATCGTCGACCGGCTGACCACCGGTGTAGCCGCCCTGCTGAAAAAGCACGGGGTCAAGGTCATCCAGGGCTGGGCGAAGTTGCTCGACGGCAAGCACGTGGAGGTCGACGACCAGCGCATCCGCTGCGAGCACCTGTTGCTGGCCACGGGCTCGAGCAGCATTGAGCTGCCCATGCTGCCGCTGGGGGACGCCGTCATTTCATCGACCGAGGCACTGACGCCCACTACGGTGCCGCGCCATTTGGTGGTGGTCGGTGGCGGATACATCGGTTTGGAACTGGGCACTGCGTACCGCAAGCTGGGTGCGCAGGTGAGTGTGGTGGAGGCCCGCGAACGGGTGTTGCCCACCTACGACGCCGAGCTCACCGCCCCCGTGGCCGAGTCGCTGAAAAAGCTCGGCATCGCCGTTTACCTCGACCACAAGGTGGAAGGCTATGAGCAAGGCACGCTAGTGGCCCGCAATAGCGAAGGCTCGCCCCTGCGCCTTGATGCCGACAGGGTACTGGTAGCGGCCGGCAGGCGCCCGCGCACCCAGGGTTTTAACCTCGAATGCCTGGACCTGCGCATGAATGGCGCGGCGATTGCCATCGACGCGCAGTGCCAGACCAGCATGCGCAACGTGTGGGCCATTGGTGACGTGGCGGGCGAGCCGATGCTGGCGCACCGGGCGATGGCCCAAGGCGAAATGGTCGCCGAACGCATCGCTGGCAAGCCACGTCGCTTCGAGCCGGCTGCGATCGCTGCGGTGTGCTTCACCGACCCGGAAGTGGTCGTCGCTGGCCTGACCCCTGATCAGGCGGTGGCGCAAGGGCTGGACTGCATCGTGGCGCAATTCCCCTTTGCCGCCAACGGGCGGGCCATGAGCCTGGAGTCCAAGACGGGGTTTGTGCGGGTGGTGGCACGCCGCGACAACCACCTCGTGCTGGGTTGGCAAGCGGTAGGCGTGGCTGTCTCCGAACTGTCCACTGCCTTTGCCCAGTCATTGGAAATGGGCGCGCGGCTGGAAGATGTGGCAGGCACGATTCATGCCCACCCAACCCTGGGCGAGGCGGTCCAGGAGGCCGCCCTGCGCGCGCTGGGCCACGCACTGCACATCTGACCCTTGCCGCAGCCTGGGTCAGCCAGGTCATTGGGCGACGGCGTTCTTGCCTGCGCCCTTTGCCCGGTAAAGCGCCTGATCGGCGCGCGCCAGCAGACTGTGCGGGTCGTCGTCTTCGCGCCACTGCACCACGCCGTAGCTCAAGGTCAATCGACACTCGCCAATGGGCTCCAACTGCGCTACCACCTCGCGCAGTTGTTCGGCGCAGGCGCAGGCTTGCTCCAGGCTCGTCTGGGCCAGGACCAGGACAAATTCATCACCCCCCCAACGCGCCAGCAAGTCGGTAGTGCGCTGGCGTGAGCGCAATGCCTCGGCTACGCGAACCAAGGCGGCGTCCCCCTGCGCATGGCCGTATTGGTCGTTGATAGGCTTGAAGTCATCCATGTCCATGGCGATGATCGACAGCGGCTGGCGAAAGCGCTGAGCCCGCTCGCACTCTTGCTTGAGCACATTCTCCAACCGATAGCGGTTGGCGATGCGCGTCAGGGAATCACGCTCGGCAAGCTCGCGGTTTTCGTCCAGTTGGCGCTGGAGCTGCTCGTTCACCCAGGACAATTCGCGCGTGCGCTCGGCGACCAGACATTCCAGCGATTGGTTGCGCCGCTCAAGCTGCGCCAGTTGCCGCTTGCCGCTGTCGATGTTGCGATGGGCACCCAGCATGCGTGCCACCGAGCCGTCCGGATTGCGTGCAATGACGTACCCACTGTCCTCGACCCACAGGTAGCTGCCGTCGGCGCAGCGGCACCGGTACTCGACCAGGTAACGCTCGTTGCGCTGATGGATATAGGCATCGAAGTGGGCCATGACACGCTGGAAATCGTCGGGGTGGATCAACCGCTCCCAGGTCAGTACCGAGTTTTCCTGCGAGTGAGGCGCATAGCCGAGCATGAGGTACCAGCCAGGATTGCGATAGACATAACCCGTGTTGGCATCCCAGTCCCAGATACCGTCGCTGATCAGGTCATAGAGCGTGTGCAGCTGCTCTTGGGTAAAGCCCGTGGGCACGGGGGTGACGTGCTGGTTCATGCAAACTCCTGATCAACCAGCAACTGCGCCCCCAATTCAAGGGCTGCTGAGGTGAACAGAGACGGCGCGCGCCCAGTGAGGGTGGCCTTTGACGGGGCAAGCATAGGGGTACGGGCGTAGGGCTGAAATACGTCTTAAGGCGTAGATTTGTAACGGGCAATTGGCGCAGGAGAACGGAGTGCTGGAGGCACTGGGGAGAAATGGCGTCCCAGGCAGGAATTGAACCTGCAACCTTCCCCTTAGGAGGGGGATGCTCTATCCAATTGAGCTACTGAGACACAACAACTGGCAGCAGGCGCTGCTCAGCGGGACGGCGTGCATGTTAACCAGCGTGTCGCCGTTTGTCATGTGTTGGAGTGCCATTTGAGCGTAATCCTTTTCCGCAGCCCTAGTGAGCCTGGATAACGCCCTCTTCTCGCAACACGCCCAGCAAGGCCTCCACTGCCGTGGACAGCGTAGTCGAGTTGTCCACCGTTCGTACGCCATCGTCGGCCGCATCACTCAAGCTGACATGCCGAGCCAGGCGCTGGTCGATCTCGGCTTGAGTCTCCCGGCCGCGGGCCTGCAGGCGTTGACGCAGGATATCGAGACTGACGTCCACACGGATGGCCAGCAAGTCAGGGTAGCGGATACGCGCCTGAGGCAGGTGGCCGCGCGAGCCGTTTACCAGCACCGACCTGCCCTGCGCTAGCCACTCGTCTATCTGCCGGGGGATACCGTACTGCAACCCATTGGCCTGCCAATGCATGGCGAATGCGCCTTGCAGCTTCATCCGTTCGAACTGCTCGGCATCGACGCCTACTGCGGCCTCCCCTTTGGCCTCAGCCGAGCGTGTGATGACTCGACGGGCGATTTCGACACGCGCTGCCGCCAGCTGCGGTCGGGCAGCGTCGATCAATGAATCTTTGCCCGCGCCAGACGGTCCGATCAACAGAATCAGCTTGCCTCTAGGCGGCGAAACGCAGCTTGCATCATGGTGCATTGCCACTATGCTCTCTGGTTAAGAACCTGTGCGTTTGACGCTACTTTCGGCGCAGGTTTCAGGTTTTTTGCAGGATTCGCGGGGATACGTCTGACGTGAGGCCGCTATTGGACATGGGAAAATTTTAACCAGTGCTCATTTCTGATAATTGGTACTGGCATAAAGCCTTTATGAAGATCACTATTTGTCACAGAATTGACGCCAAGGAAACGGCAGCATTGAGGCAAGATGAGCGTCCATCTGCACAACCGGTTGAACATTTTGGCGATAAGGCGGTCGTATTTCCACCCCGCGCGGCCAATTTGAGAACCGCTTCCCCTGAACCAAAATCTGGTCAATTTATATGCGCCCAATGAAACAGGCTATTTATTCGAGCCGCACTGCTGACAAGTTCGTCGTTCGCCTGCCAGACGGGATGCGTGAGCGCATCGCCGAGGTAGCACGCAACCACCACCGCAGCATGAACTCGGAGATCATTGCACGCCTGGAGCAGAGCCTTATCCAGGAAGGTGCCCTGGGTGAGGAATTGAGCATGCGCCTGGACAGCCCTGAACTGTCGTTGCACGAACGCGAACTGCTGCAACGCTTCCGCCAGCTCTCCCATCGCCAGCAGAATGCGCTGGTTGCCCTGATTGCCCATGACGTGGAAATGGCCGCCGACGCTTCCTGACGCAAACCTTTGCTGTCACCCACAAAAAAGCCAGCTGATGCTGGCTTTTTTGTTTTAAGGGGTAGCCGCTTACCTGCCATCTATCACCCAGGCAGGCCAGGCGTTACGCAAGGCGTAACGCCCCGAGCCGTTAGAGCAGGAACACCGTGGCGAGCCCCAGGAAGATAAAGAAGCCGCCGCTGTCGGTGACTGCGGTGATCATCACGCTCGACCCCATTGCGGGGTCGCGCCCCAGCCGCGTCAAGGTCATCGGTATCAACACGCCCATCAGGGCCGCGAGCAGCAGGTTCAAGGTCATCGCGGCTGTCATTACCAGGCCCAGCGACCAGCTGCCATAGAGCCAGAAGGCCACGGCACCGATGACGCCACCCCATATCAATCCGTTGATCAAGGACACCGCCAGCTCTTTGCGCATCAGGCGCGAGGTATTACCGGGAGATACCTGGTCAAGGGCCATGGCGCGCACAATCATGGTGATGGTCTGGTTGCCGGAGTTGCCACCGATGCCCGCCACGATCGGCATCAGCGCAGCCAGGGCAACCAGCTTCTCGATGGACCCTTCGAACAAGCCGATCACCCGGGATGCGACGAAAGCGGTGATCAGGTTCACGGCCAGCCACGCCCAACGGTTGCGCAGCGAACGCCAAACCGACGCGAAGATGTCCTCTTCTTCGCGCAGACCGGCCATGTTCAGCACTTCGCTCTCACTCTCTTCGCGAATCAGGTCGACCATTTCGTCGATGGTCAGACGACCGATGAGCCGATCGCTCTTGTCCACGACCGGTGCCGATACCAGGTCATAGCGCTCGAAGGCCTGGGCTGCGTCGTAGGCGTCTTCATCGGGGTGGAAGGACACAGGATCGGTGGCCATCACGTCGGCCACTTGCTTGTCCGGGTCGTTGACCAGCAGGCGCTTGATCGGCAACACACCCTTGAGAATGCCATCGTGATCGACCACGAACAGCTTGTCGGTGTGGTTGGGCAATTCCTTGAGACGGCGCAGGTAACGCAATACCACTTCCAAGCTGACGTCTTCACGGATGGTCACCATCTCGAAGTCCATCAGCGCGCCGACTTGTTCCTCGTCATAGCTCAGCGCAGAGCGTACGCGCTCGCGTTGCTGGGCATCGAGGGTTTCCATCAGCTCGTGGACCACATCCCGTGGCAACTCAGGTGCCAGGTCGGCCAGCTCGTCGGCGTCCATTTCCTTGGCGGCAGCCAGCAGCTCGTGATCGTCCATGTCGGCGATCAACGACTGGCGCACGGCGTCTGACACTTCAAGCAGAATGTCGCCGTCACGATCCGAGCGCACCAGCTGCCAGACAGTCAGGCGGTCTTCGAGGGGCAAGGCTTCGAGGATGTAGGCGATATCGGCGGGGTGCAGGTCATCGAGCTTGCGCTGCAACTCGACGAGATTCTGCCGGTGGACGAGGTTTTCTACCAGGTCGTTGTGCGCACCCTCCTGGCGGTGGGTGACATCTTCGACCAGGCGCTGGCGCTGAAGCAGGTCAACGACCTGGGACAGGCGGTCCTGAAGGCTTTCTTGCGCTTTCTTTACTTCTACTTCAGTCATAGGCGAACTCCACTCCCAGCCGCGGAGCACGCCGGGGGAATCAATCGATTAGATCTATCTGTACGAAACGGTTTGGGGAGTAACTACTGGGTAAGTCCATGGTGGTAATCCACAAGCCCCGGCGGGGCTGACGGGCGCAATCATACACTGCTCAAGCTGACAGATCGCTTAAATTTTTGGCTATAACAATCGTTTGCGCGTCATTGCTCTGACAACGCATGAAACCATCGGTGCAATGGCATTGCGCGAGCTGGGTGTGCGCCCTGCCAAGGGCTTGGCATGCAGGCACAGAGCGCCTTAGCCGTATGTAAAACGTAGGGCGTGGGGCGTATAAGCGATTGGGAGTACAAACCCTGGAAAAACAAAAAGCCCGCTCAATGAGCGGGCTTCCTGTTTGGGTATGGCGGACTCAGCAGGATTCGAACCTGCGACCGCTCGGTTCGTAGCCGAGTACTCTATCCAGCTGAGCTATGAGTCCGTTTGGTAGTTTTAGACCAGATTACCACTGGTTTTTGAAGCAGCCTTGATAACAAAACCACTTCGAAAGTGGCGGACTCAGCAGGATTCGAACCTGCGACCGCTCGGTTCGTAGCCGAGTACTCTATCCAGCTGAGCTATGAGTCCGTTTGGTAGTTTTAGACCAGGTTACCACTGGTTTCTTGAAACAGCCTTGATAACAAAGCCACTTCAAAAGTGGCGGACTCAGCAGGATTCGAACCTGCGACCGCTCGGTTCGTAGCCGAGTACTCTATCCAGCTGAGCTATGAGTCCGTGTCTTGCCGCGCATTATAGGTTGCTGAAACATTTTTGCAAGAACTTTTTCGTTTAAAATCAACTACTTAGCGTTCTTACAACTTACAGCAACCTAAGCGAATAATGGCGGTGAAGGGGGGATTCGAACCCCCGATACCCTTATGAGGTATACTCCCTTAGCAGGGGAGCGCCTTCGGCCACTCGGCCACCTCACCGCAACACGAGGCGAATATTAAACAGGTTCTTCCTCGTCTGCAACCCTTTTTTTGAAAAAAACTTCAAAAGAATTAAAGGCTTGGCTCCTCGTCCTTCTCGTTCTTGATCCGCAGGTAGATTTCCTCGCGGTGAACAGCCACTTCTTTTGGCGCGCTGACGCCGATACGTACCTGGTTGCCTTTGACGCCGAGCACCGTCACGGTGATCTCGCCATCGCCAATGATCAGGCTCTCCGCACAGCGACGAGTCAGAATCAACATAGCTTTCTCCTTACGCAAAACATTCAGGGGTAACAGTCTTTTGGGGTTTCAGCCCAGTCGTGGACGCCGACACGGGCTGTAATGCTTAATACACAGGCCTGGACGGAGCCTGCGCAACGAGCAGAAACGCGAAGGGCGCGGCAAGCCGCGCCCTCCCAGGCAGGGCCTTACTCGCTCTGTCGAGCCGGGGCGTCGAGCTCGAAGGCGGTGTGCAGGGCGCGCACCGCCAGTTCCAGGTACTTCTCCTCGATCACGACCGATACCTTGATCTCAGAGGTGGAGATCATCTGGATGTTGATGCTCTCTTTGGCCAGCGCTTCGAACATGCGGCTTGCAACGCCGGCGTGCGAACGCATGCCCACACCGACGATGGAAACCTTGGCGATCTTGGTATCACCGATCACTTCGCGGGCACCGATCTCGCGCGCGGTGTTCTGCAGCACGCTCTGGGCCTTCTCGTATTCGTTGTGCTGTACGGTGAAGGTGAAATCGGTGGTGTTATCGTGCGCCACGTTCTGCACGATCATGTCCACTTCGATGTTCGATGCACTGATCGGGCCGAGAATCTTGAACGCCACACCCGGATTGTCCGGTACGCCGCGGATGGTCAGCTTGGCTTCATCACGGTTGAAGGCGATACCGGAAATGATCGGCTGTTCCATGGATTCCTCTTCATCGATGGTAATGAGGGTACCCGGACCCTCCTTGAAGCTGTGCAGCACGCGCAGCGGGACGTTGTACTTGCCGGCGAATTCCACCGAGCGGATCTGCAGCACCTTGGAACCGAGGCTGGCCATTTCCAGCATCTCTTCGAAGGTGATCTTCTCCAGGCGTCGTGCCAGCGGCACGACGCGAGGGTCAGTGGTATAGACGCCATCGACATCGGTGTAGATCTGGCATTCCTGCGCCTTGAGCGCAGCGGCCAGGGCAACACCCGTAGTGTCGGAACCACCTCGGCCAAGGGTGGTGATATTGCCGTGCTCATCCACACCCTGAAAGCCCGCCACCACTACCACGCGCCCGGCCTTGAGGTCAGCGCGGATTTTCTGGTCATCAATTTGCAGGATGCGCGCCTTGTTGTGCGCACTGTCGGTGAGGATGCGCACCTGGTTGCCGGTGTACGACACGGCAGGTACACCGCGCTTGGTCAATGCCATGGCCAACAGCGCGATGGTGACCTGCTCGCCCGTGGACACGATCACATCCAGTTCGCGCGGAACCGGATGCTCGCTGATCTGCTTGGCCAGGTCGATCAGTCTATTGGTTTCGCCGCTCATGGCAGACAGCACGACCACCAGGTCGTCGCCTGCCTCACGGTGCTTCTTGACCTTGTCGGCTACCTGCTCGATCCGCTCGATGGAACCGACAGAGGTGCCGCCAAATTTCTGTACGATCAACGCCATTTCAATGGTGCCTCAGCCCATACAGGGCCCCAAAAAACAATCCAACCTGAAGGGCAGGAAAACTCACCCCAGCAGGGCCATGAACGCCAATCGCGCTCAAGCCACCCTGCCCTTCATCTCAAAGTCCCTGCTCTGCGAACGGCACGGCAAGCGCCAGGGCCTGATCCAGGGCCGCGACGTCGACGCCGCCACCCTGCGCCATGTCCGGACGCCCGCCGCCCTTGCCACCCACTGCCGCAGCGGCTTGCTTCATCAGATCGCCAGCCTTGAGTTGGCTGGAGAGGTCTTTGGTCACGCCGGCCACCAGCACGACCTTGCCCTCATGCTCGCTGCCCAGCAGGATCACTGCATGGCCGAGCTTGTTCTTAAGCTGATCGACCAGGGCGAGCAAGGCCTTGCCATCCTGCCCGTCTACACGGGCGGCAAGCACCTTGGCACCCTTGACCGCCACAGCCGCGTTGGAGAGATCATCCCCGGCGGCACTGGCGGCCTTGGCCTGCAGCTGCTCGAGCTGCTTCTCCAGCTGGCGGTTGCGCTCGAGCACAGCCGACAGCTTGTCGATCAGGTTGTCGCGGTTACCTTTGACCAGTTGCGCAGCTTCCTTGACCTGCTCCTCGGCAGCGTTCAAATATGCCAGCGCAGCGGCACCGGTTACGGCCTCGATACGACGCACGCCCGACGCCACACCGCCTTCACTGATGATCTTGAAGACGCTGATGTCGCCTGTGCGCTTGGCATGAATGCCCCCGCACAGCTCCACCGAAAAGTCGCCACCCATGGTCAGCACGCGCACCGTATCGCCGTATTTCTCGCCGAACAGGGCCATGGCACCCTTGGCTTTGGCCGTCTCGATGTCGGTCAACTCGGTTTGCACAGGCGTGTTGCGGCGCACTTCGCGGTTGACGATGTCTTCCAGCGCCTTCAGTTGCTCAGGCTTCACCGCTTCGAAGTGGCTGAAGTCGAAGCGCAGGCGTTGGCTGTCCACCAGCGAGCCTTTCTGCTGCACATGCTCGCCCAGCACCTGGCGCAAGGCTTCATGCAGCAGGTGGGTCGCCGAGTGATTCAGGGCGGTGGCGTGCTGCACGTCGGCATCGACCTTGGTCTGTACCGGAGAGCCTACGACCAGCGCACCGGTGGCGACCACACCGTGATGCAGGAAGGCGCCACCGGTCTTGGTGGTGTCCCGCACGTCAAAGCGCGCCGAACCTGCCTGGATGTAACCGGAGTCGCCCACCTGGCCACCGGACTCGGCGTAGAACGGGGTGCGATCGAGCACGATCACACCTTCCTGGCCTTCGCCCAGTTGGTCCACAGGCTGGCCATCGTGGTACAGCGCGATGATCTTGGCTGAGGCTTCGGTGGCCTCATAACCCAGGAACTCGGTCGCACTGTCGACCTTGACCAGGCTGTTGTAGTCCATGCCGAACGCGCTGGCAGAGCGTGCACGTTCGCGCTGGGCTTCCATTTCACGCTCGAAACCGGCCTCGTCGATGGTGAGCTCGCGCTCACGGGCGATGTCGGCAGTGAGGTCCATGGGGAAGCCGTAGGTGTCATAGAGCTTGAACACCACATCGCCCGGCACCACGCTGCCCTGCAACTGGGCCAGGTCCTGCTCGAGAATCCGCAGACCCTGCTCAAGTGTCTTGGCGAACTGTTCTTCTTCGGCCTTGAGCACACGTTCGATGTGCGCCTGCTGGCTACCCAGCTCAGGGAACGCTTCACCCATCTCGGCGACCAGCGCGGCGACGATCTGGTAGAAGAAGCTGCCCTTGGCGCCCAGCTTGTTGCCGTGACGGCAAGCACGACGGATGATGCGGCGCAGCACATAGCCACGGCCTTCGTTCGAAGGCAACACGCCGTCGGCAATCAGGAAGCCGCAGGAGCGGATGTGGTCGGCCACCACTTTCAGCGAGGCCTGCCCCTCGTTGGTGCAACCGATGGCCGTGGCCGCCGCTGACAGCAGGTTCTGGAACAGGTCGATCTCGTAGTTCGAATGCACGTGCTGCAGCACGGCGCTGATGCGCTCCAGGCCCATGCCGGTATCGACCGACGGCGCCGGCAGCGGGTGCAGCACGCCGTCGGCGGTACGGTTGAACTGCATGAACACGTTGTTCCAGATCTCGATGTAACGGTCGCCGTCTTCTTCGGGCGACCCGGGCGGGCCACCCCAGATGTCTGCGCCGTGGTCATAGAAGATCTCGGTGCACGGCCCGCATGGGCCTGTGTCGCCCATGGTCCAGAAGTTGTCCGACGCGTAGGGTGCGCCCTTGTTGTCGCCGATGCGGACCATGCGCTCGGCCGGCACGCCCACTTCCTTGGTCCAGATATCGTAGGCTTCGTCGTCGGTGGCATAGACCGTGACCCAGAGCTTGTCCTTGGGCAGGTTCAGCCACTTCTCCGACGTCAGAAAGGTCCAGGCGAAGGTGATGGCGTCGCGCTTGAAATAATCACCGAAGCTGAAGTTGCCCAGCATTTCGAAGAAGGTATGGTGACGTGCGGTGTAACCGACGTTTTCCAGGTCATTGTGCTTGCCACCGGCGCGCACGCACTTCTGGCTGCTGACAGCACGGGTATAGGCGCGCTTCTCCGCTCCGAGGAAACAGTCCTTGAACTGGTTCATGCCGGCATTGGTGAACAACAGGGTCGGGTCGTTGTTCGGAATCAGCGAACTGGACGCGACTCGGGTATGCCCCTGTTCTTCGAAGAAGCGAAGGAAGGCTTCACGGATTTCTGCGCTTTTCATAGGATCTTCCACGGAAACGGCGGCCCATCAGGGCAAAGCGTCGACGAAACGACGGCAAAGGGCCGCATTATATCGGGCCTGCAGGCTTGGTGCAGTGAGTTTGTGCTATTGAAATGGCCGAATCGGCTATTGGCAGCGTCAAACGCATCAATCATTCATCACGCCTGATGCTAAATCCCCGGCTTCCCAACTGGCAACTCCTGAAACCGTTGCCTGCAACCGGTATCCCCGACAGGCGGCCTGAGCCCCGGGAATCAGCGTCCTGGCAGAATTAGCCACGCACCCCTGCGCATCACCGGCTCATTGAATACAGCGTCGGCCAAGCCTAAATAACTACCGCACCCAGCAAGCCCGGCAGCCTTAGCGTGAATGCTCTTGAACAGGAGATCATGCCCATGACTGCAGTAACCCAAACCGTCAATATCGACGGCGGCGACAATAGTGAGCGCTTGAGCTTCGGGGAACTGGACGAAGCGTTAGCCTACGACACTACAGACGGCGAAGAACGTCTGGGGTCTCGCGTCTATTTTGATTACGAGCTGTACAAACTCTATTCGGCTGGCCAGCTCAACATCCAACGAAGGGTGATCGAGGCATTCGACGACAACGTGAAGGTGGGCACCGTCGATGAAATCCAGGTCTGGCTCGATACGGTGAACGTTAGCCTGAACCAGGAATGCGGCCTGGATCTGGAAATAGACGGCGTGCCGCTGAGACTGAACAGGTCCACACCCGATCAGCGTGTGCATCTGCTGTTCAGTGGCCAGGAGATTCCAGCGGGGCTGGCCGATAACGCCGACGGCACACTGCGCGTGGATGCCAATGCCAGCGCTGATGCGCGGTTCGAAACCACTGCCATCGACCACCTGTTCATCTACGGCACACCGCAGTTCCAGAACCGGGTGTATGAGCAGCTCGCACTGCTGTCGGGTTACCCAGAGTTGAAGAGGGCATTGGATGCTGCCCGCCAGGGCTATGCCGATGTGCCCGACATCGTGCTCATGCAATGCCATGCAGGCCCGGCGCAGCAGGGACCAGGCTTCGACCTGAGCCGCGTCATCCCAGCCAGATACGCCCATTTGCTACCCGGTGCTTACACCGCTGTACTGTACGACCCTTACCAAGTCAAGGGCCTGGACGGCCTGACTGCACTTGCCAGGCTGCTGCAGGACGCATACGAAGCCTTGACCCCAAGCGTACTGGTACCGGCTCTGGATATCGACATCTAGGGCTCAGGCCAGGTTTTCACCGTCATCAGGTACCACGATGATGCCCGCCCTGAGGCCATTGCGAACCTTGGGGTTGGGGAAGATGATCCGTGCGCCCTCCTCTTCGATCACCCAGCGCACGCCGGCAAGGTCATCGGCCAGCAGGTAGCCCTTGTTCAGCGGGGAGAAATTCTGGATGTCTGCTGGCAGGTGCAAGCGGAAACCATCGCTGTGCTTGATGACCTCACGCGCCACGCTGAACAACTGCAACCCCTCAAGCGACACGTCGTCATCGGGCTCGGTGGCTTGAAGGATGCGCACTAGCCGGGCTTCGAGCTTGTCGAGATTCACCGCGTCGTTCTGGCCAAAGGGGCGGGCCTTGCCCAGCTCAAGGGTAAAGGCCTCGGCGTCGAGCTGCTCGTAGGTAAACGCACTGAACGTGATTGAAGGCTTGCACTGCAGCAGTACCGCCTCCATGCCCGCTGCTGCCAGGCGGGCCAGTTCGCGCCGGGAATGCGCACGTCCTTGCTTGAAGGGGTACAGCGCGAACTGCTCGATCCTGGAGCCTCGAATGGCCGTGTGCAGGTCGTAGTGCAGGCGACTACGCCCAGGCTTGCTGAAGAAGACCCGTGCGAACTGTTCGAGCTCCGCAGCGCGCAACGCCTCCGGCCCGCTGGACTGCTCGTGGCGGCCATTGAACAGGCGGTTGATGTCCTGTTCGATGAACCGCTCACCCTTGATGATGGCCGCCGGGTTGCCGAACAGGAACAGCACGCGCGCCCTGGGCACGATATCCCCGCGCGCAACGCCATGCAGCAAACGTTCGAGCAACTCGATCGGGGCCGTCTCGTTGCCGTGGATACCTGCAGACAGCAACAGGTCCAGGCCGCAGTCGTCAGCGGCGCTGGGGCTCACTTCCAGGGCACCCTGCCCCAGCCAGCGAAGGCGCACGCCCCTGGACGTCACTTGGGTCTTCTCGGCCGGTTCATGGCCGGTGAGGGTCAGCTCAAGCAGTTTGCCAAGGGCGAGCATGGCGGGCTTCCTCAGTGATGATGGCCGCAGTCCGGGCCGTGAACGTGGTCGTCGTCTTCGCCCACGTCGGCCGGCTCCATTTCCAGTTGCAGGCTGACCAGGTTGGTCGCCAGGGGGCGCAGCAGCAGGTTGGCATACTCGGCATCGCCCTCCTCCACATCCACCCCGATCAACAGTTGGCCACGGCCGTCCTGCTGGATCCATACTTCCTTGCCTTGCCACATCACGGCAAAGCGCGTGCACGAAGTTTCCAGCTGAGTGCCGTCTTCATCTTCCAGGATCAGGCGCAGGGCGTCGGTCATTGCAATTCTCTCTTCAAGGTTGGCGTTGGAACGGGTATACCGAGCCCAACTTGAGTATCTGGGTCAATTCGTCCAGTGCCGTACGGCACTCCTGCAACAACAGAGGATCGGCCAGGTCAGCGTCGACCAGACGGTCGCGATAGTGCCGATCGACCCACTGCAGCAGTGTCTCGTACAACGGGGCGCTCATGATAACGCCTTGGTTCACCGCCGCCAGTTCCGTTTCGTTCAAGGCCACGCGAAGGCGCAGGCAAGCCGGCCCGCCGCCGTTTTGCATGCTCTGCTTGAGGTCGAACACCTGCACCTCCCGCACCGCCGTGCCCAGGCGGGTAAGCTGCTGCAGATACGCCCAGACCCGCTCATTGTTGCGGCACTCTTCCGGCACCACCAGCAGCATCGACCCATCGTCGCGGCTGAGCAACTGGCTATTGAACAGGTAGGAGCGCACGGCATCTTCTACCGATACGGTGGCACGCGGCACGCAAATGGCCTGCAACTCACCGCCCTTGGCGGCCAGCTTGATGCGAAGCTCGGTGAGCACGGCCTCGGTGTCGAGAAACGCATCCTCATGGTAGAACAGCACCTCCCCATTACCGACCGCGATCACATCGTTGTGAAACACACCTTGATCGATCACAGCGGGGTTCTGCTGAGCATAGACCACCGCGTCGGCGCTGAGCCCGTGCAGGCGGGCCACGGCCTGGGACGCGTCGAGGGTCTGGCGGGCTGGGTACTTCTGCGGAGCGGGGTAACGGTTGTCGAAGGCACTGCGGCCATAGACGAAAAATTCGACCCCAGCCTGCCCATAATCGTGGCAGAACCGCGTGTGGTTCGCGGCGCCCTCATCGCCGAATTGGGCGACGCCCGGCAAGGCGGGATGGTGGCTGAAATGCGCCTCGTCCCTGAACATCGCTGCCAGCACGCGGCTGGTGGTGGGGTGCTCGATACTGCGATGGTATTTGCAGTTGAGGTTGGCGGCAGTGAAGTGCACCCGACCATCGGCCGTGTCGGCGCTGGGGCTGACTGTCGCGGCGTTGGCCACCCACATGCTCGACGCTGAGCAACTGGCCACCAGCAACGGCATGGCCTCCCGTGCGGCGCGCTGGATCACCTGGGCATCGGTGCCGGCGAAGCCAAGCTGGCGCAGTGCGGCCACATCCGGGCGCTCCTGAGGCGCCAGCACCCCTTGCTGGAAGCCAAGGTCGGCCAGCGCCTTCATCTTCGCCAGCCCCTGGCGCGCCGCTTCGCGCGGGTTGGACCCCTGGTGGCTGTTACTTTGAGAGGCCACGTTGCCGTAGGACAGGCCACCGTAGTTGTGGGTGGGCCCCACCAGGCCGTCAAAATTCACTTCGTATGCTTTCATCGGCAAGGCTCCGACCATCGTTATAGTGTGACGCCCGGCGCCAGGGTTGCCGGCAAGATCAGGCCGGTGGCCTCCAGCGACGCGACGGGGTAGGCGCAGTAGTCGGCTGCGTAGTAGGCGCTTGCCCGGTGATTGCCACTGGCGCCCACCCCACCGAACGGCGCGCTGCTGGCAGCGCCGGTAAGCTGGCGGTTCCAGTTGACGATGCCTGCGCGGCTGTGGAGCCAGAAATGCTCGTAGCGGGCCTGGGAGTCGCTGAGCAACCCGGCAGCCAGGCCATAGCGGGTGTTGTTGGCTTCGGCAATGGCCGCCTCGAAATCGGGGTAGCGCAGCACCTGCAACAGCGGCCCGAAAAACTCCTCGTCCTTGCGCGGTGCCACGTCCGTGACATCGACGATACCCGGGGTCAGCAAGGCGGCGTCATGCTGCGGCTGCGTCATCTCCAGCAAGCTGACGCCGCCCCCGGCGATCAGCTCGGCCTGGGCGGCCAGCAGCGCGTGCGCCGCCTGCAGGGAAATCACCGAGCCCATGAATGGGGCTGGTTGCTGATCGAAAGCGCCCACGGCCAGGGTGCGGCTCACCTGAACCAGCCGCGCCAGCAACTGATCGCCCCATGGGCCCTGCGGCACCAGCAGTCGGCGCGCGCAGGTGCAGCGCTGGCCGGCCGAAATGAACGCCGACTGAACGATGGTGTAGACCGCAGCGTCGAGGTCCTGGACCTCGTCCACCACCAGCGCATTGTTCCCGCCCATCTCCAGGGCCAGAATCTTGTCGGGGCGGCCGGCGAACTGCTGGTGCAGCAGATGGCCGGTACCACTGGAGCCCGTGAAGAACAAGCCATCGATGCCAGGGTCGGCGGCCAAGGCCACACCCGTGTCACGCCCCCCTTGCACCAGGTTCAACACCCCGGTAGGCAGGCCGGCGGCAATCCAGCAATTGACGGTCAGCTCGGCCACCTTGGGCGTCAGCTCACTGGGCTTGAACACTACGCAGTTGCCAGCCAGCAGCGCCGGGACGATATGCCCGTTCGGCAAATGACCGGGGAAGTTGTAAGGCCCGAATACCGCCACCACGCCATGTGGCTTGTGCCGCAGCACTGCAGTGGCGTCAGCCAGTGGGCCGCTCTTCTCGCCGGTGCGTTCACGGTAGCTCTGCACCGAGATCGCCACCTTGTTGATCATGCTGGTGACTTCGGTAGCCGATTCCCACAAGGGCTTGCCGGTTTCCTCACCAATGCAATAGGCCAGCGCGTCGGCATGCTGTTTTAGCTGCGCGGCAAACTGTTCCAGCACCTCGATGCGCCCCTGCAGGCTCATGTGCGCCCAGGCGGGGAACGCCTGGCGCGCGGCCTGTACGGCAGTCCGCACCTGGCCTGCATCAGCCCCTTGACCTTGCCAGACGGTCGCCTGGCTCACCGGGTTGAGCGATGCCAGGTGCTCGCCGCGCCCTGCTACCCAGTTACCGCCGATGTAATGCGTGGTCATTTACTGGCCCTCCCGGGCGGCCGACAGGGGCACGGCCCGCACGTTGTCGCCTGCACCCATGCGCAGGCGCTTGGCCGTCAGCGGGTCGACCACCAAGGTGCCCGCCGCCAGCCGAGCCGGGGCGGCCGTGATGCGGCAGTCGTCGCGCTTACGGTTGTGGATGATGAAGGGCGTGGCATCCTCACCAGGCGTACCGATGGCCAGTACCAGTGTCTGGCTGTCGCGTACCGCGCGGATGCGGGCCGTGTCGCATTCGATGGCAGGCCCTGCGTCGAAAATGTCCACGTACCCCTGATAGGTGAAGCCTTCCTGCTTGAGCATGGCCAATGCTGGCTCGGTGTCGGCATGCACCCGGCCGATCACGCTGCGCGCCGCTTCGGACAGGAAGCAGGTGTAAAGCGGGAACCTGGGCATCAGCTCGGCGATGAAAGACTTGTTGCCCACACCCGTCAGGTAGTCGGCCTGGCTGAACTCCATCTTGAAGAAGTGGCGCCCCAGGCTTTCCCAGAACGGCGAGCGCCCCTGGGCATCGGACATGCCACGCATCTCCGCCATGATCTTCTGACCGAACAGCTCGGGAAACTCGGCGATGAACAGCATGCGCGCCCGGGACAACAGCCGACCATTGAGCCCTGAGCGGTAGTCATGGCGCAGGAACAGCGAGCACAGCTCGGAATTGCCGGTCAGGTCGTTGGCCAGGAACAGCGTGGGTATCTCGCGGTAGATCTTCAATTCCTGGGACGCACTGACGGTGAGCCCGACGCGGTAGTTGTACCAAGGCTCGCGCAAACCTACGGCGCCAGCGATTGCACTGATGCCCACGACCAGCCCTTCGTCGTTTTCCAGCACGAAGAGGTAGTCGGTATCACCGCGCTCGGCTTCACCGCGAAAGCTCTTTTCCGCCCACCCTACGCGATGCTCCAGGCGTTCCTCGTTGGCAGGCAGCGTGGTCAGCCCCGTGGTGCCGGTGCTGCGTGCCAATTCGATCAACGCAGGCAGGTCGCTGCTGCGTACAGGACGAACGATCATGCTATCTCCTTGTGCGGCGGCATCAACCGGCGCGAAACTCTGCTAATCCTGCAAGATGGCGGTCGGCGCTCAGGCCGCGACCAGCCGCACACTGGCACCCTCGCCCACGCCCAGGGCGTCGGCCACCTCCTGGCTCAGGCTGACGGGCTTGCCAGGTACCCAGTCCAATTCCACCAGCACGGCACGGTAATCTTGCAGCTGGCCATTGCAGACCAGGTACGGCCGCGTGCCGCGGGCCGCCACCGGCTCGACTTTCACGGGCGCCACGCGGCTTTGTGCAATCGAACGAATACCGGAGGTACGGGCATGCAGGGTCGGGCCGCCATCGAAGATGTCGATGTAGTGCTCGGTTTCGAAGCCTTCGCGCATGAGGATGTCGAAGGTGATCTGCGCCCGCGGGTGCACCTGGCCCATGGCTTCCTGCGCAGCGTCAGGCAGCAACGGCACGTAGATAGGGTAATGGGGCATCAGTTCAGCCAGGAACGTGCGGCTTTTGAGGCCGCACAGGCGCTCGGCATCGGCGTAGCTCAAGTCGAAGAAGTTGCGCCCGATGGCGTCCCAGAAAGGCGACTCGCCCTGCTCGTCGCTGAAGCCTACGATTTCCGTCACAACCGACTCGGCGAACCGCTCGGGGTGCGATGCCATGAACAACAGGCGACCCCGGGAATTGAGTTCGGCCCACCCACTGCCCACAAGCTCGGGCAGCACGTAGAAGCTGGTCAGCAAACTGTTGCCGGTCAAATCGTGACACAGCGACAGGACGTGAATCTTGTTGTGGATCTTCAGTTCCCGCGAGGCGTGAACGAAGGTTTCGTTACGAAAACTGTAGAAAGGCTCGGAATAGCCTGCCGAGGCAACGATGGCCGAGCAGCCAGCCAGCTTGCCGGTCTCACTGTCTTCGAGTACGAAGAAGTAGCGTTCCTCGCCGTTGAAGCTCACCTCGGCGGCGAAGGAAGTTTCGGAGGCGGCGATCTTGTCGCCCAGCCGAGCGCTGTCGTCCGGCAACGAGGTGACACCAATGGGGCTGTCCGCAGCCATTCGCTGCACTTCGTTCAGATCAGCCATTTGCGCCGGGCGCATCACCAGCATGGTGTCACTCCTTGGAAAACGCGCTGCCAATGGCGGCGCGTGAAAAAGGCAGGCGCCAGGCGCCTGCGTTGGAATCCGGGCTCACCGGCCGGTGTCGCAACCGGCGCGGCGCCAACCCTGCGAGCCGGCTCAGCCTTGGGTCAAGGTGACCACGGCACGTTCGAAGCGCTGCAGGCCTTCCTCGATGTCGGCATCTTCGACAACCAGGCTAGGGGCAAAACGCACCACGTCAGGCCCTGCCTGCAACACCATGACGCCTTCTTTCTCGGCGGCATTGAGCACGTCCTTGGCCTTGCCCTGCCAGGCCTCGGAAAGCACACAACCGATCAGCAGGCCCACGCCGCGGACATGACTGAACAGCCCATTGTCACGACCGATCTGCTCCAGACGGGCCTTGAATCGTTCGTGCTTGGCCTTGATGCCCGCCAGGGTCTGCGGGGTGTTGATCACATCCAGCACGGCGCAGGCCACCGCGCAGCCCAGCGGGTTGCCCCCGTAAGTCGTACCGTGGGTGCCGACAGCCAAGTGCTTGGCCAGGTCATTGGTGGTGAGCATGGCGCCAATCGGGAAGCCGCCGCCCAGGCTCTTGGCGCTGGTCAGGATGTCGGGCGTCACGCCGTAGTGCTGGTAGGCGTACAGCGACCCGGTACGACCGACACCGGTCTGTACTTCATCGAATATCAGCAAGGCATTGTGCTGGTCGCACAAGGCGCGCGCGCCTTCCAGATAGGCCTTGTCAGCCGGGACCACACCGCTTTCACCCTGGATCGGCTCGATCACGACAGCGCAGGTCTTGTCGGAAATCTGCGCTTTCAACGCTTCCAGGTCGTTGTAGGGCACGTGGCTGATCCCGGTGATTTTGGGCCCGAAACCATCGGAATATTTTGGCTGACCACCCACGCTCACGGTAAACAACGTGCGGCCGTGGAAGCTGTTGAGCGTTGCGATGATCTCGTGCTTTTCAGGGCCGAAGCGATCATGGGCTACCCGGCGGGCCAACTTGAACGCCGCCTCGTTGGATTCGGCGCCGGAATTGCAGAAGAACGCGCGATCGGCAAACGTGGCCTCTACCAGTTTGTGAGCCAGGCGCAGGGCCGGCTCGTTGGTGAAGACGTTGGATACATGCCACAGGGTATTGGCCTGATCGGTCAGTGCCTTGACCAAAGCCGGATGGCAATGACCCAGTGCATTGACGGCGATGCCACCGGCAAAGTCGATCAATTCGCGGCCAGTCTGGTCCCAGACACGGGAGCCCTCGCCTCGCACAGGAATGAAGGCCGCCGGGGAATAGTTGGGGACCATGACCTGATCGAAATCGGCACGTAGCACCGGGGCTTGCTCAACGGACATCTGAGTCTCCTGAAGAGGATCGCTGACCTGAAAGTGGCGAGCGATGGGGGGATTGTAAGGAACGAAGACCGCGTGGCCTTGCGGCCAAGCGACAACTTGTTACAGCGCAAAACCGGCATTCGGGCGGGCTTTCGGCAATGCGACAAACACTGTCGCAATCGCGCAGTGTACGGCAGAGAAGAAGCTGGGTGAACGGGTGTTCACCTAGTTGTGCAGCCCGGCCGCGCTGACACGTCGACTAGCCTTTTTCAGCCGGCGCGGAGCTCAGTTCGAACGGGCTGCTGTTGCGTCGCTGATTGCGGTCTTCACGGGGCGTGGCGCCAAAGAAGTTGCGGTAGGCGCTGGAGAAATGCGGGCCGGAGGAGAAGCCGCACGACAGGCCTATCTGGATGATGGACTTGCTGGTCTGCATCAGCATCTGCCGTGCCTTGTTCAGGCGCAGCTCCAGGTAATACTGGCTCGGCACCCGGCTCAGGTACTGTTTGAAGATGCGCTCGAGCTGTCGCCGTGACACGCAGACATGCTGGGCAATTTCATCGGTGGTCAGCGGCTCCTCGATGTTGGCTTCCATCAACAGCACTGCCTGAGTGAGCTTGGGGTGGCTCGAGCCCAGCCGGTTCTGCAGCGGAATGCGCTGGCGCTCACCGCCCTCGCGAATACGCTCGACCACCAGTTCCTCGGACACCGCGCCTGCCAGCTCAGCGCCATGGTCCCGGGCCAGCACTGCCAGCAACAGGTCGGTTACCGCCATGCCGCCGCAGGCCGTCAGGCGATCGCGGTCCCAATCGAACAGGTGGCTGGTGGCGATGACCTTGGGGAACCGCTCGGCAAAATCGTCCTGCCAGCGCCAATGCACGGCCGCGCGATAGCCATCGAGCAGGCCGAGCATGGCCAGTGGATAGACCCCGGCAGACAACCCGCCAATCATGCAGCCGCTTCGGGCCAATTGCTTGAGCGCTGTCGACAGGCCAGCCCCGATGTTGCCCGGCGCTTCATCGGCCATCAGAAACAGCTTGTGGCACCCTTCCAGGCGCCCGTTCCAGGGCTCGCCCGGCATGCGCCAGCTGCCTTCGACCGGGGCTTCGGCCTGCAGGAACAGTGTTTCGTACACCACATCGGGATGGACCCGCTGCGCCACCTGCAGGACTTCTTCGGCCAGCGCCAGGGTCAGTGGCCGGGTGCTGGGCCAGATGAGAAAACCGATTCGCTGGGTGGTCATAGGGTAAGGTCCGAAACCTGAGATCGTTCGATTCGATGCGCCGGGTCAGGCTGCGCGTGACACGCAGCATGCCCTATCGTGGTGCAGAAAAGCAGCTTTTACTTCAGGCTGCCGGACAGGAACTGCTTCAGGCGTTCCGAACGCGGGTTGGCCAGCACCTCGCGTGGGCAGCCGGTCTCCTCGACCAGGCCCTTGTGCAGGAACACCAACTGGTTCGACACCTCGCGGGCAAAGCCCATTTCGTGGGTTACCACCACCATGGTCCGGCCTTCCTGGGCCAATGCCTGCATCACCTTGAGCACATCGCCGACCAGCTCAGGGTCCAGGGCCGAGGTCGGTTCGTCGAACAGCATGACCTCAGGTTCAACGGCCAGCGCCCGTGCAATGGCCACCCGCTGCTGTTCGCCACCGGACATGTGGCCTGGGAAGGCATCCTTGCGGTGGGCGACCCCGACCTTCTCAAGGTAGTGCTCGGCCTTCTCAAGCGCCTCCTTGCGGCTGACCCCCAGCACATGCACCGGCGCTTCGATGATGTTCTCCAGCGCCGTCATGTGCGACCACAGGTTGAAATGCTGGAACACCATCGCCAGGCGCGAGCGCATGCGTTGCAGTTGGCGCGCATCGGCTGCCTTGAGTGCGCCATCCTTGCCGGGGGTCAGTTTCAGCTCTTCGTTGTTGAGCAGTATCTTGCCCGCATGGGGCTGCTCCAGCAGATTGATGCAGCGCAGGAAGGTGGACTTGCCCGAGCCACTGGAGCCGATGATGCTGATGACATCGCCTGCCTTGGCCGCCAGAGAAACACCCTTGAGGACCTCGTGGCTGCCGTAGCGCTTGTGCAGGTCTTGGACTTGGAGTTTGTACATGCTGTCGATTCTCACAGAGCGGTCAGTGCTTGCGCGGCGCCAGGTAGCCGAGCCAGCGGCGTTCGGCCATCTTGAACAGGCGCACCAGGATGAAGGTCAGGCACAGGTAGAACACGCCCGCCGTGATGTAGGCCTCGAAAGGCAGGTAGTACTGAGCATTGACCGTGCGTGCGGCACCTGTGATGTCGATCAGGGTCACGATCGATGCCAGGCTGGTGGTTTGCAGCATCATGATCACTTCATTGCTGTATTGCGGCAGCGCACGGCGCAGCGCAGACGGCAGCAGGATGCGTCGGTACATCTTCATGCGCGACATGCCCATGGCCTTGGCCGCCTCGATCTCGCCGTGGGGCGTGGCCTTGAGGCTGCCGGCAACGATCTCGGCGGTGTAGGCACTGGTGTTGATGGCGAAGGCCAGGCACGCGCAGAAGGTCGCGCTGGACAGCAAGGGCCAGAACACGCTGGCCCGCACGGCTTCGAACTGGGCCAGGCCGTAGTAGATCAGGAACAGCTGCACCAGCATGGGCGTGCCACGAATGACGTAGGTGTACAGCCAGGCCGGCAGGTTGACCCACGGGCGCTTTGACACGCGCATCAAGCCCAGCGGAATGGCCGCCAGCAAGCCGAAGAACAACGAGACCGCCAGCAGCTTGAGGGTGGTGAGCAGGCCGTCGAAATACATCGGCAACGCTTCCCAGACCACGTTGTAGTCGAAGATCATAGTTCGGTCACCTTGACACCCACCGAGTAGCGGCGCTCCAGATACTTCAGCGCCAGCAGCGAGACACTGGTCAGCACCAGGTACAAGGCGGCCACTGCCAGGAAGAAGGTGAAGGGTTCACGGGTGGCATCGGCCGCCTGCTTGGCCTTGAACATCATGTCCTGCAGGCCGACCACCGAAATCAACGCCGTGGCCTTGGTCAGCACCAGCCAGTTGTTGGTAAAGCCTGGAATCGCCAGGCGAATCATTTGCGGCACCTGGATGCGGAAGAACACCTGCCGGGCATTCATGCCGTAGGCGACACCCGCCTCGGCCTGGCCTTTTGGAATGCCCAGGAATGCACCCCGGAACGTTTCCGAGAGGTAGGCGCCGAAAATGAAGCCCAGCGTCCCGATACCTGCCAGCAGCGGGTTCAGGTCGATGTAGTCGTCGTAGCCCACGAGCGGCGCCACGCGATTGATGATGTCCTGCCCGCCATAGAAGATCAGCAGGATCAGTACCAGATCCGGTATGCCGCGAATGACCGTGGAATACAGGTCGCCCAGCCAGGCCAGCCAGCGCACCGGCGACAAGCGCAGTGCCACGCCGATCAGGCCGAGCACGATGGCCAGGGCCATCGACGAAAGGGCGAGCTGTAGCGTCAGCCACGCCCCATCGAGGATGACTGCCCCGTAGCCTTTCAACATGTTGAGGTCCTCGACCTAGAGAATGAAAAATGGTGCAAACCTCAGCGCTCCTGCTGTTTGCACCATTGCACAGCGGTTGACGGCTGACTCAGTTCGCGTCTGGGCCGTAGATGTCGAAGTTGAAGTATTTCTTCTCGATCTCTTTGTACTTGCCGTTGGCACGGATGGCATCGATGGCCGCATTGATACGATCGACGTTGGCCTTGTCACCCTTGCGCACGGCAATGCCGACGCCGTCACCGAAGTACTTCACGTCGGTGAAGGCCGGACCGACAAACGCGAAGCCCTTGCCGGCATCGGTCTTGAGGAAGCCATCTTCCAACAGGGTGGCATCGGCCACGGTGCCGTCCAGGCGGCCAGCCGCCACGTCGAGGTAGATTTCGTTCTGGGTGCCGTAAGGCACCACGGTGGCCCCTTTGGGCGCGAGCACTTCCTTGGCGAAGCGATCGTGGATCGAGCCACGCTGCACGCCAATCTTCTTGCCCTTGAGCTCATCGAGGCTGTCGGTAACCGCGGTACCCTCCTTCATGACCAGACGCGCCGGGGTGAGGTAGTAACGCTTGGTGAAGTCCACCGACTTCTTGCGGTCCTCGGTGATGGACATCGAAGACAGGATGGCGTCGATCTTGCGCACCTTGAGCGCAGGAATCAGGCCGTCGAACTCCTGCTCGACCCAGGTGCACTTGGCTTTCATCTCTTCGCACAGGGCATTGCCGATGTCGTAGTCGAAGCCGGCGATGCTGCCATCGGGCTGCTTGAAAGCGAAGGGAGGGTAAGCCGCTTCGATACCGATTTTCAGCGGTTTTTCATCGGCCTGCGATACCAGGGAAAACACGGACAGCGCCAGGGCGCCAAGCAGTGCGAGCTTCTTCATCAGGTAACTCCATCGGTACGGGGCAATACAAGGCAGGTAACAGCTGCCCGATATGCGAATGGTTACAACGCGAGCCGCGCAGGGTTCGACCAAGGTCGCAGACCACGAGCGAGTGAATGGCATTTTAACGACAGCCCGGTAGTCGAAATTTCTTCAAAGCGACAACTACTTACAGAAGCGCTTGAAACCGCTACGGGCGATGTTGACAGCCAATGCAGAATATGCAAAAGCGCAAGAAATTGAACCCATGAATCTAGCAAATCCTGGGCCTATTATTGGCAAACCCTTGTGGGACGGCAAGTGTAGCGTGATAGACCGACACACATGACAGCCCAAATGCCCTCAAACAGCGCGAAGTGTTTCCGGGCGCCCCGCTATAGCGCATTGCCGGTGACAGAAAAGTAACCGATCACTGTCGGGTAGCAGATTCAGCCGTCTCTTAAAGCAAAAACCCCGCCGGTTCACCCGGCGGGGCCGATGTTGGACGCTGGCGTACTGCCGGCGCGACCCAAATTACCTTGCCATCAAGCTTGGATCTCGGGCCGCGCGCGGTGCCGTCAAGCCGTGGCCAAGCTCATGGCCTTGTGCGTGTCGATCAGGTGCTGCACGACACCTGGGTCTGCCAAGGTCGAGATATCCCCCAGTGCGTCATACTCGGCGGTGGCGATCTTGCGCAGGATGCGGCGCATGATCTTGCCCGAACGGGTCTTTGGCAACCCTGGCGCCCACTGGATCACATCCGGCGAAGCGATCGGGCCGATTTCCTTGCGCACCCAGTTCTTCAGTTCAAGGCGCAGTTGCTCGCTTGGCTCGACGCCGGCATTGAGGGTGACGTAGACGTAGATACCCTGGCCCTTGATGTCGTGCGGCACGCCCACCACCGCGGCCTCGGCCACCTTCGCATGCGCCACCATGGCACTTTCGATCTCGGCGGTGCCCATGCGGTGGCCCGAGACGTTCAGCACGTCATCCACGCGACCGGTGATCCAGTAGTAGCCGTCCTCATCGCGGCGCGCGCCGTCACCGGTGAAGTACATGCCCCGGAAGGTCTTGAAGTAGGTATCGACGAACCGGTCGTGGTCACCGTACAGCGAGCGCGACTGGCCTGGCCATGAATCGAGGATCACCAGGTTGCCCTCGGTCGCGCCTTCGATCAGGTTGCCCAGGTTGTCCACCAGGGCCGGGACCACGCCAAAGAACGGGCGCGTGGCCGAGCCTGGCTTGAGCGCCGTCGCCCCTGGCAACGGGCTGATGAGGATGCCGCCGGTTTCGGTCTGCCACCAGGTGTCGACGACCGGGCAACGCTCCTTGCCCACGGTCTTGTAGTACCAGTTCCAGGCTTCGGGGTTGATCGGCTCGCCCACAGAGCCCAGCAGGCGCAGGCTGGAACCGTCGGCACCGTCCACCGCCGCCTGCCCTTCGGCCATCATGGCGCGGATGGCGGTGGGTGCGGTGTAGAGGATGTTGACTTTGTGCTTGTCGACGATCTTGGACACGCGGGTGATGTCCGGGTAGTTCGGCACACCTTCGAACAACACGGTGGTGGCACCGTTGGCGAGCGGGCCGTAGACGATGTAGCTGTGGCCCGTGACCCAACCGACGTCGGCGGTGCACCAGTACACCTCGCCCGGGCGGTAGTCGAACACGCGCTCATGGGTCAGCGCCGCGTATACCAGGTAGCCACCGGTGGTGTGCAGCACGCCCTTGGGCTTGCCGGTCGAGCCGGAGGTATAGAGGATGAACAGGGCTTCCTCAGCCCCCATTTCCTTCGGCGCGCAGTGGCTGGAGGCCACTTTCATCAGGTCTTCGTACCAGATGTCGCGGTGCTGGTGCCAGGCGATGTCGCCGCCGGTGCGCTTGCAGACGATGATCTTCTGCACGCTGCTGGTTTCAGGGTTGGTCAGCGCCAGGTCGACGTTGGCCTTGAGCGGTGTACGGCGACCGCCGCGCACGCCTTCGTCCGCCGTGATCACCACCTTGGACTTGCAATCGATGATGCGCCCTGCCAGGGCCTCGGGCGAGAACCCACCGAATACGACTGAATGGATTGCACCGATACGGGCGCAGGCCAGCATGGCGACCACAGCCTCTGGGATCATCGGCATGTAGATGGTGACCACATCGCCGCGGTGCACGTCCTGCCCACGCAAGGCGTTGGCGAACTTGCACACCTGCTCATGCAGTTCGCGGTAGGTGATGTTGCGGTGTTCGGAGGGGTCGTCGCCTTCCCAAATGATGGCCAGTTGATCGCCACGCTCTTCCAGATGGCGGTCCAGGCAGTTGGAGGAAACGTTCAGAGTGCCGTCGGCAAACCATTTAATGTCCACATGGTGGTCATCGAATGAGGTCTGCTTGACCTTGGTGAAGGGCTTGATCCAGTCAATGCGCTGGGCCTGCTCACGCCAGAAGCCGTCCGGGTTGATCACCGACTGCTGGTACATGGCCTTGTAGGTGGCCTCGTCTGTCAGGGTAGTGGCCGCGATCTCGGGACGAACGGGATACAGTGGAGCCGCACTCATCGTGTTTACCTCGGTGTAATAGTTGTTTTTGTATGGGACCGATGTAACTGTACCAGAGCGATAACCGCCATTCGACGTTGGTAGTAATTTGCCAGTCGATCAGGTCGCAACCGCTCAGGCGCGGGCATTTTGCTGCCTGCCAGGTTAAAGGCCTCGCAGATTGTTACCAATTTCACCAACAGACTTTATCAAAAGCCCCACTGTTTCAGCCTGGGCCACAGTTCTAGAATTGATCTCGCCAGCAACGGCAAGAAGATTGACAACCTGTAACCGCCCCCACGAAGGCAACTGTCAATTTTCTGCAAACGTAATCAATACCTTAACGGTTGTCGTAGTGCCTGACGCACTGCGCGCACCCTGACGACTTTAAACAGGCAGATTAAACATGAAAGCTTTAATGGTAGTACTGCTGGGCAGTCTGTGCGGGACGGCCATGGCCGACGAAGCCCAGGCCGCCGAACAGGCACCGGTTGAACAGTACAGTTACTCGCAACACCTGGACATCGACCACGTCATTTCCATGAGTGAAATCCCCAATGTCTGCGGCGTAGTGCCTGCTCGCATGACCTACGCCGACTCGCAAGGCCATACCCACGTGCTGGAATACCGCGTGATGGGCAATGGCTGCTCAAACGGCTGACAGCGCGGCGACCAAGGGGGCCGAATGACCCCCTTCGCGGCCGTCTGCACACAAGTAACACTCAAAAGTTAGAAGCAACAGGCCCCTACACTTAGCACCGCCCACTCAGTGCCCTGCCGATTTGCCCAGTGAATAATCTTTCAACTTATTGGCAATGGTCGTGTGCGATACACCCAGGCGCTTGCCCAATGCTCGGCTGCTTGGAAACTCCTTGAGCAAACTTTCCAATACGGCTTTTTCAAAACGCCCGACAATATCGGACAATGCACCGTCCAGTGAAAAATCACCCAAAGGCTGTCGCACGCCATAATCGGGCAATCGCACATGTTCAGTCTTGACCACACCGTTTTCACATAACGACACAGCCTGGAACACCACGTTTTCCAACTGTCGAACGTTACCCGGCCACTCATAGCTGGCCAACTTTTGCATCGCCCCCGGCGCCAGGCGAGGCATGGCGCATCCGATCTGCCGACTGGCCTGATCGAGAAAATACTGCACCAGCCCATCAAGCCCATCCATGCACTCGCGCAAGGGCGGAATGTGCAATGACAGCACATTGAGCCGGTGGTACAGGTCCTGCCGGAACTCGCCCCGAGCACAGAGCTCGGACAGGTCCACCTGCGTGGCGCAGATCACCCGCACATCCAGATAGACCTCCTCGTCGCTGCCCACACGCCGAAAACATCCGTCTTGCAAGAACCGCAGCAACTTCACCTGAAGCCGCGGGCTCATTTCAGCCACGCCATCGAGAAACAGCGTGCCGCCGGCCGTCAGCTCCAGCAGCCCCAGCTTGCCTTCGGCGCGGGCGCCCTCGAAGGCGCCCGGCCCGTAGCCGAACAGCTCTGTCTCGGCCATCGACTCAGGCAAGCCGGCGCAGTTGAGCGCCATCAGCGGTGATTGTCCACGCGGGCTGGCCAGGTGGCACGCCCTGGCCAGAAGCTCCTTGCCGGTGCCGGTCTCCCCCTCGATCAACAGCGGTGCATCCAGCGGCGCCATTCGCCTGGCTTCACGGACAACGGCAGCCATCAGACGTGAACTCTGGAAAATGCTGTCGAACCCCCGCAACTCCTGCTTGCGCACATTGTAGATACGCTCACCGATGCGATCGGCACGGTGCAAGGTGAGCACGGCCCCAGCCAACGCTTCGCTGTCGTCATGCTCCGATTGCAGCGGCGCGATGTCGGCCAGGAACACATGGCCCCTGACCTGTACCCGCAGGCCGTTGATACGCGACTTGTTGCTACGCACCAGTTCCGGCAGGTCGAAGTCGTCCACGTAGCGAGCCAGAGGCAGGCCGGGCACTTCGTCGACTCGCACCCCCAGCAATTGGGCCGCCGATCGGTTCGCCGCCACAATGCTGCCACCCATGTCGATCGAGAGCACGGGAAACTCCAGCGCCCCTAACAGGGCATTGAGCTCCATGTGCCGGCGCTCGCTAGGCATCAGCCCCACGCGTTTGACGCCGAACACGCCCGTAATGGCCTCGAACTTGGGGCGCAGGGCCTGGAACTGAAGGTTGATGAGGTTCGGGCAGTGCAGGTAGATGGCGTTGCCATGGTCCCCACCCACTTCGCCCCGCAATACGTTGATGCCGTATTCGACCAGCAGGTTGAGGATGTCGCGCAGAATACCGATACGGTTCTGGCAGTGCACTTTGATACGCATAGAGGGTACGCCTGGCAAAAACTTCCCGTCTGAGCGGAAAACTTGTAAAGAAATGCTGACGAAATGACCGTTAACGATCATCGCAGACGCTTGATGTTGGGACAAAATAGCGGATTTGTAAAATTATCCTTACAAGGTAGCGTGTTTGTCTGCGCTCTAGCCCTTGCATGAGTAGGTGTGCACCGAGCAATAAAGGGTTATTTCTGATGCCTACCTGTACATAACGACAAGAGCCGACCAGGAGACCTTCATGAAGCACACCCAGTACGTGGCCCGCGAGCCGGATGCCCAGGGCTTCATCGATTACCCGCAGCAGGAGCATGGCGTGTGGAACACGTTGATCACCCGCCAACTGAAGGTGATCGAAGGGCGTGCCTGTCAGGAATACCTCGACGGTATCGAGCAGTTGAAGCTCCCTCATGACCGCATTCCGCAGCTGGGCGAGATCAACAAGGTGCTGGGGGCAACCACCGGCTGGCAGGTCGCTCGGGTTCCGGCATTGATTCCGTTCCAGACGTTCTTCGAGCTGCTCGCCAGCAAGCGCTTCCCGGTGGCGACATTCATTCGCACACCCGAAGAACTGGACTACCTCCAGGAACCAGACATCTTCCACGAAATCTTCGGCCACTGCCCGCTGCTGACCAACCCCTGGTTCGCCGAATTCACTCATACCTACGGCAAGCTGGGCTTGGCCGCCACGAAAGAACAGCGTGTTTACCTGGCGCGCCTGTACTGGATGACCATCGAATTCGGCCTGATGGACACACCCAACGGCCGCAAGATCTACGGCGGCGGCATTTTGTCCTCGCCCAAAGAGACGGTCTACAGCCTGTCCGGCGAACCGGAGCACCAGGCCTTCGACCCCATCGAGGCCATGCGCACCCCTTACCGGATCGACATCCTGCAGCCGGTGTACTTCATACTGCCAGAGCTCAAGCGCCTGTTCGACCTGGCTCATGAAGACATCATGGGCATGGTCGCGCAAGCCCAACAGCTGGGGTTGCACGCGCCGAAGTTTCCACCCAAGGTTGCCGCTTGACCGCTGCTTGCCACTCACAACGCCACATGGATAAGAACGTATGAATGCCTTGAACCAAGCCCACTGCGAAGCCTGCCGCGCCGATGCACCGAAAGTCAGCGAGCAGGAGCTTGCCGAGCTGATTCGCGAAATACCGGACTGGAACATCGAAGTGCGTGACGGGCACATGGAGCTTGAGCGCGTATTTTTGTTCAAGAATTTCAAGCATGCCCTGGCGTTCACCAATGCCGTCGGGGAAATTGCCGAGGCCGAAGGCCATCACCCAGGGCTGCTGACCGAGTGGGGCAAGGTGACCGTTACCTGGTGGAGCCACTCGATCAAAGGCCTGCACCGTAACGACTTCATCATGTGCGCACGCACCGACAAAGTGGCCGAGACGGCCGAAGGGCGCAAGTAAACTGCCCAAGGCTTCAGTCTCGGGGCTCACACGGGCGTGGCCGCCGGTCACGCCTTTTTTTATGCCGCCAGAGCAGCCTTGAGCCTGCGGCACGAGCCGCCTTGATCGACCCGCTGCGGGGGCCGGGCGTAGGAAAAAAGCCAAACTGTCATCCAGACTTGTGTATCCTGCCCCAGCTTCTTGAAGCTTCACACGCGCCTGGCGCAGCCTTTTTACTCACACTTGCGAGGAACGACGAGATGCACGAGATCCCGAATCTTCCCTTCCCAAGCCTGAACCCAGAAGAGCCCACCGTTACCGCCCATGCCGACTCGGCACCTGCCCGCGAGCAGGAAGGTGACGATCAGACCAGCGCCGATCAGGACTAGACCGCGCGCACTGGCTGTGTGAAAACGGCTGATCGACACCTGGCGCTTCAGCACGTTTTCACACCGCTCGGTCGAGCAAGTCTCCCTTCAGCGCCTGGCGAACTGCAACACCACTTCCAATGGATGACGCATCGGCCGCCCGGCCATGCGCTTGACCTGACTGCGGCAGGAATAGCCGGTCGCCAAGGGCTCCCCTTCCTTATCCAGTTTCAGCGCCCACGACTGCTCGAAGATGTCCTTCGAGGTCTGCTGATTGCGCGCCTCGTGCCCATAGGTACCCGACATGCCGCAGCACCCGGTGGCCTCGGTGATCAGCTTGAGCCCCATGCGTTCGAACACCTGCTCCCACTGCCGGGTGCTGGCAGGGGCGTTGGTCTTCTCGGTGCAATGGGCCAACAGGCGGAAGGTGGACGTGCTCCCTGCCGCTTGCTCGGGCAACGCGCTCAGCAGCCACTCCTGAGGCAACAGCACGGTGGGGCACCCTTCGAGCCCAGGCACTTTCGGGTATTCCTGGCGATAGACGAGGGTCATGGCCGGATCCAGCCCGACCAACGGCACCCCGCAGTCGGCCAGCGCCTTGAGCTGGGTGGCGTTGCGCACGGCGGCCTTGGCGAAGGCACCCAGAAAGCCCTGAACATGCAGCGGCTTGCCATTGGCACTGTACGGTGCCAGGAAAACCTTGTGGCCCAGGCGATGCGCCAGGTCGATGAATGCCGACAGCAACGGCGTCTCAAAGTAGCGGGTGAATGCATCCTGCACCAGCACGATGCTGCGCTCGCGCTGGGCGGGCGTCAGTTCGCGTAGCGCCGGCACAGTGGCCACGCCCACGCCACAGCGCGTCAGGGTCGCCTGGAAGTTGAACCGGCTGATCAACGGGCTATCGACCATGCCCACCTGCTCGGCCAGCAGACGGCTGACCCATTTCGAGCCCATCACCGCGTTGTACAGACCAGGCGCATGGGCCAGGTACGGGATGGTGAATTCCAACGACCCGATCAGGTAGTCGCGCAAGGGGCGCTGGTAACGGGTGTGGTACAGCTCGAGAAAGCGCGAGCGGAAGTCAGGTACGTTGACTTTGATCGGGCATTGTCCTGCGCAGGATTTGCACGCCAGGCAGCCAGCCATGGCGTCATAGACTTCATGGGAAAAATCTTCCTGCCCCTGGCGCCGCGCCCGCTCGTTGCGCAACCGCGCTGGCAGCCCTTTGACCCAGGACACCGGCTTGCGCGCCACCTCCAGTACATCGACCCCCGCCTCGCCTTGCAGACGCAACCATTCGCGCATGAGCGAAGCCCGCCCCTTGGGCGAGTGCCGACGTTCACGGGTCGCCTTCCACGACGGGCACATGGCGTCGTTCGGGTCGTAGTTGTAGCAGGCACCGTTGCCGTTGCAATGCACGGCGCTGCCATAGGCCTGCCAGACCCGCTCATCGATGGTGCGATCCAGCTCGCCTCGCAAGGTCACGCCATCGACCTTGGTCAGGCCCTCGCTGGTCCCGAGCGGCGTGCAGATCTTGCCGGGGTTGAGCTGGTTGTGCGGATCGAACGCGCCTTTGAGGCGCTGCAGTGCCGGGTACAGCTCGCCAAAGTACTCGGGCACGTACTCCGAGCGCAGGCCCTTGCCGTGCTCGCCCCACAACAGACCGCCGTAGCGACGGGTCAAGGCAGCTACTGCATCGGAGACAGGCTTGACCAATGCCGCCTGGGCCGGGTCCTTCATGTCCAGCGCAGGGCGCACATGCAGAACCCCGGCATCGACGTGCCCGAACATGCCGTACGCCAACCCGTAGCCGTCGAGCAAGGCACGGAACTCGGCGATGTAGTCGGCAAGTTTTTCCGGTGGCACCGCCGTGTCCTCGACGAACGGCTGCGGCCGCACTTCGCCTTCGACGTTGCCCAGCAGGCCAACCGAGCGCTTGCGCATGGCGTAGACGCGGGTCACCGCCTCAGCCCCCTCGGCCAGCGTATGGCCAAGGCGCTCGACGCTGGTGTCGACACGCAGGTGATCGATGAAGGCCTGGACCTTTGCGTTGACCTCGACGGGGTCATCACCGCAGAACTCGACCAGGTTGATGCCCAGCGTGGGGCGCTCGGGGTCGGCCGGGAAATACTCGGCGACGCTGTGCCAGACAATGTCCTTCATCGCCAGCCCAAGCACTTTGGAATCGACGGTCTCGATGGACAATGGCCGCTGCGCCATCAAGGCATTGGCATCGCGCAGCGCATCCATGAAGCTGGCGTACCGTACGTTCACCAGGGCAGCATACTTGGGAATCGGCAGCACGTTGAGCTTGGCCTCGACCACATACCCCAGCGACCCTTCGGCGCCGCACAGTACGCTGTTGAGGTTGAAGCGGCCTTGCTCGTCTCGCAGGTGCGCCAGGTCGTAGCCGGTCAGGCAGCGATTGAGCGGGGGAAAGGTGGTGCGGATGAGTTCAGCCTGGGTGTCCCAGATATCCAGGGCCGTGCGGTACACCTGACCCACGCGACCGGGCGCCGTACACGCTGCCTGCAACGCGTCTTCGTCAAGCGGCAGGCTGTGCAGGCGCTCACCCCCGAGCAGGATGCTGTGCAGCTCAAGCACATGGTCGCGCGTTTTGCCATAGGTGCAACTGCCCTGCCCGCTGGCGTCGGTGTTGATCATGCCACCCACGGTCGCGCGGTTCGAAGTGGACAGTTCAGGCGCGAAGAACAAGCCATGGGGCTTGAGGGCGGCGTTGAGCTGATCCTTGACCACACCGGCCTGCACCCGCACCCAACGCTGCTCGGCATTGATTTCGAGGATGCCGTTCATGTGCCGCGACAAATCCACGACCACGCCATCGGTCAACGACTGGCCATTGGTGCCTGTGCCGCCACCGCGCGGGGTCAGCTTGATCGCCTGGAAGCGCGACTCGCCCATCAGCGTGGCGACGCGCGCCACATCATCGGCGTCCAGTGGAAACACCGCAGCCTGCGGCAGACGCTGGTAGATGGAATTATCGGTGGCCAGGACGGTTCGGGTACCGTAGTCGGCGCTGATCTGGCCACGAAAGCCACTGTCATGCAGGGCTTTGAGGAATGCCGGGTAGTCGGCGTCAGGTGCAACGGTAGGCAGCTGGGCGATCATCGAAGGACGGCCTCGGAATAGGGCTGGTTCACGGAAAAGATGTCGTGGCGGCATGGGTGGCGCCGGCAACAGTGACGAATGTGGCAATGTTCCTGTAGTTTTGCCGCAGGGGCAAACGGATAATCCTGCCGCTATCGATGACTTTCATGAATGAATTACCGCCACCTAACCCCGTCCATGTCTCTGCTTCTGGCCTTCGAGGCGGCCGCCCGGCACCAGAGCTACACCCGCGCGGCCACTGAACTGTCGCTGACCCAGAGCGCGGTCAGCCGGCAAGTTCAGGCGCTGGAACAGCAGTTGGGTCTGACCCTGTTTCGCCGCGAGGGTCGCCAGGTACGGTTGACGGACGTCGGCCGCCTGTACCAACGCGAGCTCAGCGAAGCACTGGGCCGCATTCGGGGCGCGACCCTACAGGCGCTGGCCTATCAGTCCGGGGTCGGCACTTTGCGCCTGGCCACCTTGCCCACCTTTGGCTCCAAATGGCTGTTGCCGCGCCTGAACGACTTCTACAAGGCGCACCCTGGCATGCTTGTGCACTTGCATTCGCGTATCGAAGCCATCGACTTCGACACCAGCGAGATCGATGCAGCCATTGGCGTGGCCAGCGGTGACCTGCCAGGGCTGATCAGCCACCGCCTGCATGCCGAGGAACTGCTGGTGATCCTTCCGGCCCAGGCCGCAAACGAACAACCGCACTGGAGCCCCACCCGCATCAGCGAGCAGTTACTGTTGAACGTGGCCAACAACCCCCATGCCTGGGGTGAATGGTTCTCGCACCATGGCCTGCCCCACCGAAGCATGCGCCTGGGGCCAAGCTTCGAGTTGACCTCGCACTTGATTCAGGCCGTGCAGGCGGGGATTGGTGTGGGCCTGGTGCCCCGCGTGCTCGTGGAAGACGAGCTGGCCAAAGGGGCGCTGTACAGCCCAGGCCTGGCATTCGCCAGTCAACGCAGCTATTACCTGATCTATCCGCCGCGCAACGAAGCGCTACCTTCGCTACGGGCATTCAGGGCGTGGCTGCTGGAACAGATCTGACGCGCAGAAAAGAAAACCCGAAGCGGTCGACGCTTCGGGTTTTACAGGCGACTGTACGACGCTTATTTGGCGGCGCTGCCAACGGCTTCAGTGATGACGCCCTTACGCCGTGACTTGATGACATAAGCTACGAACATGCAGAGCAACCAGACCGGGATGGCGTAGACGGACACCTGGATACCCGGAATCTGCAGCATGATGCCCAGGATCAAGACCACGAAGGCCAGCACCACGTAGTTGCCGTAGGGGTACCACAGCGCCTTGAACAGGGGTTTCTGACCCGTGCGGTTGAGGTGCTGACGGAACTTGAGGTGCGAGTAGCTGATCATGGCCCAGTTGATCACCAGGGTAGCCACGACCAGCGACATCAGCAGCTCCAGCGCGCTGGAAGGCATCAGGTAGTTGAGCAGCACGGCGATCAGGGTCACGGCCGCGGACACAAGAATCGAACGCACCGGTACGCCACGCTTGTCGACCTTGGCCAAGGCAGCCGGCGCATCGCCCTGCTCGGCCATGCCCAGCAGCATGCGGGCATTGCAATAGGTACCGCTGTTGTACACCGACAAGGCCGCGGTCAGGACCACGAAGTTCAGCAGGTTGGCGGCCACATCGCTGCCCAGCAACGAGAACACCTGCACGAACGGGCTGCTGCCGTAGCTGCCGCCGGAGGCATCGATGCTGGCGACCAAGGTGTCCCACGGCGTGAGCGACAGCAGGATCAGCAAGGCACCGACGTAGAAGATCAGGATGCGGTATATGACCTGGTTGATGGCCTTGGGGATCACGGTCTTGGGCTTGTCGGCTTCTGCGGCCGTAAAGCCGAGCATCTCCAGCCCCCCGAACGAGAACATGATGAACGCCAGGGCCATCACCAGGCCACTGACCCCATGGGGGAAGAAGCCACCGTGCGACCACAGGTTGGCCACGGTCGCGTCAGGCCCGCCACTGCCGCTGGTCAGCAGGTAGGCACCCAGGCCAATCATGCTGACAATGGCCACCACCTTGATGATGGCAAACCAGAACTCAGCTTCGCCGAAGAACTTCACGTTCATCAGGTTGATGGCGTTGATCAGCACGAAGAACGCAGCGGCTGTTACCCAGGTAGGGATTTCCGGCCACCAGTAGTGCACGTACTTGCCCACGGCGGACAATTCGGACATGCCCACCAGGATGTACAGCACCCAGCAGTTCCAGCCCGACAGGAAGCCGGGGAAGCCACCCCAGTAGGTATGGGCGAAATGGCTGAACGAGCCGGCCACGGGCTCCTCGACGATCATTTCGCCGAGCTGGCGCATGATCATGAAAGCGATGAAACCACAGATCGCGTAGCCCAGGATCATCGACGGGCCGGCGGATTTCATCACGCCTGCCGAACCCAGGAACAGGCCGGTACCGATGGCGCCTCCCAGGGCGATCAACTGAATATGGCGGTTCTTCAGGCCCCGCTTGAGCTCGCCTGAATGCTTGTCGTGTCCACTCATGAACGAAGTCACCTGCATTGTTTTTATCTGTGACGGAATCGGACCCACCGCGCTCGTGGCGCAGCGGAATGGGCAAGGTGGTCACCTTGTTTCCTGAAGGTACAGCTGCGCGGTCGAGTCAACCGGGCGGGGTCAGGAGTGCGCGGTACGCAAGGGGGTCACAGGTAAAACGCGGCGCACTGTATAACCCTGCAAGCGCGCAGGCGTCAACGCGTTGCGTGGTTTCCGGCGGAAAAAACGCAGCGTTCCTGGGGTAATGGCCTTTGTGGGCGAGTTGATCGGCGTACACGGCGCCTCCATTTGTTGTTTTATCAACCGGCTCTGCGGCGGGCTGTTGCACGGGGCAATGAGGGCTATAACACCGTGGAGCGGGGGTTTAGGCAAGTGAGGTGAAGGGCTGAGGGCGCAACCGGAGACAGAAGCTTCGGCAAGCTTTCTTTACGGACGGGGACTTTTTCTGATTTGCTGCGAGAATCAGTCAAGGCTTGTAAACAAAACCTTACAAGCTGGAAATATAAGTTGCCAGACTAACGAAATGGCTTTGCGCCCAATGGGTTACGGCCGACCATGAGTTGAGTCAGATCAGCACACTCGCACCCTCTGGCAGGGTGCATCTGGCAAGGCATGCATCATTTAGCGGGCTGCACATTGGGGCCGCTTCGCGCCCTATCGTTGGCCACTGGCTCCTGCTCAGCGCGAGATATTCGCCTTTTGCAGAAGCCGGCTTGCGGGCAATGGGCTGCGTAGCAGCCCCAATGTGTTCAGCGTCGGTAATTAAGCAAGGGCCAACAATGGCTCCGAATGCCTCAGCCGCGTGGCTTGCCGCGACCACGGCCTGCAGGCTTGTCACCCTCGGGCTTGGCCGGGCGCTTGCGCATTTCGCTCGGGCGCTCGGCCACTGCGCTACCGCGGTTGCCTTTGCGCGGCGATTCTTCGCGCGCCGGGCGTGCTGGACGCTCGCCGGCGGCTGCGCCGTCCTGGGCCGGGCGCAGGCTGCGCACGCGCTCACCACGACCCAGGGGGCGGGACGATTTGCGCTGCAGACGCTCCATCTTGTCCTTGGCCTTGAGCTTCAAGGCCGGCAACGCCACGGGCTGCAAGCCCACCTCGGCCGCCAGGATGTCGATTTCACCCTGGGTCATTTCCCGCCAGCGGCCCATGGGCAAATCCGAGTTGAGGAACACCGGGCCAAAGCGCACACGCTTCAGGCGGCTGACCACCATGCCCTGCGACTCCCACAGGCGACGCACCTCACGGTTGCGGCCTTCCATCACCACGCAGTGGTACCAGTGGTTGAAGCCTTCGCCGCCTGGTGCCTTCTGGATGTCGGTGAACTTGGCGGGGCCGTCTTCGAGCATGACACCGGCCTTCAGGCGCTCGATCATCTCGTCATCCACTTCCCCACGTACGCGCACGGCATATTCGCGGTCCATTTCGTAGGACGGGTGCATCAGGCGGTTGGCCAGTTCACCGTCGGTGGTGAACAGCAGCAAGCCGGTGGTGTTGATGTCCAGACGGCCGATGTTGATCCAGCGACCTTCCTTGGGACGCGGCAGGCGATCGAACACGGTCGGGCGACCTTCCGGGTCATCGCGGGTGCAGATCTCGCCATCGGGCTTGTTGTACATGATCACCCGGCGCGTCGCCTCGGCCGCTTCTTCACGCTTGATCAGCTTGCCGTCGACGGCAATGGCGTCATGCAGGTCGACTCGCTGGCCAAGGGTGGCTGCAACGCCGTTGACCTTGATGCGGCCCTGGCTGATCCAGGCCTCGACGTCACGGCGCGAGCCCACGCCAATACGCGCGAGGACTTTCTGCAGCTTCTCGCCAACAGGTGGGGTGATCTGGGTATCTTGCAGGTCTTGCTCACTCATCTGGGCACCTCCCGGTGTAGGAATGAAAACAGGTTTCTGGCAACGAACGCGCCAAAAGGCCGCGCATCATACGTGGTTCGCCGCCTGAATGCATGGGAGGGTAGAAGCTTTTCCACCCTCTGCCACGACTTTCTGCCAGGCGGGCCCTGCTCGACGGCCTGGCCCATGGCCACAGCAGATCGAGTTGAGGCGATCAGGCCTGCTCGCTCGGCTCCCCCTCCAACGGCGTTTCGGCATCAGGGTCGTGCTGGAGCACATCGTCGAAATCGGTCTTGAGGCCCTGCTCCATGGCGTCGAGCTCCACGAGCAGGCTGCGAAAGCTGGTCTCGTCCTTGACCGGCTCAGCCTCCTCGTCCTCGCCCAGGCTGGCGTCGGCCAGGGCCTGCAGGTGCGCCGGCACCGGGGCATCGTCCGGGTCGAGCAAGGGCTCGGGCTCCATCTCGCGCAATTCGGCCAGCGCTGGCAGCTCATCCAGGCTGCGAAGGTTGAAATGGTCCAGGAATGCCTTGGTCGTGGCAAACAGAGCCGGCCGTCCGGGCACTTCCCGGTGGCCCACTACACGGATCCACTCGCGCTCGACCAACGTCTTGACGATGTTGCTATTGACCGCGACGCCACGCACGTCCTCGATTTCGCCACGGGTGATGGGCTGGCGGTAGGCAATCAGCGCCAGGGTCTCGAGCAGCGCCCGAGAATAGCGCTGCGGACGCTCTTCCCACAGCCGGCCGACCCAAGGCGCGTAATCCTCGCGAATCTGCAGCCGATAACCGTTGGCCACCTCCTTGAGCTCGAACGCCCGACCGGCGCACGATTTGCCTAGCACTTCGAGTGCTCGCTTGAACGTCTTCGGCTCGGGCCGCTCGGGCTCCTCGAACAGCTCGTACAAGCGCTCAAGCGATTGAGGCTTGCCAGAGGCCAGCAGGAAGGCTTCGATCAACGGGGCCAGGTCGCGGGGGTCATTCAGGTTCATGGGCGTCTTCGGCAGGAGCAGGGCGTAACCGCACATGGATGGCGGCAAAGGCTTCATTTTGCACCAGTTCGACGAGGGTTTCCTTCACCAGCTCCAACACAGCCATGAACGTGACCACCACCCCCAGCTTGCCTTCATCGGGCGCGAACAGATCGATGAAGGGCACGAAACCACCGTCTTTCAAGCGTTCCAGCACCTGCCCCATGCGTTCCCGGGTCGACAGGGTCTCTCGGCTGATCTGGTGGCTTTCGAACAGGTCGTTGCGGCGCATCACTTCGGCCATGGACGCCAGCAGCTCCGGCAGGCTGACCTGCGGCAACAGCTTGCGTACCTTTGCCTGGGGCGCCTCCAGGCACGGTACGACCAGGTCACGACCGACCCTGGGCAACCCGTCCAGGCCTTCGGCGGCCGCCTTGAAACGTTCGTACTCCTGCAGACGTCGGATCAGCTCGGCGCGTGGGTCGCCCTCCTCCTCCTCGACCGTGACGCTGCGCGGCAGCAACATGCGCGACTTGATTTCGGCCAGCATGGCGGCCATCACCAAGTATTCGGCAGCCAGCTCAAGGCGCACGGTTTTCATCAACTCGACGTAGCCCATGTACTGGCGAGTGATTTCTGCCACCGGGATATCGAGGATATCGATGTTCTGCTTGCGAATCAGGTACAGCAGCAGGTCCAAAGGCCCTTCGAACGCTTCGAGAATGACCTCCAGGGCATCGGGGGGTATGTACAAGTCCAGCGGCAGCTCGGTCACGGCCTCGCCGTAGACCAGCGCGAGCTGCAACTGGCCTGGCAGCTCGGCCGCTGCCTGGGCGAACGGCTCGGCGGTCACGCGTTGACCATGAACGGAGTAGGGTCGCCGCAGCCTTCGCGAATCAGTTCGGGTTCATCGCCTGACAGGTCGATGATGGTCGACGCCTTGAGGTCACCGTAGCCGCCATCGATGACCAGGTCGACATGGTGCTCCAGACGCTGGCGAATTTCGTAGGGGTCGGTCATGGGTTCGGCGTCGCCGGGCAGGATCAGGCTCACGCTCATCAAGGGCTCACCCAGCTCGGCAAGCAGTGCCAGGGTAATGGCATGGTCCGGCACGCGCAGGCCGATGGTGCGGCGTTTTTCATGCAACAACAGGCGCGGCACTTCGCGCGTGCCGTTGAGAATGAAGGTGTAGGGCCCCGGCACATGGGCCTTGAGCAGGCGGAAGGTGCCCGTATCGACCTTGGCGTACAAGCCCAACTGGGACATGTCGCAGCACATCAGGGTGAAATTGTGGGTCTTGTCCAGCCCGCGCAAACGGCGCACCCGCTCGATGGCCGACTTGTCACCGATCTGGCAACCCAGCGCATAGGCCGAGTCGGTGGGGTAGACCACTACCCCACCCTTGCGGATGATCTCGACCGCCTGGCGTATCAGTCGCGGTTGTGGGTTTTCCGGGTGAATCTGGAAAAATTGGCTCACGTCGTCGTCCTGTTCAAACCGGCAATGGCTGTTCATGGCTGAAACGGTGCCACACAGGTGGCAGGTCCTCGGGCAAAGGCCGATAGGCACCGATTTCGCCCCAGGTGCCGGGGCCGTGGAAGTCACTGCCAGCACTTGCCAGCAGCCCGAACTCACGGGTGAGGATGGACAGGGTGCCCACCTGCTCGGCCGGCATCATCCCATTGGCCACTTCAAGCGCCTGCCCGCCTGCCTGAATATAGTCGGCAATCAGCCGCCTGCGCTTGCTGCGCGTCAGCTCGTAATGCATGGGATGCGCCAGGCTCACCCATGCGTTTGACTGGCGCAGGGTGGCAACGGTTTCCTCCAACGATGGCCAATGTTGCTTGACGTCACCGAGCTTGCCGGCACCGAGCCATTTGCGGAAGGCCTCGCCCCGGTCTTTGACGTGGCCGGCATGCACCAGGTAGTCGGCAAAATGTGGCCGGGCCGGGGCATTGCCACTGTCACCGAGCGCCTGCTGGATTTGCCGGGCACCTGCCAGCGTTCCTGGCATGCCCTTGGCTGCCAGGCGCTTGTCGATTTCCTCGGCACGCAACCAGCGGCCACGGTGCAGGGCCTCGATCGCCGCCAGCAAGGGCGGTGCATCTACGGGGAAGTTGTAACCGAGTATGTGGATGGTTGCGCCGCCCCAGGTACAGGACAGCTCGACGCCGCTGACCCATTGCATGCCGTGCTCGCGGCAGGCCTGGCGGGCTTCGGCCAGGCCTTCTAGGGTATCGTGGTCGGTGAGCGCCAGCGTACGCACCCCATGCTCGAAGGCCCGGGCGACCAGGGCCGAAGGCGACAGGGCGCCGTCGGAGGCCGTGCTGTGACAGTGCAGATCAACATTCATGGAGTAGCGCTTTCGCTGGATTCGATGTTTGTTATTATGCCGTCACATCCCGGTTCTGGCTGCCATTGTGAAACAATTCATCGATTTCATCCCGCTGCTGCTGTTCTTCATCGTCTACAAACTGGACCCACGGCCCGTGGAGCTGGCCGGGCACAGCTTCGAATTCGGTGGTATCTACAGTGCCACTGCCATGCTGATCATCAGCTCGCTGGTGGTGTACGGCGCGTTGTTCCTGCGCCAGCGCAAGCTCGAGAAAGGCCAGTGGCTGACGCTGGTCGCCTGCCTGGTGTTTGGCGGCCTGACCCTGGCCTTTCACAGCGAAACCTTCCTCAAGTGGAAGGCGCCGGTGGTGAACTGGCTGTTCGCCCTGGCCTTCGCCGGTAGCCACTTCATCGGCGACCGGGTACTGATCAAGCGCATCATGGGCCATGCGCTGACCTTGCCCGATGCCATCTGGGCCCGCCTGAACCTCGCCTGGATCGCGTTCTTTCTGTTCTGTGGCGCCGCCAACCTGTTCGTCGCCTTCACCTTCCCAGCGTTCTGGGTCGACTTCAAGGTGTTCGGCAGCATGGGCATGACCGTGCTGTTCCTGGTGGCACAAGGGCTGTACCTGTCGCGCCACCTGCAAGATACCTCTTCTGCCTCCAAACCCAAGGACTGACATGCTCTACGCCATCATTGCCAGCGACGTCGCTAACTCCCTGGAAAAACGCCTGGCTGCGCGCCCGGCCCACATCGAGCGCCTTCAGCAGCTCAAGGCAGAAGGCCGGGTGGTACTGGCCGGCCCGCACCCGGCCATCGACAGCAACGACCCAGGCGAGGCAGGCTTCAGCGGCAGCCTGATCGTGGCCGAGTTCGATTCCCTGACCGCCGCCCAAGCCTGGGCCGATGCCGATCCCTACATCGCTGCCGGCGTCTACGACCAGGTCGTGGTCAAGCCCTTCAAGCAAGTGCTGCCTTGAAACACCTCGCCTAGAAGGCGTGCTTGGCATCGCCAGTTGGCAGCTGACCTCAAGACTGGGGTATCTTTCCGGCTGGCGGACCAACGCGTCGCCGTCAATGGTTGAATTGAGTGAGTCATGAGCGAGCTGTTACTGATTGATGACGACCAGGAGCTGTGCGAGCTGCTCAGCAGCTGGCTGACCCAGGAAGGGTTCACTGTGCGGGCCTGCCACGATGGCCAGGCTGCACGCCAGGCGTTGGCCGAACGTGCGCCAGCGGCCGTGGTACTGGATGTGATGCTGCCCGACGGTAGCGGTCTTGAACTGCTCAAGCGCCTGCGCAGCGAGCATGCCGACCTGCCCGTGGTGATGCTGTCGGCCCGCGGCGAGCCGCTGGACCGCATCCTGGGCCTTGAACTGGGCGCCGACGACTACCTGGCAAAGCCGTGCGACCCACGCGAGCTGACTGCGCGGCTGCGCGCCGTGTTGCGCCGCAGCCATCCAGCCCCGGCCACCAGCCAGCTGGAATTGGGCGACCTGGTCTACAGCCCTGCCCGCGGGGTGGCCAGCATCGACGGTCGCGAGCTGACCCTGACCCTGTCCGAGAGCCGCATTCTTGAAGCATTGCTGCGCCAACCGGGCGAGCCTCTGGACAAACAGGCGCTGGCGCAGATCGGCCTTGGTCGCCGGCTGACGCTCTACGACCGCAGCCTGGACATGCACGTGAGCAACCTGCGCAAGAAGATCGGCCCGCACGCCGACGGCCGCCCCCGCATCATCGCCTTGCGCAGCCGCGGCTACTACTACTGCCTGTAGTACTTGCGTCAGTCTGATGCCAGGAAAGGGAACTGGCCTTTACGTTCCCTTTACCGTGCCCTGACCGCGCTTGACGATCATCTCCCTAGACTGTGCTCATCCGGTGATCGCCGGCCCATGACAGGAGAGACACCATGCGCAAGACCCTTACCGCCCTGCTGTTCGCCGCCGCACTGCCCACCGTTGCCATGGCCATGCCCGACGGCGGCCCGCGCCATGATGGCCCGCATCATCGCGGCGGCCCGGCCTTCCACGAACTGGACCTGAGCCGCGAACAGCGCGACCAGATCGGCAAGCTGATGGGCGATCAGATGAAACAGCGCCACGACATCACCGAGCGTTACCTTGGCAAGCTGCCGGCGGCCGATCAGAAAGCCATGAAAGAAGAGATGCAGGCCAGCCGCGACAAGACCGACGCTGCGGTACGCAACCTGCTCAAGCCAGACCAGCAGAAGAAGTTCGACGAACTGCAAAAGGAACGCGCCGCCAAGAAAGCGGAGTGGCAGGAGTTCCAGGCCTGGAAAGCTGAAAAAGCCGGCAAGTCCCAGTAAGCTCCACTGTCAGCGCCCGCTGTGCGCCAGGTTCGCCTGGTGCACGGCGGGCTTTCATCGTTTGGGGAGGTCTACGTGCGTTCACTGTTCTGGCGCATCCTGGCCAGCTTCTGGCTGGCCATCGCCCTGGTAGCTGGGCTGTCGATATTGCTGGCGCACACGCTCAACCAGGACGCCTGGATTCTAAGCCGTCACCCGGGGCTGAACACGTTGGCCAGCCAATGGGCCAGGCACTACGAACAGGAAGGCCCGGACGCAGCGCAGCATTTTCTCGAAAGGCGCAAGGCGCGCTACAAGATCGACGTGCAAGTACTGGACGACAGCGGCGACGCTGTGGTGCCAGGCACCTTTCCCCGGCGCGCGGCTGCACTCGAAGCCAGGCAGCATAACGATGAGCGGCGCCTGCCGTGGCGCCGCCTGACCGAGGAATACACCAGCCCCGAGAGCAAGGCGTCCTACCTGCTGATCTACCGCATCCCCCACCCTGCCCTTGATGCCTGGCACCGCGAGAGCCTGCTCTGGCCGCTGAGCGCACTGGGCATCGCCCTGGTGGTGCTGACCCTATTCAGCCTGTTCGTCACACTGTCCATTACCCGCCCCCTGAGCCGCTTGCGTAGCGCGGTGCACGACCTGGGGCAGAGTACCTACCAGCAGAACAGCCTGGCGCAACTGGCCGGCAGGCGCGACGAATTCGGCGTCCTGGCCAAGGATTTCAACAAGATGGGTGCTCGCTTGCAGAGCACCATCGCCAGCCAGCGCCAGTTGCTGCGCGATGTGTCCCACGAGCTGCGCTCTCCGCTGGCCCGTCTGCGCATCGCCCTGGCCCTGGCCGAACGTGCCGAGCCGCAGCAACGCCAGGCCTTGTGGCCGCGCCTGACCCGCGAATGCGATCGGCTGGAAGACCTGATCAGTGAGATTTTGACCCTGGCGCGCGTGGATGCCGACCAGGCCCATGCCGAAACGGTCGATCTCAACGCGCTACTGGGCAGCGTGCGCAAGGACGCGCAACTGACGGCACCCGAGCATGACGTGCGCCTCGAAGCGCAACCCGGGTTGACCTTGCAAGGTTGGCCGACCCTGATCGAGCGTGCGGTGGACAACCTGCTGCGCAATGCACTGCGCTTTACCCCCGCGGGTCAACCCGTGGAGCTGAGCGCCTGGCGCGAGGACGACGTGCTCAGGGTCTGCGTACGTGACCGAGGCCCCGGCGTGGCAGCTGAGCACCTGGCCCAGCTGGGCGAGCCGTTTTTCCGGGCGCCGGGGCAAAAAGCCCCTGGACACGGCCTTGGGCTGGCGATTGCACGCAAGGCGGCAGAGCGCCACGGCGGCCGACTGATACTGGCCAACCATCCACAAGGCGGTTTTGTCGCAACCCTGGAGCTGCCGGTGGCAGAAGCACCTGGCAGCTAGCGCCACCACGCAGGTCTGCGCCAAGGCCAGCGGCTTGGGTCAAACGCGGCGGGCTGGGCGGTCAGTCGCCCCAGGCGCTGACGAAGTCGGCAGTGGCGAGCACAGGCGCCGTGCGAGGCTCGGTCATGGGCGTACCCACATACAGGAAGCCAAGCAGCTCCTCGTTTTCTGCCAAGCCCAGGCCTTCATGAACATGGGCATCGAAGGCCAGGTCTCCGGTACGCCATACGGCACCCACGCCCTGGGCGTGCGCGGCAATCAGTATGCCGTGGGCGGCGCACCCTGCTGCCAGTTGCTGCTCGAGCACTGGGACCTTGGGGTGCTGCTTGTGCAAATGGGCAATGACCACGATCAGCAAGGGCGCGCGTAGCGGCATGGCGCGGGCCTTGCTCAATGCCGCCTCACTGGCTTCACCGCGCTTCTGAACCGCGCTGGCGAACAGTTCACCCAACCGCTCGCGTGCTTGGCCTTCGATGGTCAGAAAGCGCCACGGGCGTAGCTGACCGTGGTCCGGGGCGCGCAGCGCAGCCTGAAACAAGGCCTCACGCTGGGCATCGTTGGGCGCAGGGTCGGTCAGGCGCGGGACCGAAACCCGGTTGAGCAATGCGTCGAGAGCCTCCATCGGCTACCCTCCTGGAACATGAATGTGCGGCCATTCTCAAGGGCCCGGCCCCAGGCTGCAAGCCCGACCTCGTCCGAGACCTGCAGCATGAAGATGCAGCTTGGCCTTGAGCCTTTGCGCCCCACAGGTAGAATGGCGCCCTTCCGTTTCGAGCCCGAGCAGAACACATGGCGTTGCCGACCTTAAGGATCATTGGTTTCATCATCGGCATCTTCCTCATCACCCTCGCCGTGGGCATGGCTGTCCCCATGGCTACCTTGGTGATTTTCGAACGCACCAGCGACCTGCCGTCCTTTCTCTGGTCGAGCCTGATCACCTTCGTGGCGGGCCTGCTGCTGGTAGTGCCCGGCAGGCCGGAGCACGTGCATTTGCGTCCGCGTGACATGTACCTGCTGACGGTGTGTTCCTGGGTGGTGGTGTGCGTATTCGCTGCCCTGCCCTTTCTGCTTACGCAGCACATCAGCTACACCGATGCGTTTTTCGAAAGCATGTCGGGCATCACCGCCACTGGCGCTACCGTACTCAGCGGCCTGGACAGCATGTCGCCCGGCATCCTGATGTGGCGCTCGATGCTGCACTGGCTGGGCGGCATCGGCTTCATCGCCATGGCGGTGGCCATTCTTCCCCTGTTGCGCATTGGCGGCATGAGGCTGTTCCAGACCGAATCCTCGGACCGCTCCGAGAAGGTGATGCCGCGCTCGCACATGGTCGCCAAGTCCATCGTCGGGGTCTATGTCGGGTTTTCCATTTTCGGTGCCCTGGCGTTCTGGTGGGCCGGCATGAGCCCGTTCGATGCGATCAACCACGCCATGTCGGCGATCTCCACCGGCGGTTTTTCAACGTCCGACCAGTCCCTGGCCAAATGGGACATGCCCGCCGTGCACTGGGTGGCCGTGGTGGTGATGATCCTCGGCAGCCTGCCGTTCACCTTGTACGTGGCCACGTTGCGCGGCAACCGCGGGGCCCTGATACGTGATCAACAGGTGCAAGGCTTGCTGGGCATGCTGGTCGCGACCTGGGTGATACTGGGCACCTGGTACTGGTACACCACCAACCTGCACTGGCTCGATGCCTTGCGTCACGTCGCACTGAACGTGACCTCGGTGGTGACCACCACAGGGTTTGCGTTGGGTGACTACAGCCTGTGGGGCAATTTTTCGTTGATGCTGTTCTTCTATCTGGGATTCGTGGGCGGGTGCTCCGGCTCGACGGCCGGCGGCATCAAGATATTCCGGTTCCAGGTGGCCTACATCCTGCTCAAGGCCAACCTCAACCAGTTGATCCACCCCCGGGCGGTGATCAAGCAGAAGTACAACGGGCATCGCCTCGACGAAGAAATCGTACGCTCCATCCTCACGTTTTCCTTCTTCTTCGCCATCACCATCTGCGTGATGGCATTGCTGCTGTCATTGCTGGGGGTCGACTGGATGACCGCCCTTACCGGCGCGGCCGGGACGGTGTCCGGTGTGGGCCCCGGCCTTGGCGAAGTGATCGGGCCGTCCGGCAACTACGCCAAACTGCCCGACGCTGCAAAGTGGATCCTGGCCGGCGGCATGCTGCTGGGCCGGCTGGAAATCATCACCGTGCTGGTGTTGTGCATGCCGGCTTTCTGGCGTCACTGACAGCGTCGACATCGGTACCCAGGCGAGCCCGGTACTCGCTGGGTGTGACGCCAAACCAACGGCGAAAGGCCCGGTAGAAGTTGCTGGGGTCGGCGAAGCCAAGCAGGTAGGCGGTTTCCAGCAAGGTCATGTTGGGCTGGGCCAGGTACTGTTCGGCCAATTCGCGCCGGGTATCGTCAAGTAACGCCTGGAAGCTGGTGCCCTCGTCTTGCAGCCGGCGCTGCAAGGTGCGCTGGGACAGGTGCAGTGCCTGTGCCAGGGTTTCACGCTTGGGCTCGCCCTGGGGCAGGATGCGGCACAGCACCTGACGCACCCGATGGGTCACCCGGCTCTCCGAGAAACGTGCCAGGTACTCACCGGCGAACCGATCGTGCAACACGGCCATCGCTTCGTTGGCCGTGGGCAGGGGTGCCTCCATGTCAGCCCGCTCGAACACCAGGGCATCGTGGGGGGCATTGAAGATCAACGGGGAATGAAAGGCTACCTTGTAGGGTTCCAGGTGCTTGGGCGGTGGCCCCTGTATCAGTACCCGCCGCGGCTGCACTGGCCGGCCGCTAAGCCATTTGCACAAGGACAGCGCACAGGCCAGCGACGCCTCGGCACTGTGCCGGGTGGGCGGCAAGTGGTCGCCGTGCACGGTCAGGATCAGCGAATAGCCTTCAGGGGTGAGGATGAAGCTCAAGTCAGAACTTTCGGCAATGATGCGTTGATAGCGCACCAGCCGTGCGAAGCCTTCGGCCAGGGTACGGCTGGACATCAGCGCGTAGCCCACCACATGAAAGGATGCAGGCCTAACCACGCGCGCCATGTTCAGGCCGATTGCTTCATTGCCCGACAGCTCCACCGCCAGTTGCCAGAGCCGGGTCATGGCGTCCTGCGGGAAGCGCGCATCCGGATCATCGAGAGCAGCGAAGTCCAGCCCCAGCTGCTTGAACATGGCCTGGCAATCGAGCCCTTCGAGCTCCAGCGCCTTGACGATCCCAGATGCCCAGCTGGCGGAGGTGGTTCTTTCGCTCATGGCACGCTTCTTATGCTGACCGCTCCTGCGGTGAACCCCAAGGATACTCAATTGGCGCCTATTGTCACTGGTACGCCTCGTCAGTGACTCTAGACTCGAATCAGGCTCCACGCCGTCTCTATCATTCGCCAGTCAACCTTCCGGAGCAGTGTCATGGACCGCACAGCGCAATTCCGAACCTTCGCCGAGTTCTATCCCTACTACCTCAGTGAGCACAGCAATCCCACGTGCCGCCGTCTGCACTTCGTGGGCACCAGCCTGGTCATTGCCCTGCTGGCCTATGCCATTGGTAGCGGCAAGTGGATGCTGCTGCTCGCCGTGCCCGTGGTCGGCTACGGCCTGGCCTGGGTAGGTCATTTCTTTTTCGAGAAGAATCGGCCAGCGACCTTTACCTATCCCTTCTACAGCCTGCTGGGGGATTTTGCGATGTTCAGGGACGTGCTACTGGGCAAGGTGCGCCTCTGACGCCAAAGGGCCAGACTGCCCGCGGTATCGACACGGCCAGGGCGGTCAGCGATCGTTGTGACCCAGGTCGCGCTGTGGATCGATCTGATCGCGTATGCGCTGCTTGAGCACCTTCGCTTCGGGGAAGCCGCCATCGGCCTTGCGCTCCCACACCTGCACGCCATCGCACGTGATGCGAAAGACGCCGCCGCTGCCCGGCTGCAAGGCCACCTGCCCCAGGTCCTGGCCAAACGTACTGAGTAGCTCCTGGGCCAGCCAGCCGGCACGCAACAGCCACTGGCACTGGGTGCAATAGATGATGACGATTTCAGGCTTTGGCTCGGTCATGTGATACCCCTCGCAATCGATGGATCAGGGCTTTTCGAGGTTGCCCAGAATCTTGGCATGGACCCGCATGCAGACCTCAAGGTCTGCTTCGTCGACACCTGTGAAAAGCTCGATGCGTAGCTGATTGGCGATGGTCTCGATCTGCTCGATCAGGGGCTTGGCCGGGGGGCACAGCACAATCTTCTTGGCCCGCCGGTCTTCGACAACGGCCTGGCGGCGCACCAGCCCCTGCCCTTCGAGGCTGTCGAGCAACCGCGCCAGGGTCGGGCCCTCGACGCCGACGCTCTGGGCCAGTTCGCGCTGGGTGGGCGCCTCCTCGAACCGCGCCAGGTGCAGCAGCACCAGCCACCGCGCCTGCGACAGATTGAGGCCGGCCAGGCGGCGATCAAGCTCGGCACGCCAACCACGGGACATCTGGGCAAGCTGCATGCCGAAGCGGTGTTGATTGTCGGTCAGGGGCATAAAGCGACTCGTTGAACAGTTCTAATTGTTAGGCAGCTAATCATGCGCGGCGCGACGAGGCAAGCCGTCCGATCGCGCTGCTGCAGGGGAAACATGCGCTGGCATGACACGGATCAGCAAACCGCTTGGGGCAAGGCAGCGTGCATCGTTACAGCTCGAACTCTGCCGCCAAGGCGGCACGCACGCAGTGCAAGACGCCGTCTGGCACACGTGATCCGAACAACGGCGCAATGGTGGAAACGGGTGGCAATTCGCCTTCGCCGTCGAGGAAGGCATCCTGGATCTCCGACAGAAGATCTTCCGGCAGGTCCAGCGCCTGTTCGAGGTTAAGCTCCTGACGCCCCAACGCCTCGGCCAGCAGGTTGTAGACATTCTTTTCCGTGCAGTCGAGCTGGCCGGCGATCTGCGCCGGCGTCATGCCGGCGCGGGCCAGGCTGACCAGCTCATGACGCAAGTCCAGTACCACCTTCGGCGCCTCAGGGGTACCGCCACTGCCATTGAGCACTTCCAGGAAAGCCTGCCCGTAGCGTTCCAGCTTGCGGGCGCCAACACCGCTGACCTGCGCCATGTCGCTCAGGGTCACCGGCTGGCTGCGCAGCATCTCGAGCAAGGTGGAGTCCGGGAAGATGACGTAAGGCGGGACGCGGTGCTCTTCGGCAAGCTTGCGGCGCAAGGTGCGCAGCGCTTCCCACAATTCGCGTTCTTCTGCGCGCACCAACTGGCTGGCCGGGCTGCCGCCGCCAGAAGACGATGCCTTGGCCACGGTCTGCGGCTTCAGGTCACGGCGCAGTTGCAACGTGACCTCGCCCCGCAACAGCGGTCGGCAGCTGTCCGACAGGCGCAGGCCGCCGTAGCCTTCCAGGTCGATATCCACCAGGCCACGGGCCACCAGTTGGCGGAACAGGGAGCGCCAATCGGCCTCGGCCAGCGCCTTGCCGACGCCGAACACCGACAGCTTGTCATGACCGAAATTGGTCACTTTCTCGGTCTGCTTGCCCAGCAGCACGTCCACCAAATGCCCCACGCCATAACGCTGGCCAGTACGAAATACCGCTGACAACGCCTGACGGGCAGGCTCGGTGGCATCCCACGTCTGCACATTGTCGACACAGTTGTCGCAGTGCCCACAGGGCTGTTCCAGCGTCTCATCGAAGTACGCCAGCAAGGTCTGGCGTCGGCAACGTGTTTCCTCGCACAAGGCAAGCATCGCGTCGAGTTTGTGCTGCTCGATGCGCTTGTGGCGCTCGTCACCTTCGGAGTTCTGCAGCATTTGCTTGAGCATGACCATGTCCTGCAAGCCGTACGCCATCCAGGCGTCCGAAGGCAGGCCGTCACGACCGGCGCGACCGGTTTCCTGGTAGTAGGCTTCCAGCGACTTTGGCAGGTCCAAGTGCGCGACGAAACGCACGTTGGGCTTGTCGATGCCCATGCCAAAGGCGATGGTCGCGACCATGATCAGCCCTTCTTCGTTGAGGAACCGATGCTGGTTGGCCGAGCGCGTTTCAGCCGGCAGACCGGCGTGGTATGGCAGCGCCGGGAAGCCTTGGTCGCAGAGAAAGGCAGCGGTTTCGTCGACTTTCTTGCGCGACAGGCAATAGACGATACCTGCGTTTCCACGGCGTTCGCCGAGAAACGCCATGAGCTGCTTGCGGGGCGCTTCCTTGGGGACGATGCGGTAGAAGATGTTCGGCCGGTCGAAGCTCGACAGGAAGCGCTCGGCCCCCTGCAGGTGCAGGCGCTGGACGATTTCTTCCCGGGTACGCATGTCCGCTGTGGCGGTGAGCGCGATGCGGGGTACATGGGGGAACAGCTCGGCCAGTTGGCCCAGTTGCAAGTATTCGGGACGAAAATCGTGGCCCCACTGGGATACGCAGTGGGCTTCGTCGATGGCGAACAGCGAAATGTCCAGGTCGCGCAGAAAATCGAGCATGCGCGGTTGCACCAGGCGCTCTGGCGCCAGGTAGAGCATCTTCACCTCGCCGCGGCGCAGGCGCCCGGCCAGCTCACGTTGCTGCTCGGCGTTGAGCGTGGAGTTCAGCGCAGCGGCCGACACCCCCAGTTCATCGAGCGTGGCGACCTGGTCGTCCATCAGTGCGATCAACGGCGACACCACCACGGTCAAGCCTGGGCGCAGCAACCCCGGCACCTGGAAACACAGCGACTTGCCGCCACCTGTGGGCATCAGCACCAGGGCATCGCCACCATTGGCTACGCATTCGATGATCGCTGCCTGGCGCCCTCGGAAGCTGTCGTAACCGAAGATGTCCTTGAGAACGCGCTGAGCCTGTTCGAGCATGTGCAACTCCAAAAACGCCGTACCACCCCGCTACAGGCTGGACGAAAAACCCGCGCCGCACACGCCGAATGCGTAAGCGGTTTTTGCCAAGGGCCCGACAACGGTGGGCCTTTGGCTGGAAACCGCCAAGTATACCGCACCCACCCCCTGCACTGGCACCGTTGCGATGGGCGTGTCTTTGCCCCGCTGACGCTGCAAGGTGCTAGAATTCGGTATCGTTTATTCCCAAGGTAGCCCCGTAATGTCCTTCGCCGAGCAACTGACCCGCCTGCAAGCCTTCCTCGACGCCGATGAGCTGCACGAAGAAGCGCTGGACTATGTCGCCGCCCACGGCTACCTCACTGCCTTGTCGATCAACGCCGAGGAGGTGCCCGAGCGCGAATGGATCGACGCCTTGTTCGCCGAAGAACCGCACTACGCCAGCGAGGCCCAGCGCGAGGAGATCGAAGTCACCCTGGTTGCCCTCAAAGGCCATATCGCGCGTCAGTTGGCCAGCGATGACGAGTTCGAACTGCCGTGCGACCTGGATCTGGGCGATGACCCAGACGACTCCGACCTGCGCGGCTGGTGCATCGGCTTCATGGAAGGGGTTTTCCTGCGTGAGGAAGCCTGGTTCGAGAACGCCGAGGAAGAAGTGAGCGAGATGCTGCTACCGATCATGGTCGGTTCTGGCCTGTTCGACGAGCAGCCTGAATTTGCCGACATCGCCAGTAATGCCAGCCTCCAGGACGACATGATCGTGCAGATTCCCGAGGCCCTGACCGCGCTGTTCCTGCTGCTGCATGCTCCGGAAGAGAAACCGGCACTGCTCAAGCCCCGTCACCACTAAGCCGGCATGCGCTACCTGTTGCTGGCCATCGGCTGGCTGAGCGTGGCGCTGGGCGTGGTCGGCATCTTCCTGCCGGTACTGCCGACCACGCCGTTTCTCCTGCTGGCAGCGGCGTGTTTTGCCCGCAGCTCGCCGCGCTTTCACAACTGGTTGGTCAACCACCCTCGCCTGGGGCCCTGGATCAGGGGCTATCTCGGGGGCGAGGGGATGCCGCTCAAAGCCAAGGCTTATGCCCTAGGCCTGATGTGGTTGAGTATCACCGTTTCCTGCTACCTAGTTGCGTTTCCTTGGGCACGGCTGTTCATGCTGGCCAGTGCGGTGGGCGTCACTGTCTACATTCTTCGACAAAAAACCTATACACCGCGTAAGTGACAATAATTTGTCGCCAAATATCAATTTGGCCTTCCGTGCTGGTTTTTTATCTAAATCCGTTCTGGAACTGCCTGTAGCCCACGTCCAGCGCCATCTGGACGGCGCCGAGTGGCGCCTGATTCAGCAGCAACCCTACTGATCGTTAGACAATTAATGTCGAACATGGCATGTTGATATGAATAAATCTTCTTACTCATTCCAGTGAATGTACTTAGCTGTGGGCTTAAAAACCTGCAACACTATACGGCATCAAAATATAGTCATTTTTTTGGCGATCTGCAGGAAAAATCAGGATCAGGGAGAGGTATGCGTCTTTTGAACCCCATCACCAGCGCGTTGCTGTTGGCTCTGGCAAGTGCCCACGTGCAGGCGATGTCGATCACCGAAGCTGTCCAAAGCGCCGTGGATTACCACCCCCAGGTCAGCTCGAACCGCAACAGCAAGTTGTCTGCTGATGAAGATGTGAAGTTCGCCCGTGGGGGCTACTACCCGTCCGTCGACTTGGTGGCGGGCTACGGCCGTCAGCGCTCTGACAACGCCAATACGCGCGCAGAAGGCCGTCATAACAAAGAAACCCTCAACTACTCCCAGGCCGACCTGCGCCTGCGGCAGATGATCTTCGATGGGTTCAACACCTCCAGCGAAGTGGGCCGCACCCAAGCGGTCTCCACTTCCCGTGCGTACTACACCCAGGCGGTGGCTCAGGACGTTGCCTTGCGCGCCATCGAGGTCTACCTGGAAGTGCTCAAGCGCCGCGAACTGGTGAGCCTTGCCAAGAACAACCTGCAAGCCCACCTGCGAGTGAACGACCAGATCGGCCTGCGCAACGAACGGGGCGTAGGCAGCACGGCTGACCTGGACCAGTCCCGTGCCCGTCGCGCCCTGGCGGAAAACAACCTGGATACCGCAGAGGTCGACCTGGCCGATGCCGAGGCCAACTTCTTCAGCGTCGTAGGCCGTGTGCCGGATGAGCTGGAAGACCCGCAAGCGGTTGCCGTGCAGATGCCTGCAACGCTGGAAGAAGCACGCGAAGGCATGCGCCAGAACAACCCCTACATCAAGTCGGCCCAGGCAGACGTTAACGCTGCCGAAGAGCAGTACAAGGTTGCCAAGTCGACCTTCTACCCGCGCTTTGATGCCATTCTGGCCACCGGTGCCAACAACAACACCGGCGGTGAAAAAGGCCACAGCAACAACGACTGGCAGGCAGGCGTAGAGATGAACTACAACCTGTTCCGCGGTGGCAGCGACAAGGCACGCCTGAACTCCGATGCGCACAAGATCAACCAGGCTATGGACATTCGCAACAATGCACTGCGCGAGCTGACCGAAAACCTGAGCCTGGCCTGGAACGCCTTGAACAACGCCAGCAAGCAGTTGCCTACCGCGCGCGAATACGCCGACACCACCAAACGGGTGCGTGCTGCCTACCAGGACCAGTTTGGCCTTGGCCAGCGCACCCTGCTGGACGTGCTCGACAGTGAGAACGAACTGTACAACGCCGACCGTCGTTACACCGAGGTACGCTACACCGAAGCCTATTCCCGCTACCGGGTACTGGCCACCATGGGCGAGCTGTTGAGCAAGCAGCGCATCTCGCTGCCGCCTGACGCCTATGCTGCCACCGAAGTGCGCACCGAAGCCCATCTGCCCGAGATGCGCTGATTGCACCGGGGCGCCGTTCAGGGCGCCCCTGTGTCCTTGCGATGATTACGCTGGTAGGTGCCTGCCCCCATGGCTTGGATCTGCCCTTCGATCAGGCCTTCGAACGGCGCCAGCACGGCGTCGAAGCTGACCGGTTGCTCGAGCACGTTCAAGGCCTGCACCACCGCCTCGATGGTCGATAGCGCGCCTGCCTCCGGGGCCTTGCGCAGTCGGTAGCGTGACGGCGTCACATTCCCTAGGGTTACTTTCGGCAGAGCCGCCAGCAGCGGGTTGAGGTACATCAACTTGCGCGCCTTGCGCCAGGTGCCGTCCGGGACAACCAGCAACAACGGCATGCCGTCGGTCTGCGTGTAAGGCCCGAGCGCTTGTGAGTCCGCGCCCGGGAACAACACCACTGGCCGATAACCTGGCATTGCCAGCCATTGATCCAGGTCCTTGAATACCTCACCTACGTGCAACTGGGCATTGACCAGGCCAAGCGCTGCCAGGCGAGCCGTGTTCAGCGCATGAGACGCCTCGCTTGGGTGCTGCAGCAGCAACACGCGGGTCCTGCTGCTGATCGCAGGTATCAAGGCGCAGAGGCAATGGTCGAGGGGGCGCAGGCAGCGCTCGCAGCGGGGTCTGGACATGGGATCTCCTTGGCCGCGCAGTGTGCCACACAATCGCAGATCAACTGGCACGCCTTCAGGCCAAAGCGCGCCCAACGCAGGCATTGGCGATCAGCGATTGAAGCGCTCGGCCAAGCCATAGAGGTAGTCGGCCATGCGTTCGAGGTCCTGGCTGATTTGCGCGCCTTGCCGTGCCTGCCCGGCGCTTTGATCGCACAACTGGGCAATGCGCGTGATCTGCTGGTTGATGTCCTCGGCCACATGGCTTTGCTGTTCGGAAGCGGCAGCCATCTGCTGGCTCATGCCTGTGATCCTGCTGACCGCCTGGGCGATGCCGACCAGCGCGTTCTGCACGGCCTCGACGCTTTGCCTGCTGTCGCGCGCGATGCGTTCACCGTGGCCGGCGGAACTCACCGCCCGCTCGGCACCGGCGCGCAGGGTGGCGATGATCTGGTGAATTTCCTCGGTCGAGGTGCGGGTACGCTGGGCCAGCGAACGGACCTCGTCGGCCACCACGGCAAACCCCCGCCCTTGCTCTCCCGCACGGGCTGCTTCGATAGCAGCGTTGAGTGCCAGCAGGTTGGTCTGCTCGGCAATGGCAGTGATCACATCGACCACGCTGCCGATGGACTGGGTCTGCTGAGCGAGCGCATTGACGGCCTGGCCAATGTCACTGACCGCCTCGCTCATGCTGTCCATGGCGTGCAGGCTCTGCTGGGCCAGCTCGCTGCCGCGCTGAGCGAGCTGATCGGCGTCACCGGCAGCATGGGCCGTGTTCTGAACGTTCTGCGTGACCTGCTGGATGGTGGCTGCCATCTCGGCGATGGCAGTGGCCGATTGATCCGTCTCACTGCGCTGACGGTCAAGCATCGCGGCCTGGGTGTCTGACAATTTCGAGGATTGTGACGCCCGGTCCTTGACCCCCACGCCTGCATCCTCAAGCCGGGTCAGGGCCGTTTGCAGGCGTGCTTCTTCACTCAGGATGGCCAGGTCCATTTGCCCATGCAGCCCGGGGCTGGCGCTATAGGTCAGCGCCACCAGCGGGCTGGTGAAAGCCTTGGGGTGTGCGGCCAGCGTGCGCTGGATGGCTTGGCTGTGCTGGCGTTCGATGACGTACCAGGCCAGCAGCAGACTGGTCATCAGTACCGCCAGCGCAGCGTAGGCCGGCAGGCTGGCATAGGCGAACGCCGATATCACCCCGGCGGCGGCAAGCGGCCAGCCAGTCCCCAGGCGCTGACGCACACGTGCCACCCAAGGCAACGGTGCGCGGTCACTGCGCAGGCGTGCGTACAGGCGCTCGGCACGTGCGATCTGCGCGCGGCTGGGCACTGAACGCACTGACTCGTAACCACTGACGCGGCCTTGTTCGTAGATGGGCGTGACATAGGCACTGACCCAGTAATAGTCACCGTTCTTTGCCCGGTTTTTGACGATTCCCATCCAGGGCTTGCCCTGCTTGATGGTGTCCCACATATGGCCAAACACCGCGGCGGGCATATCCGGGTGACGTACCAAATTGTGGGGCTGACCCACCAACTCGTCATAGGTGAAGCCACTGATGGCCACGAACGCTTCGTTGCAGTAGGTGATTCGGCTATCCAGATCGGTGGTCGAGATCAGGCGCTGATCGCCGGGGAAGGTTCTTTCGTGCTCGGTGACGGGCAGGTTCGTGCGCATCTTCGGCGATCCTTGCAGGATGAAAATGTGAGAAAAATAGGCGCAAGGTTGATATGTAGCAGAGCGCTTTCAAATAGGAGGCCGTAGCCGCAGGAAATTATTGCATCCTGACGAAATACATCAACGCAATGTTTAACCCAATGTCGCAGCTGGCTGAAACAGGTCGCAATGAACGGGGATGAGCGCATGAAGCGGGAGGCATGACAGGGGGCGGAGCGGGGTTGCATCAGGCGGCATTAAGCCGCCTGAACAGACGGAGCCTGGCAGCGGACGTGCCGGGAGCAGAAACGCTGATCGGAACAAAAAAGCCGCTCTACCCAAAAAGGGGAGAACGGCCTTCGCTCGCTCAGCGGCGTCGTGGCTGGCGAGGGCGCTGCTTTTCGTCAGTCGGTATGGGAACCGGCTGCAAGGGCGGCGGAATCAAACCCAAGGCAACCCCAAGGTCGTGGAGCCAGTTGTACAGTGCTTTATTCATAATGCCCCCTTTACGGGTAAGCCTAACGGCGAATCAGTTCGGCGCTGCCTTACACAGATCATAGCCGCATGTATCGGCTGACGCCTATATCTGATCTTACAGATGGGGGTGATTGTGACGCCGATCAAGCCGTTTGGGGGATTTCCTGGCACCGCCAATCGTTTCCCTATGTTACTGCTTGCCCCCTCATCCGACCCATTTGCGCAATTGCTGCCGTACCCAGGGCTCGGCACTTACCAGAACCACCCCCAAGAGCACCAGCACAGCGCCAAGTACGAAATTCACGGTCAGCGGCTCGCCCAGGATCAACACCCCGAAGGTGACGCCGAACAGGGGCGTGATGAATGAAAACACAGCCAGGTTCGATGCCAGGTATTTGCGCAACAGCCAGAACCAGGTCAGGTAGCTGATGAACGAGACGATTACGCCCTGAAACAACACGCTCCCAACCGCCAGCGGCGTCATGACCACATCGCCGGCCTGCCCCGTGATCAGCCCAATGAGCAGTAAACCGACGAAACCTACGGCTAGCTGATAGAACAGGGTAAGGGTTGCCGGCGCCTCGGAAAGCCGCGACCCCCTGACCACGACCGTGGTCGCGCCCCACGCCAAGCCGGCCAGTACCCCGAAGGCATCTCCCAGCAAGGTGCGCCCGTCCATGTTGGCCCATGACGTCCCACCCGCAAAGGCCATTGCAATGCCCACGAACGCCAGCAGTATACCCAGCCACTGCAACAACCTCAGCCGTTCGCTGGGCAGCATGAAATGCAGGCCAAGGGCGGTGAAGATTGGCGCTGTGTACAGGAATACTGACATGTGCGCGGCCGTGGTCAGCTTGAGCCCTTCGGCAATGAACAGAAACTCAAGCCCGAACAACCCACCCGCCAGTACACCCGCGCGCCAGGTCACCCCCATCTGCTTCCAGTCGCCGCGCCAAAGCACCATCAACCCGACCAGCACCGCAGCGATGCAATTGCGCAGGGTTGCCTGCATCACCGGGGCAATGTCCACGGCGGCCGTTTTTATCAGCACCTGCTGGCTGCCCCAGATCAGGCAGAGCACCACCATGACCTGGAACGCGAAGGCATCGGGGTTCTTGCGGGCCACGCTCATCGGCGGACCTCGAGACGGTACAAAGGCATGCGCAGTGATTCACCTGAAGAGAGGGACAGGAGATTATCGATTCACGCATGCCTCACTGGCCAGCCTTAAATGGCACCACCGGCAATCTGCGCCTTGGACGAGACGTGCTCGAAGGTGCGTTCATCCAACGCATCTTCCTGATCGTCCAGCACTTGCCGCGGGTGTTCAAAGCCTGGAATGCTGCTGTCGATCAGGCTCATCAGGCGCGACCCTCGCTCGGTCAGTACGAAGTTCTCGCCGTTACCACCCTCCTCTTCCGGGCGGCTTTGAATATAGCCTCGCTCCAGAAGCAGCTTCTCATAGTCGCAGGCCTGGGTTTTGAGGCGATCCAGGTCACCGACCGGCTCCCCCTTGGCCGCCAGATCAGCGGCATGCGCTTCGGCATAAGGGCGAGGCGTGAAGTTCTGCCCGCTACCGTTTTGTACTTCATGCAACAAGCGTTCGATCAGGTCCCAGTTATAGACAGTACGCATGCGATTACCTCCTGGTGTGCGTCGAGGATGTACACAGGCTTGGGACCTTCCGAATCTTCGCACGTTCCACGCAAATGGCCTGAAGGTCGCGTGCATTAGCTGCAAGAAACCACGCCAGCTTCTGCCCATTCATCCAAGGCTGTGAACCAATCGGTTTGCTGCACCTCAACCGTCCATCAACAACGCCGGAGGGCTAAAGGATGAAACCACTGCTGCGTATCACTTGCCTGGTTACCTTGTGCAGCGCGTTGCCCGCCTGGGCATGCACGCCGGAAGAAGCGACGCAAAAGCGCGAGGAACTGGCTGGGCTGGTGGCTCAACTGACCGAACAGAACCCGGCGAAGGCCAAGGAAATCAACGAGGAACTGCAAGGCATGCAGCTGGGAACCGCCAGCAAGGACTTGCCGGACAAGTGTCAGTTGATCGACACGCGTATCAAGGAATTGAAAGCGGCCGAGAAAAAGGCAGGGTGATACAGGGACGTTAGGCCAGAGCAGCGCTGAGCGCTGCCCTGGCCCAGGCCCCTGGTATTACTCGGCTGAGGGCTTGCGCTTCTTCAACGGTGCGAGCCCATCGGAGCTGGTCAACGGTGCGTTGGCCTTGGGCTTGGCCGTAGGCTTGCGCTTGGCAGTGGCCTTCTTGTCACCACCTTTCTTGTCCGTCTTCTTCTTTTTGGTACTGGCAGCCTTGCCAGACGCCTTGACCTTCTTGGGCCCGCTATAGGTGCCCTTGACTTCCTTGATGACCCGGCGCTCGAACTGCTGCTTGAGGTAGCGCTCGATGCTGGACATCAGGTTCCAGTCGTTATGGGTGATCAGCGAGATCGCCAAGCCTTCGCCGCCGGCGCGCCCGGTACGGCCCACCCGGTGCACGTATTCATCGCCGCTGCGTGGCATGTCGAAGTTGATGACCAGGTCCAGCCCATCGATGTCCAGGCCCCGCGCGGCCACGTCGGTGGCGACCAACACCTTGGAGCTGCCCTGCTTGAAGCGCTCGATGGCCAGCTTGCGGTCTTTCTGGTCCTTCTCGCCATGCAGCACGAACGCCTTGACGTCCTTGGCGACCAGGTGACCGTAGATACGGTCGGCCATGGCGCGGGTATTGGAGAAGATGATCGCCTTGTCGAAGGTTTCGTTGGCCAGCAGCCATTGCACGATCTGCTCTTTGTGCTGGTCATGGTCGGCGGTGATGATCTGTTGGCGAGTGCCCTCGGCCAATTGTGACACGCTGTTGAGCATCAGGTGCTCAGGGTCCTTCAGGACCTTGCCGATCATGTCGCGCAAGGCTGCGCCGCCGGTAGTGGCCGAGAACAGCAGGGTCTGCTCGCGGTTTTCGCATTCCTTGCACAGGCGCTCCATGTCCTCGGCGAAGCCCATGTCGAGCATGCGGTCGGCCTCGTCCAGGATCAGCACCTGGACGTGGGACAGGTCAAGGTTGCCGGCGTTGAGCTGCTCAAGCAAACGGCCCGGTGTGCCGATCAGCACGTCCGGCACCTTGCGCAGCATGGCGGCCTGTTCCTTGAAGTCTTCGCCCCCTGTCACCAGGCCCGACTTGATGTAGGTGAACTGCGAGAACAGCTGCACCTGCTTGAGGGTCTGCTGTGCCAGCTCACGGGTAGGCAGCAGGATCAGCGCGCGAATCTCCACACGACGCTCGCGCAGATCGACCAGACGATTGAGCAGCGGCAGAACGAACGCTGCCGTCTTGCCACTGCCGGTCTGCGCGGTGACACGCAGGTCCCGCCCTTGCAGCGCCAGGGGAATGGCGGCGGCCTGCACCGGGGTAGGCTCGACGAATTTAAGCTCGGCCACGGCTTTGAGCAGGCGTTCGTGCAAGGCGAATTGGGAGAACACGGAGGTAACCTCAGGCAAGTACGGAAATCAGCTGCATAGGGTAACGTTTTCTAGCGATTTAGCCGAATTTCTTTTGGCATGGGCCTGCCCATCCGCGTTCTAATAACGCTTCGTTTGGCAACAAGACTGTAAGCAAGCCCATGGACATCCAACGCTTCTGGCGCGACTCCCTCGACCTGTGGGGCACACTCGACCAACACCCCATGCTGCACGCCGCCATCGGCCTAGCCGTATTGCTGGTGATATCGCTGATTCTAGGGCGCCTGGCGCGCTTTCTGGTGCTGCACGGCGCCCGCCTGCTGGCACGCCAGCCAGCCCTGAAATGGCTCGACGACTTGCGTCACAACAAGGTCTTCCACCGCCTAGCGCAGACCACACCGTCGCTGGTGCTGCAGTTCGGGCTCAAGCTGGTGCCGGAGCTGTCCGACACCGCCCAGCACTTTCTGGGCAACCTGGCGTTGGCCTTCACGCTGCTGTTCATGACCATGGCCCTGTCGTGCCTGCTCGATGCCCTGCTCGACATCTATGCCCGCACCGAGCACGCCCGCACTCGCTCCATCAAGGGCTATGTGCAACTGGCCAAGATGATGCTGTGGATCTTCGCGGCCATCGTCATCGTCGCTACCCTGATCGACCGTTCGCCGTTGCTGCTGCTGTCTGGCCTGGGCGCGATGTCGGCCGTGCTGCTGTTGGTGTACAAGGACACGCTCTTGTCGTTCGTGGCCAGCGTGCAGCTGACCAGCAACGACATGTTGCACGTCGGCGACTGGATCGAAATGCCGCAGGTCGGCGCCGATGGCGATGTGGTGGACATTACCCTGCACACGGTCAAGGTACAGAACTTCGACAAGACCATCGTTTCCATCCCCACCTGGCGCCTGATGAGCGAATCGTTCCGCAACTACCGTGGCATGCAGCAGTCAGGCGGCCGGCGCATCAAGCGCAGCCTGTTCATCGATGCCGCCGGGGTCCGTTTTCTGACCCGAGAAGAGGAACAGCGCCTGGGCCAGGTGCGCCTGCTGGGTGACTACCTGGCCGGCAAGCGTCAGGAGCTGCAAAGCTGGAACGAAGCCTTGGGGCCGGTGGCGGAACTCTCGGCCAACCGCCGCAAGCTGACCAACATCGGCACCTTCCGCGCCTTCGCTCTGGCCTACCTGAGAAACCATCCCGACGTGCACGCGAACATGACCTGCATGGTCCGCCAGATGCAGACCACGGCAGAAGGCGTGCCGCTGGAAATCTACTGCTTCACCACCACCACGGTGTGGGCCGAGTACGAGCGCATCCAAGGGGACATCTTCGATTACCTGTTGGCGGTGCTGCCGGAGTTTGGATTGAGCTTGTATCAGCAGCCCAGTGGCAATGATATGCGGGTGGGCCTGGCCGGACATGTAGCGCCCATGCAGGAGCCGATGTCGCGACGGATTGAGGAAATGAGCGAAGTTTGAGAGGGAGGGGGCCCCCCGGTGTCAGGGTAGTTGTCGTGTCCCCCGCTTTTTGAAAAGCATTCCGGGGGCGGCAAGAGTATGGTCATGCCTTTCTATTCCGAAGAACGTAAAGCCGCACTGCTGAAAATGATGCTTCCACCACTGAACCTATCGGCGGCGGAGGTCGCCCGACGCGAGGGATGCAGCGATATGTCTCTCCATTATTGGCGCAAGCAGGCTGCGGCCAGAGGAACGCAATTGTCCGATACCAAGCAACCCGCTGAGAGTTGGTCAGCCGAAGCCAAGATGGCGGCCATCATGGAAACTGCAGCGCTTTCGGAGCTGGAGATCGGCGAATATTGCCGGCGCAAAGGCATTTTCCCTGAGCAGATAACCGATTGGCGTAATGCATTTATCGCCAGCAGCACAAAGCAGTCGACCGCTAAAAATGTGAGTGCGGGTCAGTCTCGAGACGACAGAAATCGTATCTGTGAGCTGGAGCGGGAATTGCGTCGCAAGGATGCGGCGTTGGCTGAAGCCGCGGCCTTGCTGGTGCTGCGAAAAAAGCTCAATGCCTACTGGGGCAGCGACGACGAGGGCAACTGACCTCGTTGCCAGAACGGCAGTTAATCGTTGGTTGGCTTAATGAGGCTGTTGCGGCGGGTGCCCGCAGGGCACCCGCTTGTCTGAAGGTCGGCATTTCGCTACGAACGCTACATCGCTGGAGCTTACCTGATGAGATGCGTGCTGATGGCCGTACCACAACCGTGAGGCCTGTGCCCAGCAACGCGCTCAGTGAGTTTGAGCGCCAAGCTATCGTAGCGCTGTGCAACAGCAAGGCATACGCACATCTGCCGCCAAGTCAGATCGTGCCGCAGCTGGCTGACGAGGGCCGATATATGGCCTCAGAAGCGACCTTTTACCGTGTACTGCATGCCGCAGGCCAACAGCATCATCGCTCGCGAGCCAAGAGACCGCATCGTCATGAGGCACCCACCACCTATGCGGCGACAGCCGCTAATCAGGTGTGGTCGTGGGACATCACCTACCTACCGTCACCGGTTCGCGGGAAGTTTTACTACCTCTGATGGTAGATATCTACAGCCGCAAGGCCGTGGGCTGGGAAGTTTACGAGGCAGAAAATGGCGAAAACGCAGCTGCGTTACTGCAACGGAGCGTGACTCAAGAGAAGTGTTGGTGGCAGCCGCTGGTACTCCACTCGGACAACGGAGCACCAATGAAGTCTGTGACGCTGCTGACCAAGATGTACGACCTGGGCATCACGCCTTCTCGTGGCCGACCACGCGCCAGCAACGACAATCCTTACTCTGAATCACTGTTCAGAACGCTGAAATACTGCCCTCAATGGCCACAGAGTGGATTTGCCAGCCTGGAGGATGCGCGTATCTGGGTGAGAGACTTTATGACCTGGTACAACACGGAACATCGCCATAGCCGAATCCGCTTCGTGACACCGGCTCAACGCCACGAAGGAAAAGACCGGGAAATCCTGGCTCGGCGTGATGCGATTTATCGCCAAGCCAGAGACAAACGACCCGAACGATGGTCGGGCATCACCCGCAATTGGAGCCCAATAGGAACGGTGTATTTGAACCCTGAAAGAACGCTGACTGTGGTGACGAAGGTCGCGTAGCACGACGGCGGACGCGACAACTACCTTGAAAAACGCCGCGACCGACAAGACTTGGCTGGAGGTCATTTACAAGCACGAGGACATTGAGATCCAGGGATGGGTATCTAGGAGCATGGTGAAGACCATACAGTAGCCTAAAAGCGCCGCGACTAACGCGGCGTTTTTATTTACTGGCCGTGAGTATTCTGGAGGAGACCTTTCGTACCACCCCCCGATGGTTTCGATCTGCGTTCACGCCTCATCAGACAGGAACGGGACGACGTAACCCATGAATTCGGCATGCTGGCTACGTGACTCATTCCACCTTGCAGGGTGTGTAGGCGGCGTAAAACGTCTCTCGCAGTTCGTAAGCAGCAACCGGTCTTTCGCTCGAGAAATCCCAACAAAGAAAGAACATCGTTCCTCGTAGGGTTTTCCCCAAAACGTCTGCGTTTCAATCGCAGGCATGACGACCGAGTGGAACTCCAATCCCTTGCTTTTGTGAACCGTAAGCAGCCTGATTGCCTGATCATTGGAGAACCGATCTAGTGCACTCAACAGATCCGAACCCTGCTCATATAGCACGTTGAGCTGTTGATGGGTTTGATCCACCACTTCTCCAAGCCTTGCTTTTGCTTCGTAGTCTGGCGACAGAGACGTCAACAAGGGCAGCCCTACTTCCTCAAGGAATTCTTGAGCCATATCCCACCAGGACTCATAAGGCTCAGCAGACCGAACTGACAGCTTGACTCGCTTACGGTGAGCGCCGTAGATCGATTCAAAAACTGCCTGCACCGTTGATTCATTGTCCTCTGAGTCGACCACGGAGAACTGCTCCATCAACCGCATCCATCCTTTCGGCTCTCTCGGCCTGTAGAGACAAGCGAGGTAATCGATGATCAGGCGCGCCGCCGGCTCATTGACCAGATCCTGAGATTGGTGCTCGTTTCTATATGGAATGCCAGCTGCGTCTAGGCCGTCCATGATAAATGTGCCGTAGTCGCTGATTTGCCGGGAGAACAAAATAGCGATCTCATGCAGCGGGATCTGGTCAACCGTGACCCAATGCCGAATAGCATTTACTATGTAGCCCGCCTCTCGCTCAGAGTCGTCAAAGTGGTAGGCAATGATCTCTCCCTCGTCGCCGGCAATAAGCTCCCCGGCCATGACGGCATCAGGATCGAGGGCTCGAATTACCTCGTTTTGCATACGCAGCAATCTGGGCTTCGATCTGAAATTCCTAAATAAATGGAGGGGTTTTGCTTCAAAGTCATCGACAAATTGGGCAAAGATTCCGTCCATTGCTCCCGCCCATCCCATGATTTTTTGCTTGACATCGCCAACAGCCGTCAACCGTATGGGCTTTCCCAGAAAAATGAGGTGCAGGAGCTGGTATTGCTCAGTGGTGCAATCCTGGAACTCGTCTAGGAAGACATCGCTGTAGGTTTGGCAGAGAGCGTTGCGAGCCGCCGCACAAGAGGACAGTATCTTGATAGCAAGCGGTATCAATTGATCGAACTTGATCTGCTTCCCACGAACGAACTGAGTACCGATCTTGTATCCTGGCTCAAGGTAGTCTGCTCCCTGCAGTACGGGCCTAAACCGGTCGACAATCCGCTTTGCGAAGCCGTGGAAGGTGTAGCTATCGAAGCGTGATGCGAGCTCAAAACCACACCTCTTTTGTACACGCTGCTTAAGATTTTTGCTTGCATCGACCTTGAATGAGATGGCCAGAATTCGTTTGGGGTACCGAGACTCGCCAGTTCTGAGCAGGAAGTCGGCACGCTGGGCTAACACCTCCGTCTTACCGGCTCCTGGCCCTGCCGTCAAAGCCAGTGATTGCTCCAGCTCTTTGACCGCAAGTAATGCATTCTTCTCTAGTGTTAACCCGTCAGCGGGCGACCACGCTTCTAAGGAGGTCATTCCGGCAACCCCTCCAGTGCAGCAATCACCGCATCAGCAAGCCGGTTGAACGAGGCAGGGAGGCTGTCTAGGAGCTCTTCGTCTGTGAGTTCGGCAAGTGCCGCGATATGTGCAGCAGGTTTGCTACCCAGCTTGAACTTAGAATGATAGGTAGCGAAAAGCTCCTGTTCTTCGTCGGTATACTGTTCTGGCTCATGCCTTTTCTTACCCAAAACGGCTTTGAGGGTATCTTCATCCGGTGCCGCACGCTCTACTCCATAGGCTACTGGATAAGCCTTGATCATTGAGAAATCGAGATCCATTGGAGAAGAGAAGAACACCCTACGCTGCTCAAGCTCTGGCACAAGGTGAAGATCTCTGAAACGGTTTTTCTTCCTGATTGGTACGTCTACCGCGTTCCACTTAGGTATATCCCAATCGGTAGGCAGCTGTTGCGCCGGGTGATGAAGTTTCAACTGATTGTTGACGTAGTGAACCCGACCCCATCCACCTTGATATCTGGAAACGTCCAAATCTAACAAAGTCAGATACGGGGTACCCAGCCCCTCAAGCAGCCGCCAAAAATGGTTAACATGGCGACCTCCGAGCGGAGCAATGGTGACTGCAGACTCGTCAACAGGCGCTCCCTTGGCTTTGAGGATTCGTGGGAGAACTATTTCCTCGCTATCACCCTCCCCCAACACCACCAAACGAGAGAAATAGATCTCTGGAAACGCTTGGACGGCTTCCCTGACGAACTTACGGGCATCGCCGTCATTCTCGGGCAGCTGGATCGTGGATACCTTGGTGACACGATTTTCATTGAGCCTGAGGTACCGAATGTGCTCGGGCTCTACACGACGCAACATGGAGGGCGCGTGGGTAGCAATCAGCGCCTGAGAGTCTGATCCGCCAATCGAGTTATTCAAAGCATTGACGATTCTCCCCAGATAGTGGGGAGAGAGGCTGTTCTCAGGCTCTTCGATTGCGATCAGTGTGAACGATGGTGGCTTTAGCCGCTGTACGTCGAATGCCGTCGACTCCCCTTTCAGCACTGCGCGGCCTATCGCATGAGATGACAGAACCAGTGAGAGATACAGCATCGATTTCTGACCATCGGACAGGCGCGAGAAATCCACCAGATTATCGTCGTGGCCAGGAGTGAAAGAAACCGACATGTGACGAAGCAGAGACTCGATTTCCGACGTGATAAAAGTCAGCTTGGGATCAGAGAAGAAGGTGCCGCGATGCAGCCCCTTCCAAGTGGTACTCAGAATTTCGCTGAAGGCCTTGATGGATACGTTGGAGGATAGCGACTCGCTGATCTTATCAGTGAGGTCTTGAACCACTCCCCGATCCAACTCCCAATCCACGGCACGGAGCAAACGGCCAAGCAACGCGTTGGCCCCGTAGGTAATGTGGTCTGCCGGGTCGCGCCTTGCAGGTAGGTAATGCATCTGGATGGCATTGCGATGATGTCGGGTCACCGGTGTAGTGCTAAGTGCAACACCCTCAGCGCTGGCATCCAACACGTACGAAAGCGACTCCTCGATATCGCCGGCAATCCCCATCGTGGCTTCCAGGCGGTATCTGACACGAGGGATGCCATCTGGTGAGTCCATGCGCATGTGAGCGAAGTGAGGGGCTACGGTTACGTTGTCTTCCTCTTCCAGCAGTTCAGGGAACAGAAAGTCGGCTTCAAGCCAAAGGAGCGCTCTTCTGGGGCCTCCACCTCATCGAAAGGAACGAAGAAATCCGAGCGTCGGATTCGACGAAGAGATGGGTCGAAGCAAAACATTCGGCATAAAGCCTGTAGGACGGCGGTCTTGCCAGCTCCGTTCGGGCCGATCAGAAAGGTGGAATCCTCGAATGAAATCGAGGTTGGCTCCCCGAATGATTGAAAATTTCTCAGTCGAACACTGTGCAGCTTCATTACCTTTCTCCATCCATGATGTGCTGGCTTTCACCAGCAAGGGTGACCAGAGAATAAGCTGAAATCATGCTGTGATGGTATAGGGCCACCACAATAGTTTAGAATCCTCAGATTCCTCAAAACCAGTCCTCCTCGTGTTGGAAAATCTCATGCCTAGCGGAGCCATCTGTAAGCCATGTCGACACACAGCCCTACTACAGCAAGGGATTCGAGACAACGCAGTGAACAGGTTTATATTTCGTCCCAGTGTCCACTACACCTCGGGGAATTTCGAGTGATCACCGTTAGAAGGTCGAGTTATTCAGAGCGATTTACTTAACGGCAAGCGTGCACACACCAACTGACTGCGCAGATATAAGATAGACACATATTTTATTGCACCTTACCGTAGTTTTTAACTTAGAACCACTTAGACCAATCAACCAGGGAGCGGAAATGCGCTTAGAAAACATTCTCAAAAACATTGACGAAGATGATTTGCGAAGAGGACAGTCATTTGAGACTTTCGTTCTAAACCTCCTAAAGCATCACTTATCACAACAAAACAAACCCTTACTACCTGCGCGCTCAACCACTGACTGGTATTCAGCAGTCGCCCCCGAGGGCTTTGACAATTACAAAGGGTGCGTTTATTTCGAAATAAAATACGATGCCAGACCTCTTTTAGCCAAAGGACTTTCAAACTTCGTAACGAAAACCGCCCTTCAAATTAATTCCAACCCTGACAACCCTCACCCTAACACATTAGTAATTATCACCTCCGAGCCGCTACCCGAAAACATCAAAGCCAGCGCCAAACTATTTGCAATTAAAAATAAGTTAACCACAGTAAGAATTTGGGGGGCAGAAGATCTCAACAAGCTAGTAAGTAAACATCAGTCCAAGGCCAACGAGATAATTGAAAACATTTTCTCATTAAACCTCGAGGCCACTGTAAAGCCAGCGACACAGGATTGGAAGGAAAAAAGAGAGTCGATCATCCAAAGCTTAAAAGAAAGCTTTGAAAGAGGACAGTTTTCATTATTTTTAGGGGCAGGTGTATCCAGCAGTGCTGGCATGCCTGGATGGGGAAACTTACTCAATTCGCTTTTTATATCCTACTTGAGCCAAGAGTTTGACACCGACAAAGCCATCAATAGCTCCGACATCAGAGAAATGGTAGATCGTTTTAACAAAGTATCTGAGTCTTCTGCTCTAATGGGCGCACGATATCTTAGAAAAGGTCTGAGCAGCAACCCCTCCGCCAACAACAACTTCGTAAACGCTATCACCAAAAGTCTGTACGAACTAAGAAATAAAAAATTTGATATATGCTCACCACTAATCCGTGAAATTGCTTCCATGTGCATGCCAAGGCGAACTGGAGCAAAAATAAAATCTGTAATCAACTATAATTTTGATGACTTACTTGAAAGACAACTAAGCGCAGCAAGCATTCCTCACCGAAGCATTTATACTGAAAGCGAAGCTTACGACCCTGAGGAGCTACCTGTTCATCACGTACACGGCTTCCTTCCAGAGGATCGAGCGAACTATCATTCATTGGAAAAATCAACTCTGGTCTTTTCAGAGGAAGGTTATCATCACATTTATACAAACGCATATCACTGGTCAAATCTAGTTCAGCTCAACTGCCTACGCGAAAACAACTGCCTAATGATAGGTCTCTCTATGACAGACCCAAACCTTAGAAGACTCCTCGATATTTCCGCACGGAGCGTGGAACAAAATAAACACTACGCCTTTATGAAGAGATTAGGCCAAGATGAGTTCTGCCATGACTTTTTAGACGACAAACAGAGTGCCGTCCTACAAAATTTAAATGGAGCCCAGAAATTTCTAGACACACATCACGCCCTAAACGAGGCGCTCATGCTTGAACTAGGCGTTAATATCATTTGGTATGACAACTATGATGAGATCCCTGAAATACTGAAAACCATAAGCCGTGCTCGCAGTCACTGACAAAGGGGCACCATCAAGAATATTTGCTCAAGGGTTACACAATCCCCAGCACTGGCAGAATACAAACTCTTAATCAAACTAACTTCACAACCCGCACATACCCGCTCCAAGCTTCACTGGGAAAGCGGAGCGCGCAGGCCACAATGGCCGTAGAGGTGAGGATGGAAGCCCGCAGGGCCAAGCCCAGTTTCAACTGGGCTTGGTTCACGACAGCCGTACCCGGAGGATCACCCAAGTCAACGGTGATGCGTAAGGGATCCATCATCCCCACATTCCAAGCGTCCACCTGATTCACCATGCTGCCCCCCCGATTTCTTTCTGGAGCCAGCCCACCATGATGCGTCCCGACAGCAAAGTCGAAAAAGTCTACCTCTACCCCAAGTCCGTGGACTTTCGAAAGTCCATCGACGGGCTCACTGCCCTGATCGAACTGGATATCAAAGTCGCCGTGTTCGACCCGGTACTTTTCGTCTTCCTCAATAAAGCCCGTAACCGCATCAAGGTGTTGTACTGGGAGCGCAACGGCTTCTGCCTTTGGCTCAAGCGCCTCGAAGCCGAGCGTTTTAAAACCTCCCCCGACGCCACCGACGAAGCTATCGTTCTGACCGTCCAGGAACTGAATTGGCTACTCGACGGTTTCGATCTCTGGCGCAACCGTCCGCATCAGGTAATGACACCCCGTTTCGTCGCCTGAGCCGGTATAATCCGGGCCATGATTTAAGTGCCCGATGACCTTCCTGACGACCCTGCCGCGCTCAAACAACTGCTTGCGCAGTTGTTGGCCGAGCGCACGGTCGATAAAGGCCAGATCGTCGATCTTAAAGAACAGGTCAAGCTGCTGCGCGACCGGCTGTTCAATCGCAAGTCCGAGCAAACCGTCGAGTCCAACACACCCCAACTGGCTTTGTTTAACGAACCTGAAAGCCAGTGGGTACCTGCCGCTGATGATGTCGACGAAGATGTTGTTGCGCCGACCAAGCCGCGTGGCAAACGCAAACCCCTGTCGGCTGACCTACCACGTATTGAAGTCATTCATGACTTGCCCGAGCACGAACTGACTTGCGCCTGTGGTTGCCGCAAACACGTAATTGGCGAGCAAACCAGCGAACAGCTCGACATCGTGCCGATGCAGATCCGTGTGCTCAAACACGTACGCAAAGTCTATGGCTGCCGTGGTTGCGAAACTGCGCCGGTCACCGCTAGCAAGCCGGCGCAGTTGATCGAAAAGAGCATGGCCAGTCCCAGCGTGCTGGCCATGTTGCTGGCCACTAAGTACGTCGATGGCCTACCGCTGCACCGCTTCGAGACGGTGCTGAGCCGACATGGTATCGAGATCCCCCGGCAAACCCTAGCCCGCTGGGTCATCCAGTGCAGCGAACACGTTCAGCCATTGCTGAACCTGATGCGTGACCGCTTGCTGGAAAGCCCGGTGATCCATTGCGACGAAACCAGAGTGCAGGTGCTCAAAGAGCCGGATCGTGATCCGACCAGTCAATCCTGGATGTGGGTGCAGGCCAGTGGCCCGCCTGATCGACAAGTCGTGCTGTTCGATTACACCACCAGCCGCGCGCAGGAGGTGCCGCTGCGCCTGCTGGAGGGCTATCGCGGATACGTGATGACCGATGATTACGCCGGCTACAACGCGTTGGCGCTACAGCCGGGTGTTGAACGACTGGCGTGCATGGCGCATGCCCGGCGTAAATTCGTCGAAGCGCAGAAGGTGCAGCCCAAGGGCAAGACCGGTCGCGCCGATGTTGCGCTGACGATGATCAACAAACTGTATGGCATCGAACGCGACCTCAAGGATGCCAGCGATGAACATCGTTTTATCGGTCGTCAGGAACGAAGCCTGCCGATCCTTGAGCAGTTGAAAAGTTGGCTCGACAAGACGCACTCGCAAGTGACACCGCAAAGCGTACTGGGCAAGGCGGTGCATTACCTGGCAAACAACTGGAACCGCCTGGAACGCTACGTCGAGGCGGGCCACCTGCCGATCGACAACAACCTGGCAAAGCGGGCCATAAAGCCATTTGTGATCGGGCGCAAGGCTTGGCTGTTCAGTGACACGCCCAAGGGAGCCACGGCCAGCGCGCAGATCTACAGCTTGGTCGAAACCGCCAAGATCAACGGCCAAGAGCCCTATACGTGGCTGCGCCACGTACTTGAGCGACTGCCGCATGCGTCGTCAGTAGCAGACTACGAAGCGCTGCTGCCATGGAACTGTTCGCCAGAGATGCCACGGTAACCTTGGCTTCCACCTTGCGGTGGGTGGGGTTCATGGATCGGTTACGCTGGAAATCTACTGCTTCACCACCACCACGGTGTGGGCCGAGTACGAGCGCATCCAGGGGGATATCTTCGATTACCTGCTGGCGGTGCTGCCGGAGTTTGGATTGAGCTTGTATCAGCAGCCCAGTGGCAATGACATGCGCGTGGGCCTGGCCGGACATGTAGCGCCCATGCAGGAGCCGATGTCGCGACGGATTGAGGAAATGAGCGAAGTTTGAGAGGGAGGGGGCTGCTGCGCAGCCCTCTTGCTCTGTTCAGTCATACGGAAGCTCTAAGGGGCCCTCATCATTCCAAGCTCTGCGTCATCGAGCAAGGCCTTGGCCATCGCACACAGGTACTGTGAAGCTCATAGTAACTGTGGCTTGTCTTCCAGAAGACCGTCAAGAGACAAATCCCGTGCGTACCCCATCAGCTCTGAAGCTTGCTCGCGCGCGTAATCGCAGGGAATACCAGGTTCGATACGAAACAAAGGATGGGTTTGATTTTGACCCTGATAAAACGTGGTTTTGCCTACGGTTAACGGGGTTTCTTCATTGGCCATCGACTGATCACCCTTAAGTAAGATAGTTGACCCTTCTCGCACACGGCTCCGTCAGCCCAGAACCCAGCGAACGATTCGTGGATTACCTTCGCGTCTGCGAGTTGAACCAATTCCTGCACTACCTCAACAGTACTGCGAGTGTCTTGGTGAGCGCAGCCACCGGCGTTGTGAGATGGGAAATCTAGGCTGCATGCCCGTGTGCTGCTAACTGCCAGCCTCGAACAGTACGAACAGCGTCCTGAAATCGAAAAGCAGTACCTTAAGTGGAGAGAAGGAAGGGGGATCCGGCACAATTTTCAGCATGGTATGACCCTCAATTTGAGATTGGGTACTACCGCCATCTGCTGTCAAACAAAGGGTGGCAGCTGTACACAGGTTGACAGACCGGTCAAATTGAGAAACCCGGCGCACCCGAAGGCGCCCCATGTACAGCCGCCATTGAAGGCCAAGCTATGGATTGCAATTTGAGTCGGCCTGTCAAAGCCGGTCGTTGAGTCGCAACGACTGGCTGAGATTAGGGGCCAACCTGGAACACTGCAATGGGTGAGAGTATCTTTGGGAAATGCCCTACAGGGAAGATGTATAGTCTGATTTCTGCCGCTATGCACTGGACGGAGTAAGCGCTGACGGACATTGCAAGAAACAAGCGCGGCAGACCATTTCGCCAGCCAGACGACGGGCTATGATCGTTACGCTGTCGACGCGAGCCTCATACGAAACCGCGAGCGGTGAAATCACTTTGTCCGTCCCGCCGCCTTTGGTGAGTCACCCTCTTTCGGCGAAAGAACGCTTCAATCATCCCTCGGCCTGTACCGAAAGCTACCCATCATCTCTCTGTGATCAGGTCATCAAGTGAGGATAGTAGTTTCTGTAGGTCCACGAGCCTTGAAGCCTTGATGATTGAATCGCCCCTAGTTTCGTA
>NZ_DIIQ01000013.1:0-136245 GCF_002420785.1 Pseudomonas sp. UBA5666 | reverse complement strand
AAGATCAAGATCAAGATCAACAGCAACAGCAACAGCAACAGCAACAGCAACAGCAACAGCAACAGCAACAGCAACACGCATCGAGCATTTCATCCTGGCCGATATCATGAGCTGTAATGTAAGGGCCGTGATCTATCAAAAGAAGGAGTTGGGTGAACTGGCAATGCCATACAACATGCATCTTACAAACTTTGGCAAACTCTTCCACTATGCATGGAGCGTCCGCCTTGCACCGTACTCCAAAGGCAACGAATTCCGCGTGGGAGCGGCCTCGTGCCGCGATGGGGCGCGCAGCGGCCCTGGCAATATCATGTGCGAAGCTAAACGCTTGAGGCCACCGCGCCCCCCTCAAGCCCGGTCAGGCGCCCCTGAACCCGCGGGTGCCCCGACAGCCCCACTTGGCCCGCGTCCCTAGAATGCGCCACAATACCCATCATTTGCGGAGCCCTTCATGACCGACCTCACCCCCGATGCCACCCTCGACGCCACCGGCCTCAACTGCCCGGAGCCGGTGATGATGCTGCACCAACACGTGCGTGACCTCGCCGCCGGCGGTCTGTTGAAAGTCATCGCCACCGACCCCTCGACCCGACGCGACATCCCCAAGTTCTGTAACTTCCTGGGCCACCAACTGCTGGAACAACAGGAAGACGCCGGCACCTTCCTCTACTGGATCCGCAAGAAAGCCGACTGAGCCGCTCTGGAACACGCTCGGCGTTGAGCCTACACTGCGTTCCCCAGACAGGAGAGCGCCATGCTGATAGTTGCCGACGAAAACATCCCTTTGCTCGATGCCTTCTTCCAAGGGTTTGGCGAGATTCGTCGCTATCCTGGGCGTAGCCTCGACGCCGCTAGCGTCCGGGAGGCCGACATCCTGCTGGTCCGCTCCGTGACCAAGGTAGATCGGCACCTGCTCGAAGGCAGTCGCGTGCAGTTCGTTGGCACCTGCACCATCGGCACCGATCACCTTGACCTCGACTACTTCGACCAAGTGGGTATCCGCTGGAGCAGTGCCCCCGGTTGCAACGCCCGGGGTGTGGTGGACTATGTGCTGGGTAGCCTGCTGACCCTCGCTGACCTTGAGGGTGCATCGCTGCCCGAGCGCGTCTACGGCGTGGTGGGTGCAGGCCAAGTAGGCGGGCGGTTGGTGAGCGTGCTGCGCGCCTTGGGGTGGAAGGTGATGGTCTGCGATCCACTGCGCCAGGCCGCTGAAGGCGGTGATTACGTCGAACTCGATACGCTCCTGCAAGCCTGCGACGTCATCAGCCTGCACACGCCCCTCGAACGCGGTGGCCAGTACCCGACCTGGCACCTGTTCGGCCCTGCGGAACTGGCGAAACTGCGCCCCGGCGCCTGGCTCATCAACGCCAGTCGAGGGGCGGTGGTGGACAATGGCGCGTTACGAGCGCTCCTGCAGCAGCGCGATGACCTGCACGCGGTGCTGGACGTGTGGGAAGGCGAGCCCCAGGTCGACTTGCAGTTGGCAGACCTGTGTACCGTTGCCACCCCCCACATCGCCGGCTATAGCCTCGATGGCCGTCAGCGTGGCACCGCCCAGATCTACCGCGCGCTGTGTCAACATCTGGGCGTGAATGAGGTCATTCAGCTTGCCGACCTGTTACCGCGTCCACCCGTGGCGCAGATTGAATTGGATGCCGAGGTCGATCTGCAATGGGCACTGGCGATGCTGTGCCGCGCCGTCTACGATCCGCGCCGCGATGATGCCGATTTCCGCCGTAGCCTGAGCGAAGACGTGCAGCATCAACGTGCCGCTTTCGACGCGTTGCGCAAACACTATCCGCCGCGCCGTGAGATCGAAGGACTGTCCGTGCGCATCCGTGGGAGCTCGCCCGAGCTCGCGCGGCTGATTGACGCCCTGGGAGCCAAGAGGGTCTGACGCTCGGATGCAGCCCCAGGGCAGAGCAGCATGCATAAAAAACCCGGCGCGAGCGCCGGGTCAGGAATAGGGTGATCAGTTTTTCTGCGAGCGCTCGACCCGGCTTTCTTCCAGGGCCTTGCAGGCCTGCTGGATCATTTGCTCGGTGATCGGCACCTCCCGCCCTTGGGCGTCGATCAGGGCGCCGCTTGCCTGGGGCGACGGTGCGTGACGGGGCGTGTGGTGTTCGCGGTCATGGTGCAAGCTCATGCAGGGTCTCCTCTTCAAATGACGACTGGGGTCAACCTTGCGCCTGGCAGATCGTCGACGCGGGTGCGGCGCAACCTGGGGCAGGGCCTTAGTCCACCAGAGATGGCGAAAAAGTGCCAGAGCGCGGTTAGAACAATAGGCTATAGCAGCACCGGACAGTTCCGTTCTGCGGCATGAATGGTAGGCTGCACGTTCCGCCTTCGTGAGCAGATCCATGGCCTCTACAATTCCGCGCCCTAGCCGCGCTTTGCGCCTTGGCTGGCATTTTGTTCGTCCGTATTGGCGGCGCCTGGTGATGGCCTTGCTGGCACTGGTGGTGACCGCCGGCATTACCTTGTCCATGGGGCAGGGCATCCGCCTGCTGGTGGATCAGGGGTTCATGACCGGTTCTGTCCATCAGCTCAACCAGACACTTGGGCTCTTCCTGCTGCTGGTGTTGGCCCTGGCGGCAGGGACCTTCAGCCGGTTCTACCTCGTCTCCTGGATAGGTGAGCGGTGCGTGGCGGACATTCGTCGCGCTGTTTTCGACCATCTGCTCGAGCTTCACCCTGGTTTTTTCGAAGACAACCGCAGCTCGGAAATTCAGTCTCGGTTGACGGCCGACACCACGTTGCTGCAATCGGTGATTGGCTCTTCCCTCTCCATGTTCCTGCGTAATGCGCTCATGGTGGTGGGCGGTGTGGCCTTGCTGTTCATCACCAACCCCAAGCTGACCAGCATCGTGGTCGTGGCATTGCCGGTGGTGCTGGCCCCGATCCTGCTGTTCGGTCGCCGTGTGCGCAGCCTCTCACGCCAGAGCCAGGACCGGGTGGCAGACGTGGGTAGCTACGTGGCCGAGACCCTGGGCCAGATCAAGACCGTGCAGGCCTATACCCATCAAGCCCATGACCGGGCACTGTTCGCCGATACGGTGGAGTCGGCATTTACAGTGGCCCGCCAGCGCATCGCGCAGCGGGCCTGGCTGATCACCGTGGTGATCGTGCTGGTACTGGGCGCTATCGGCACCATGCTGTGGGTCGGCGGCATGGACGTCATCGCCGGGCGCATGTCGGGGGGTGAGTTGGCGGCGTTCGTGTTCTACAGCCTGGTGGTGGGCAGTGCGTTCGGTACACTCAGCGAAGTGATTGGCGAGCTCCAGCGCGCTGCTGGGGCAGCAGAGCGTATAGCCGAATTACTGGCAGCGCAAAGCCAGATTCTGGCCCCGTCCAGTGGGCGGCAGCTGGCGGGAGGCCGTGCACGGGGCTGCCTGGCGTTTCAGCACGTGGTGTTTGCCTATCCGTCGCGACCCGAGCACAAGGCTATCGATGACCTGAGCCTGGTCATCCAGGCAGGCCAGACGCTTGCATTGGTCGGCCCTTCCGGTGCAGGTAAATCCACCCTGTTCGACTTGCTTCTGCGCTTCTATGACCCCCAGCACGGGCAGATTCTGCTCGATGATCAACCCATCGACCAGCTCGACCCCGACCACCTTCGCCAGCAGTTTGCACTGGTCGCACAGCAACCGGCACTGTTTCGGGGGACAGTGGCGGACAACATTAGCTATGGACGCCCTGACGCTTGCCTGGCCGACATCGAAGCTGCAGCGCGCGCAGCCCATGCCGACTCGTTCATACGCCAGTTGCCAGAGGGCTACCAGACTCGCCTGGGGGAGGGCGGGGTGGGTTTATCGGGTGGGCAGCGCCAACGGTTGGCGATCGCCCGTGCGTTGCTGGTGGATGCGCCGATCCTGCTGCTTGACGAGGCGACCAGCGCGCTCGAAGCTCACAGTGAGCACCTGATCCAGCAAGCTTTGCCGCGCCTGATGGCAGGGCGGACGACAGTGGTGATTGCGCACCGTCTGGCCACGGTACAGCACGCCGACCGCATTGCCGTGGTCGACCAGGGCAAAGTGGTGGCCATTGGTACCCACAGTGAGCTGATAGAAACCAGCCCTTTGTATGCACGGCTGGCGGCGCTGCAATTCACGTCAGCCTGAAGGGCTAGCCGACTGATGCAGGTTGCAGGTACGAGCCTGAACCGTGAGTAACAAAAAACCCGCACAAGGCGGGTTTTCGAAAGGATTTGGTCGGAGAGACAGGATTCGAACCTGCGGCCTTCTCGTCCCGAACGAGACGCGCTACCTGGCTGCGCTACACTCCGATGAACAAAATCCTACTGCATCCGAAATTCGCCCGCAAGTCCTTGTAAAAGAACGAAGCTTTGGCCAGGTCGGATGGGCTATCAGAGTTCTTTGACGGTGCGAATCTGGTCTTTATTCAGACGCATGCGCTTGCCATCGAGCTGCTCGAACTCGTAGAAGCCGGAATCTTCATCATAGGACGGCTTGTCCACCGCCTGGATTTCGCGACCGTCGTTCAAGGTGATGACGGTTGGGGTCGAGCAGCCGGCCAGGGCAGCCAGGCCCAGGGCGAGCATGAAGGCGGGAAGGGTCCGTTTGATCATCGTGTTTCTCCAGTGCGATGGTGCAAGATGACTGTTAAGACGCGGGACGTTAGTGCAAGTTCCTTGCGCGTGCAGCATAACGGCATTCGCTTGACGCAATCCAGTGCAGGCAGCGCTCCCGCACGCCGGCGGGAGTGCCCTGTGATATAACTGCCGTCATTGCCATTACCAGTGACGGATACCTATGAAAGCCTCGGCAGACACCCCGTTCGTTCCCCTCAACATCGCAGTGCTCACGGTCAGCGACACGCGCACATTCGATAACGATTCGTCGGGCCAGGTCTTCGTTGACCGGCTGACAGCGGCAGGCCACCGGCTCGCCCAGCGCGTGCTGCTCAAGGATGATCTCTACAAAATCCGCGCCCAGGTCGCGACCTGGATCGCCGACGACAGCGTGCAGGTGGTGCTCATCACCGGCGGTACCGGTTTTACCGGACGTGACAGTACGCCCGAGGCGGTCACTTGCCTGCTCGACAAGCAGGTCGACGGCTTTGGCGAGCTGTTCAGACAGATCTCCGTGGCGGATATCGGTACCTCGACTGTGCAATCGCGGGCACTGGCAGGGCTGGCCAACGGTACCCTGGTGTGTTGCCTGCCTGGCTCGACCAATGCGGTGCGCACCGGTTGGGACGGTATCCTTGCCGAACAGCTCGATGCACGGCACCGTCCCTGCAACTTCGTCGCCCATCTGAAGCAGGCGGCGGCCTGTGAAAGCCGTGGCTGAGGCCGTGCAGCCCAGGCCACTGATGCCGGTGGAGCAGGCCCTTGAGCAATTGCTGGCTTTGGCCGATGCCGCGCCGATTCGCGAGACCGAGCACGTGCCGCTAGCCGAGGCACACGGCCGTGTGCTGGCCACTGCCCTAGTGGCTTCGCTCGACCTGCCGCCCTGGCCCAATAGCGCAATGGACGGCTATGCGCTGCGCCGGTCCGACTGGCAGGGGGCGCCGCTGCCCGTCAGTCAGAGAATCTTCGCCGGGCACGCACCTGAGCCACTGCAGCCTGGCACCTGTGCGCGGATCTTCACGGGTGCACCGGTTCCCGAAGGCGCCGACTGCGTGGAAATGCAGGAAAACACCCAGGTTCACGCCAATGGCCATGTGGAGTTCTTGCAGCCCCTCAAGGCGCTGCAGAACATTCGTCCTCAAGGTCAGGAAACCCGCAAGGGCGAGCAGGTGCTCGACGCCGGCACGCGTCTTGGGCCAATCGAGTTGGGCTTGGCCGCCACCCTGGGTTATGGACAGCTCGATGTGGTACGCAAGGTGCGGGTGGCGGTGCTGTCGACCGGGGATGAGCTGGTCGAGCCAGGGCTGCCGTTGGGGCCTGGGCAAATCTACAACAGCAACCGTCGCTTGCTGGTCAGTTGGTTGCAGCGCCTGGGATGCGACGTCACCGACGCCGGTATCCTGCCTGATGACCTGGCTCGCACCCGCGCGAGCCTGGCTCAGTTGCAAGGCGTGGACCTGATCCTCTCGACAGGGGGCGTCTCGGTGGGCGAGGCCGATTATCTGGGCGCGGCCCTGCGCGAGGCCGGTGAGCTGGCTTTGTGGAAACTGGCGATCAAACCCGGCAAACCGTTGACCTTCGGTCACTTCCAGGGCGTGCCAGTGATCGGCCTGCCCGGTAATCCGGCCTCTACACTGGTCACGTTCGGCCTGCTGGCGCGCCCCTACTTGTTGCGCCGCCAGGGCGTGATCGATGTCACCCCCCTGCGCGTGTGCCTACCCGCCGGTTTCGATTGGCCCAAAGCCGGGTCACGGCGTGAGTACCTGCGGGCGCGCATCGAGCAGGGCAGGGTATGCCTGTACCCTAACCAGAGCTCCGGCGTGTTGCGCAGCGCGGTGTGGGCCGATGGGTTGGTCGAGGTGCAGGAGGGCACAACGCCCAGCAAGGGTGACCTTGTACCCTTCATCCCCTTCAGCGACATCCTCGGTTGACGCGCGCCAGTGGCGCAGGCTCGCTGCAGTGCGCGAGCCCTGCGCCGCAATATTTGAACGGCCGTGCAACAATTAGTAACGGCTGAGCGTCAAGATGCAAATGGTCAATTATGGAGACACCCACATGCAAGCGCGCAAGGCAATGCTGATTCTGCACGGCAAGCAAGCCATGAACGAAGACGTACGTACCGCCGTGCACGACCTGCGCGACACTGGCTGGGCATTGGACGTGCGTGTGACCTGGGAGGGCGGTGATGCCCAGCGCTTGGTCAAGGAGGCACTTGCCGCTGGATACAGCCACATCGTCGCCGGCGGTGGTGATGGCACCTTGCGGGACGTGGCCGAAGCCATGGGGCTCGCGGGCACCGAAGCCAGCCTCGTCTTGCTGCCGCTTGGAACCGCCAACGACTTCGCCAAGGCGGCCGGTATTGCGCTTGAGCCTGCCCAGGCGCTGGCGCTGCTCAATGAGCCGGCCCAGGAAGTCGATCTTGGGCAAGTGGGCGAGCAGCTGTTCCTGAACATGGCGACCGGCGGCTTTGGTAGCCAGGTCACAGCCAGCACATCCGAAGACCTGAAGAAGTTGATGGGTGCCGCCGCCTATGTGTTCACCGGCTTGTCACGCTTCAGCGAACTGGAGGCTGCCTCGGTCGAGTTGAAAGGCCCTGACTTCCATTGGCAAGGGGAGCTGCTGGCGCTGGGGATTGGCAACGGTCGCCAAGCCGGGGGAGGGCAGGAGCTTTGTCCGGATGCGGTGGTCAATGACGGGTTGCTGGATGTTGCGATCCTGCCCAAGCCGCAGGAAGTGGTCGGTGCATTACGCGATTTGCTGGCAGGCGATGGCCTGTTCATCCGGACGCGATTGCCGTGGGTGGAGATCAACAGTCAACAGGGCCTGGATATCAACCTCGACGGCGAACCGCTCAAGGCGGACAGCTTACGTTTCGAGGCGCGTCCCAAGGCCTTGCGCCTGCACCTGCCGCAAGGGTGCCCATTGCTCAGTCATCGAGGCTGATGATCTTCTCGCGCACGGCAAACAGTACCAGTCCGGCGACGTCGTGAATCTGCAAGCGTTTCATCACTTGCGAACGATGGGTTTCGACCGTCTTGATCGACAAGCCCAATCCATTGGCGATTTCGCGGGTAGACTTGCCGCGCACGATCAGGCGCAGAATCTCCAGCTGCCGGGCTGTCAGGTTGTGTCGCTCGCATGCCGGGCGTCTGGCTGGCCTGGTATGACGTAAAGCCTGATTGATGACGGTGTGGGCAATGGCTGGGCTCAGGTAGCGCTCCCCGTTGCGCACAGCGCGCAGCGCTTGCTCAAGCTCCGATGCGCTGGTGTCCTTGAGCAGATACCCATGGGCACCGCCCTCGAGGGCGCGCATGATCAGCTCAGGGTCGGTGTGCATGGAGAGGATCAGCACTTTGCAGGCGCTGCCGCTGGAATTGAGCTGGGTGAGGGCGTCCAGCCCGCTGGTTGATCGCATGGAGAGGTCCAGCAGGATGATGTCAGGCATCAAGGTTCGCGCCTGATCCAGCAACTGCCCGCCATCGTCGGCCTCGCCGATTACCTCGTACCCGGGTATGTCACTGACCAGGGCGCGGACGCCCGCTCTGATCAACGAATGGTCATCCACAAGCAACAATCTACAGTTCATGGGTATCCACTCGGTCCGCGCGTTGCCGGCTGCGGGGCGGCCAAGGGAAGACGGCCTCGATCCGGGTGCCCTGGCCAATATCGCTGGTGATCTGCAGGCTGCCGTTCAGGGCAGTGACCCGCTCCAGCATGCCAGCCAGCCCACGCTGACTGGCAAGGTGCGGGTGCCTGGCAGGCTTGAAGCCGCAGCCATCGTCCTCGATCGATAAAGCCAGGCCCAGCTCGGTACGCTGTAGGTGGATGACAAGGTTGCGCGCTCCGGCGTGACGCAACATATTGGTCACCGCCTCCTGGGTGATGCGAAACACTGCCATTGCGACATTTTCGCCAATGCCCCCAAGGCGTTGCTTGCAAGACAGGCTCCACTGCACGCCGCTGCCATCCAAAGTGCGCAGCAAGTGCGCGCGCAGGCTGGCCTCAAGGCCAAGGCTTGCCAACTGACGGGGGTTGAGCAGGGCAGAAACGTCGCGCACAGCGCTCAATGTATCGTCCAGCGTGGCATGCAAGGCATCGCAATGCCCCTGCACATCCCCGGGCATTCGTCGCTGCAGCCATTGCAACTGCAATTTCGCAGCGGTCAGCAGTTGGCCGATGTCGTCATGAAGCTCCCTGCTCAGGTGCTGGCGCTCCTCTTCTTGCACTTTTAGCAGGCGCTCGGCGAGTTCCGCAGGGCGCAAGCTGATCGAGCGCGCCTCCCTACGCAGTTGCACGGCAGCGACCAAGGCAGCGGTCAGTTGCAGCAACACCAGGCCGATGGGCACAGGTCGCTCGGCCAGGTGTAACGCCAGGCAGGCGAGGCAGGAGACCACGCTGATGCCTGCCGTGGCCCAGCACAGACTGGTGTACGGGGCGCTGCAACGAAAAGAGGTCATCAAGCGTGGGAACATAGGTAGGGGAGCCACTGAAGTATTGCTGATGGAGGCCTTGCACATTACTGCTCAGAGGCTTTTGCGCCGTACTTTCGATGTTTTTCGACCACGTGTTCATTCAACCTTGCGTCAAGTTGAAGCGTTTCGGTGGGGCATACTACCACCTCGAATTCCTGCGGTCGCCGCCGAAGACGACTTCCTCAAGGCAAAGCTTATTTGTGGTGAACTAGTACGTAGCATCGACCGACTTGCTTGGTTGAGGCTATTTCCTACAACTTTGTAAATCGAAGCTACAACTTTCAGTTTCATCAAAGTTGCACTTCTGGCATGCAACTGCGCGATGGCAATTTGCCCTACGGCTTGTCGCTGAGATCGGGCTGCTGACAGTCATGCGCTGCGCCTTCATCTGTGACGCAGGCTAATGCCAGAGAAGGTCGAGCTGCATTGGCCAGTTCGCCGAGCAACACAAATTGTTCTCCAGCGTCCAGGTCCAGCCGCCCCGTGTGCGTGTCCAGCAGCTCGAGCTGCCAGGCCAGGAGCCTCAGGCACGCAGCCGTAATGCGCAGCGTTGCGCGATGCAGGCACGCGCCTTGGCAACAGGGGGCCAGTATCTGCTGAACGGAGGTCGTGAAGTGGGCTACTTCAAGCAGCCCCAAACGCTGTGCGTCGTGTGCCAAGTCGCTTAACGCGGCGTCCAGGCACCTGCAGGCATCAGGGTCATTTTCGATGAGCTCAAGATGCTGCAAGCAGTCCTCTGCTCTGTTGAGGCGCTTCTGGGCCCTCTCGCGAAAACCCCTAAGCGCCTCGCAGAAGGGTAAGGCACTGTCCATCATGGTGTCTCCATGGGCAGGACAGGCGGTAGAGACGGGCACGCCGTTACGATAGCTAGCAAAGCCTGACTCCATTCATGCAGTGAGAATGGCGTCACATTAATGGCTAAAGGATAGAGCGAACATCAGGTTGTACCTGATTGCCACTAGGGGTTTCCCTGATAGGCAAGAAAAAAACGGAACTTTTCAGCGTGTGCGAGTGGAATTAGGAAACCAGTTAAGCATGCTGTTAAAGTGATATCAAATTAGGCAAGGGTGTGGCGTTTCTTGGGGTCAAGATGCTACTCCGGCTGCCGATATACACACAATCGCGCACATTTTCGACATGAGCCTGGGGGCTTACCAATGGCTGGCATTCTCGACACAGTAGACCAACGCACACAACTGGTAGGGGAGAACCGGCTGGAAATCCTGATGTTCCGGCTGGCTGGGCGTCAGCTTTTCGCGATCAACGTCTTCAAGGTGCAGGAGGTGTTACAACTGCCCAAGCTGACACTGATGCCGCAACGTCACGCGTTCGTCTGCGGTGTGGTGAACCTGCGAGGCCAGACACTCCCGGTAATCGACCTGTCCCAGGCGATCGGCATGCGCCCCATTCAGCCAGGCCCCGACAGCACCATCATCGTCACCGAATACAACCGCTCGGTGCAGGCGTTTCTGGTGGGCGGGGTCGACCGTATCGTCAACCTCAATTGGGAATCCATCATGCCGCCACCGACCAGTGCCGGCCGTCAGCATTACCTGACTGCCATCACCAAGGTGGACGACAAGCTGGTGGAGGTGATCGATGTGGAAAAGGTGCTTGCCGAAATCGTGCCTTACAACGCCCGCGTTTCGGGTGAGAAATTGGCCGATCCGGTACTGGCGAAGGCGCGTGGTCGCGAGGTGCTGCTGGTGGACGATTCCAGTGTGGCCCTGGCCCAGTTGCGCGACACGCTCTCGCAGTTGGGGATGAAACTGCACGTTGCCAGCGACGGCCTCAAAGCCTTGCGCATGCTCAAGGCGTGGGCCGATGCAGGGGAGGACATGTGCGAAAAGCTATTGATGATCTTCACGGATGCCGAAATGCCGGAAATGGACGGTTATCGCCTGACGACCGAAATCCGCGAGGATGCGCGCCTGCGCAAACTGTACGTGGTGCTGCATACATCGCTGTCCGGCAGCTTCAACGAATCCATGGTCAAGAAAGTGGGTTGCGACAATTTCCTGTCCAAGTTCCAGCCTGACCGGCTGGTCGATGTGGTCAAGCAGCGCCTGTTGCTGGACACCACCAACGCGTGATTGCGCGCCCTGCTGGGTATAAGCTGGCGGTTTGGCGATTTATGAGGCGGCAGGGATGTTTCTCAGTGAGCTCTACCGGTATCCGGTCAAGTCGGGGCGGGCGCAAGGCCTGCAGGTCTCTCCCGTCGGTGTGCTTGGGCTTGAAGGAGACCGCCGTTGGATGCTGGTCGAGGAACAAAACGGGCGCTTTCTGACCCAGCGCGTCTGGCCCCAGCTCGGGCAGCTCGAGGCAGTCGAGACAGGCGGGGTACTGTTGCTGCGGGCGCCTGGGCAAGTGCCGCTGAAGGTGGTGTCCCCGGCCGACGATGCCCCGCTGCGAGGGGTGACCTTATGGCGCGACACCTTTCGTATGCCGGATGCCGGTGATGAGGCCGCCGCTTGGCTCAGTGGCTGGCTAGGCAAAGCGGTGAGGTTGGTGTATTGCCCGCAGCAGCGGGCCAGGTACCTGCCCAATGGCTATGGCACCGACCGGGACCGTGCCGCCTTTCCCGACGGTTTCCCGTTGCTGCTCATTGGCCAGGCGTCGCTCGATGAGCTCGATCGCCGTGTCGGCCGGCCCATGGACATGCTGCGGTTCAGGCCAAACCTGGTGGTGCAGGGGGCCGAGGCTTTCGCAGAGGATGGCTGGAAGCGCATTCGCATCGGTACGGTGGAGTTCCGTGTTTTGAAGCCAAGCGTGCGCTGCATTTTCACCACCATCGACCCTGCCACGGGGCAGCGCAGCCCTGACCGCGAGCCCATGACCACGCTTCGGACGTTCCGGGAAAAGGAAGGGGACATATTGTTTGGGCAAAACCTGGCCGCCGATGGCGACGGGCACCTGGAGGTTGGCATGAAGGTCCAGGTGCTCTGAGTTGTCGGGTAGCCGGACGCCGGTGTGGTCGGCGCCCTGGCTTGATCAGCCGCTAATGGCCTCCTTACATGTCGTCGAAGTAGCGCTCGTGCCAGTCCACCAGGGGTTGTGGCATGTTGAGCTTTTGTCCGTAAATCACCGAATAGGACAGCACGTTCTGAACGTACTGACGGGTTTCATCGAATGGAATGGACTCGACCCACACGTCGAAGCTCAGGTGTTTGGCGCCTTTGAGCCATTGCCGTACGCGGCCTGGGCCTGCGTTGTAAGCGGCTGAGGCCAGTACTCGGTTGCCGTTGAACTGGCTGTGCACCTGGCTGAGGTAGGCAGCCCCCAGCTGGATGTTCTTGTCCGGGTTCAGGACCTGTGCGGGCGAAGCCAGTGGGATGCTGAACTTGCGCGCGGTTTCCTTGGCTGTAGCAGGCATCAACTGCATGAGCCCGCTGGCGCCCACGGGGGAACGGGCATCCTCCATGAAGGCGCTTTCCTGACGGGTGATTGCGAATACCCAGCTCGAGTGCAGGCCGCGCACCTTGGCTTCGCGTACCAGGGTGTCGCGGTGCGCCATGGGGAAGCGTACGTCCAGGTCATCCCAGTATTTGGCCTGGCTGATGGTGCGGATGGCCGGGAAATACCAGCGCAACTCGTAACCCAGGCGCGCCTGGGCGACCATTTCGTCCCGGGTGAAGTGACGGCTCACGTGATACCACTCGCGGCGACCTTCGACGATCTGACCGCGGGCATGGAATTCGAGGGCGCGTTGGATGCCAGGTGTATTGCGCACCTTCTTGACCAGCTGTGGGCTGAGCACCAGGGGCTTGTTGTTCAGTTGGTAGGGGGCTTGCGCACGGTCTGCAGCCAGGAAGCCATAGAAATCGCGCTCGCGGGCAACGGCCTTGTACAACTGCGGGACTTGCGGGTTCTTCGGCTGCGCCAGCTCCAGGCTCCGCGCCTGCCAGTACTTCCAGCGGCTGCTCTGGGCCAGGTCGCCGCTCAGGCGCTTGGTGAGGGCATAGGCATCTTCCCACCGGCCCAGGCGCAGCAACAGGCGCAAGCGCCATTCACTGACGGTATCGTCCCGCAGTTCGGGGTCGTAGCGGGTCATGAGGTCAAGCGCGCGCGGGTCATAGCGCCGGGCCAGGGTCAGGCCGATCTCGCGGGCAATGGCCACTTTTTCATCGCGGGAAAAGTGCATGCGCTGGGCATAGTCGTCAAGCAGCCCCATGGCGCGCTCCGGGTCCTGCCGTGCAAGGCGGCGCAGCCCGAGACTGACGACGTCCGAGGTCGCTTCGTCGGCCTGGGTGAAGCGTGATGGCTGGTTGAGCAATTCGGGTTTCTGCGCCACATCGATCAGCAGACGGCCTTGTGGCGCCAGCGTGGTCAGGGTCTTGACCAGGTTCTCGGCCAGGCCGTAGTTGCGTGCCTGGGCTGCAAGCTTGGCCCGCTCCCAGCGCTTGGCCTCCGTGAGCTGCCCCTCGGCAGCCCACATGGCGAACAACGGGTCGCAGGCAGCAGGCTGGGACTTGCCCACCGACCACAGCTTGTTTGCCGTGGCAAAGCCTTCGGTGCGCATCCCGTGGCTGAGCTGGTACTGGCCGTTCAGGCAATCGAGCTCGGTGAAGTTGAGCTTGGGATCGTAGTACTTGGCGAAGGTCTGCCACTCACCGCGTTCGGCCAGCCAGCGCAACCAGCGCAGTTTCATCCAGTTGGCCTGGGGCAGGTCGCCGTGCTTGGCCAGGAAACCCTCGATCTCCTGGTTGCTGGCAGATTTCAGGCGCGCGGTCAGTTCGTCATAGGCCAGATACGGTGTCAGCGGATAATCGTCGAGCGCCTGGGCATAGCGCAGGTACGGGCCCTTGTCGCCCTTGGCCAGCGCACGCTTGGCTTCATCATAGTATTGGCGTTGCACGGTAATGTCGGTGGCCTGGGCCGCGCCGGTGGCAGCGGTGAGCAACAGGCATGAAGCAATTTGTAACAGGCGGCTGCGCATGATACGTCCGGGCAGTTGAACCATGGGAAAGTGGCGGCGGGGCCAGCACTGTTGAAAACGATGGCCCTAGCTTAGCCGTTTGCGGATGACAGGTGAAAGCACTGTGCTTGTATCGGGATATTAAGTTCGACCGGGTGTCGCCGTGGGCGACGGGTGCAGGCCGTGCGGATGTCGGCGCAGGGCTAACTCAGGTAGAATGCGCGCCCGATTTATGGAGACGAACATGACCCTGCTCAAATTCAGCGATGTGTCCCTCGCATTCGGCGCCATGCCGCTGCTGGACAAGGTGTCCTGGCAGATCGCTCGTGGCGAGCGGGTGTGCATCATCGGCCGCAACGGCACTGGCAAGTCGAGCATGCTGCGCCTGGTCAAGGGCGAGCAGAAAGGCGATGACGGTGACATCTGGCGCGCCCCTGGGCTGAAAATCGGCGAGTTGCCCCAGGAACTGCCGCTGGCCGACGAGCGCACGGTGTTCGACGTCGTGGCGGCAGGGCTGGATGGCGTCGGCGAGCTGCTGGCACAGTTTCATCACCTGAGCCAGAACATCCAGGGCGATGAAGACCTGGAAAAACTGATGCACGTGCAGCACGAGCTGGAGGCCCGCGATGGCTGGCGCCTGCAGCAAGTGGTTGAAAGCACCCTGAGTCGTCTGCAGTTGCCGGCAGACAAGACCCTGGCGGAGTTGTCCGGCGGCTGGCGTCGTCGTGTACTGCTGGCCCAGGCGCTGGTGTCCGAGCCCGACTTGTTGCTGCTCGACGAGCCGACCAACCACCTGGATATCGGTGCCATCGCCTGGCTCGAGGAAGCACTGCGCGGGTTCAACGGCGCCGTGTTGTTCATCACCCACGACCGATCCTTCCTGCAGAACCTGGCCACCCGCATCCTCGAATTGGACCGCGGCGGCCTGATCGACTGGAATGGCGACTATGCCAGCTTCCTGGTGCACAAGGAGGCCGCGCTGGCCGCCGAGGAAACCGCCAACGCGCTGTTCGACAAGCGCCTGGCCCAGGAAGAGGTGTGGATTCGCCAGGGCATCAAGGCCCGTCGCACCCGTAACGAAGGCCGCGTGCGGGCGCTCAAGGCGCTGCGCGTGGAGCGCGGTGAGCGCCGTGAGCGGCAGGGCAAGGCCAACATTCAGATCGAGGCGGCCGACAAGTCGGGCAAGCAGGTCATGGTGCTCGAGCACGTCAGCTTCTCGCACCCGGACGGGCCGATGCTGGTGAAGGATTTTTCCATGGTGCTGCAGCGCCAGGACCGGATCGGCCTGCTGGGCGCCAACGGCACCGGCAAGACCACCTTGCTCAAGCTGATGCTGGGTGATCTGGAGCCCACTTCGGGCAAGATCGAGCGCGGCACCAAGCTTGAGGTCGCCTATTTCGACCAGATGCGCCATCAGCTGGACCTGGAAAAGACCGTCATCGACAACCTCGCCGAGGGCCGAGACTTCATCGAGATCGAAGGGCAGAACCGGCATGTGCTGAGCTACCTGGGCGACTTCCTGTTCAGTCCGCAGCGGGCCCGCACCCCGGTCAAGGCATTGTCCGGCGGCGAACGTGCGCGCCTGCTGCTGGCCAAGCTGTTCAGCAAGCCGGCCAACCTGCTGGTGCTCGACGAACCCACCAACGACCTGGACGTGGAAACCCTCGAGCTGCTCGAAGAGGTGCTCTCCAACTACAAGGGTACCGTGCTGATGGTCAGCCACGACCGGGCGTTTCTCGACAACGTCGTGACCAGCACCCTGGTGTTCGAGGGCGATGGCTTGGTTCGCGAGTACGTGGGCGGTTACGAAGACTGGATTCGTCAGGGCGGTTCGCCAAAGCTGCTCGGCGTTACGGAGAGTAAAGGCGGCAAGTCGGCGCTCAACAGTGCGGTGGTGGAGAAGGTCGAGGCCAAGCCGCAAGCCGTCGCTGCGCCAGTGGCCGAGGAATCGAAGAAAAAGCTCAGCTACAAGCTTCAGCGTGAGCTGGAGATGCTGCCGGGGCAGATCGACGCGCTGGAACAGCGCATGGCCCAGGCTCAGGAAGAGGTGAGCGCGGTCGGTTTCTACCAGCGTCCGATCGCAGAGACGTCAGCGGTGCTGGCGAACATCGAGAAGCTGCAAGGTGAGCTCGATGCCCTGGTGGAGCGCTGGGCCGAGCTGGAAGGCTAAGCAGGCAGGGCGTTGATCGCCTGCGCGTAGCGGGCGAGCCCGCTGCCAGGTGCCAGAGGGAGGATGCAACCCCAAGGCACCTGGCGTGGCCGCTTAACCCCTGGCGGTAGACAGGCTCAGTCCTTTTTCTGCAGTCGCACTGCCAGCACATCGCAGGGTGCGCCGTGCAGCACGTCGTTGGCTGTGGAGCCCAGCAGCAGCGCCAGGCCGTGGCGACCGTGGCTGCCCACGACGATCAGGTCGCAGTGCTGTTCTTTGGCCAATTGATGGATTTCCTGGCGGGGCTGGCCGTAGGTCAAGTGCGAGTCGCCGCGCTGGATGCCCGGATACTTGCTGAACAGGCGATCCATGCGTTCCTTGGCCTGATCGAACTGCTGCTGTTGCAGTTGCGACAAGTCCATCGGCACGTCGCCGCCAAACGCCATGGCCATGGGTTCGACGATGTGCACCAGTGACACCTTGGCGTTGGTAGGCTGGGCCAGCGCCATGGCGCGCTTGATCACAGGGTCGCATTCTTCCGTCAGGTCGACGGCGACCAGCAGATGTTGGTAGGTCATGAGCTGTACTCCAGGCAATCGCTATAGAAGAAGTATGGTCGCTTTCGGGCGGGTCATGCGTGAAAAATGGCTAACCAGCTCATTTGCAACGGTTTATGGGAGCTACTGATATGACGGTATTGCTGGTGGTGTCAATCCTTGCGCTGATTCTCAGCCCGCTTTCCTGGCTGCGCAACTCGCGCAATCAGAGTGAGCAGATGCGCCTGCGCCTGGAGGCGCGGCGCATGGGCCTGGCCATGCAGCTGGCGCCTCAGCAGTGGCCGCACTGGCTGGAAAAACAGCCGCCGAGCCCTTGCCCGCAATATCACCGGGCACGCAAGCGGGGGCATGTCGACAGCTTCAGCTTCTGGCAGATCAGCCCTGGCGTATGGTGGAACCAGTGGCGCGAGCCGTGCGAAGACCCGCGCTTCTTGCAAGCCCTGGCCCGTCTGCCAGCAAGCGCCTACAAGGTCGAGGCCGATGCGCGGATGATAGCGCTCTACTGGACGGAGCGGGGGGACACGGCTGTATTGCAGGATGTTGCCTACGTGCTGGAGACACTGGCCTGACTCCAAGGGTGCTCGGCGGGCTGTCCATGGCCCCTGACACGCAGCGCAACGAGAAAGCGGCGATTCGGCGGTTCCTGACAGGAACCGGTCAATCGCCGCTTTCTCGTTCTACCACGCCAAAAGGCTGGGCAGGCCGTTGAATTCACTCCGTCAAGTAACGCCTGGCGCTTGTGCCTGGATCAGCCAGACTGCAAGGGGTGCCGAGGCTGGCAAGGTGTGAGGATTGCCAGCATGAATGGCCAGCGATCAGCGGCATGATCGGTCGTACCCGGCTTGTGGAAAGTGACCGCAAAGTCGGCCTTTCTCCCCGTGGGTGCAGCATTTGACAATGCAGATCTTTTCGGAGAATGTGTGCACACCCAAATCAAACGGGCGTATGAATTGAGCGTTTGCATTGCACGCCACTCATTCATGCGTACGACTCGCGCGCTGACGGGTGTGCCTGGAGCAGGTGGCCATGACGGCTGCGGTGCTGCAGTGATCGGCGTGTACAGTTCAGCTTCCATATCTTGGAGATCAGTTGATGATTTACGAAGGTAAAGCCATCACGGTTAAGGCTCTTGAAAGTGGCATCGTCGAGCTCAAGTTCGACCTCAAGGGTGAGTCCGTCAATAAGTTCAACCGCCTGACCCTGAGCGAGCTGCGCCAGGCTGTAGACGCCATCCAGACCGATGCTTCGGTCAAGGGTGTCATCGTTAGCAGCGGCAAGGACGTGTTCATCGTCGGTGCCGACATCACCGAGTTCGTCGACAACTTCAAGTTGCCCGAGGCCGAATTGGTCGCCGGCAGCCTGGAAGCCAACCATATCTTCAACGCCTTCGAAGACCTCCAGGTGCCTACGGTTGCAGCCATCAACGGTATCGCCCTGGGCGGTGGTCTGGAGATGTGCCTGGCAGCGGACTACCGCATCATGGCCACCACCGCGCGCATCGGCCTGCCCGAAGTGAAGCTGGGCATCTATCCAGGCTTTGGTGGCACAGTGCGTCTGCCGCGCCTGATCGGCTCGGACAACGCCGTCGAGTGGATTGCCGCGGGCAAGGAAAACAGTGCCGAAGACGCCCTGAAAGTCGGTGCCGTCGATGCCGTGGTAGTGCCTGAGTTGCTCATGGCCGGTGCCCTGGACCTGATCAAGCGCGCCATCAGTGGCGAGCTGGACTACAAGGCCAAGCGCCAGCCCAAGCTCGAGAAGCTCAAGCTCAATGCCATCGAGCAGATGATGGCCTTCGAAACCGCCAAAGGTTTCGTCGCTGGGCAGGCCGGCCCTAATTACCCAGCGCCTGTCGAGGCGATCAAGTCCATCCAGAAAGCGGCCAACTTCGGTCGCGACAAGGCACTTGAAATCGAAGCGGCAGGCTTTGCCAAGCTGGCCAAGACGTCGGTTGCACAGAGCCTCATCGGCTTGTTCCTGAACGATCAGGAACTCAAGCGCAAGGCCAAGGCCCACGACGAGATTGCCCGTGACGTCAAGCAGGCGGCCGTGCTGGGCGCCGGTATCATGGGCGGCGGCATCGCCTATCAGTCGGCGGTCAAGGGCACGCCGATTCTGATGAAGGATATTCGCGAAGAGGCCATCGAGCTTGGGTTGAACGAAGCGTCCAAGCTGCTGGGCAATCGGGTCGAGAAAGGTCGCCTGACGCCGGCCAAGATGGCCGAGGCGCTCAACGCGATTCGTCCGACCCTGTCGTACGGCGATTTCGCCCACGTGGACATCGTGGTCGAGGCGGTGGTTGAAAACCCCAAGGTCAAGCAGGCCGTGCTTGCCGAGGTGGAAGGGCAGGTGAGGGAGGATGCGATTCTGGCATCCAATACCTCGACCATTTCCATCAATCTGCTGGCACAAGCGCTGAAGCGCCCGGAAAACTTCGTGGGCATGCACTTCTTCAACCCGGTGCACATGATGCCGCTGGTGGAAGTGATCCGTGGCGAAAAATCCAGCGAAGTGGCAGTTGCTACCACCGTCGCTTACGCCAAGAAGATGGGCAAGAACCCAATCGTGGTCAACGACTGCCCAGGGTTCTTGGTCAACCGTGTCCTGTTCCCGTACTTCGGCGGCTTCGCCAGGCTGGTTAGCGCGGGGGTGGACTTCGTGCGCATCGACAAGGTCATGGAAAAATTCGGCTGGCCCATGGGCCCGGCGTACTTGATGGACGTGGTGGGCATCGACACCGGGCATCATGGCCGTGACGTCATGGCCGAGGGCTTCCCCGATCGCATGAAGGACGAGCGCCGCTCGGCCATCGACGCCTTGTACGATGCCAACCGCCTGGGCCAGAAGAACGGCAAGGGCTTCTACGCCTATGAAACCGACAAGCGTGGCAAGCCGAAGAAAGTCGCCGATGCCGGCGTGCTTGAGGTACTCAAGCCCATCGTGTACGAGCAGCGTGAAGTCAGTGACGAGGACATCGTCAACTGGATGATGATCCCGCTGTGCCTGGAAACCGTTCGCTGCCTTGAAGATGGCATCGTCGAGACGGCCGCCGAGGCGGACATGGGCCTGGTCTACGGCATTGGCTTCCCACCCTTCCGTGGCGGCGCGCTGCGCTACATCGATACCTTGGGTGTAGCCGAATTCGTCGCCCTGGCCGATCGCTATGCCGACCTGGGGCCGCTGTACCACCCGACCGCCAAGCTGCGTGAGATGGCCAAGACGGGCCAGCGCTTCTTCAACTGAGCGGTCAACGAGCTAGAGCGAGAGATTTGATATGAGCCTTAATCCAAGAGACGTGGTGATCGTCGACTTCGGTCGCACGCCAATGGGCCGCTCCAAGGGTGGCATGCACCGCAATACCCGTGCCGAAGACATGTCGGCGCACCTGATCAGCAAGTTGCTTGAGCGCAACGACAAGGTCGATCCCAAGGAAGTCGAGGACGTGATCTGGGGCTGTGTGAACCAGACCCTGGAGCAGGGCTGGAACATCGCCCGCATGGCCTCGTTGATGACCCAGATCCCGCACACCTCTGCGGCGCAGACCGTCAGCCGGCTGTGCGGCTCGTCGATGAGCGCACTGCACACCGCCGCCCAGGCGATCATGACTGGCAATGGCGACGTGTTCGTGATTGGCGGCGTCGAGCACATGGGGCACGTGAGCATGATGCATGGCGTAGACCCCAACCCACACCTGGCGCTGCATGCGGCCAAGGCCTCGGGCATGATGGGCCTGACGGCCGAGATGCTGGGCAAGATGCACGGCATCACGCGTGAACAGCAGGATCAGTTCGGCGTGCGCTCGCACCAGCTGGCGCACAAGGCCACCATCGAGGGCAAGTTCAAGGACGAGATCATCCCCATGCAGGGGTATGACGAGAACGGTTTCCTGAAAGTGTTCGACTTCGACGAAACCATTCGTCCGGAAACCACCCTCGAGGGCCTGGCGTCGCTCAAGCCGGCCTTCAACCCCAAAGGCGGAACCGTGACCGCAGGTACTTCTTCCCAGATCACCGACGGTGCCTCGTGCATGATCGTGATGTCAGGGCAGCGTGCGATGGACCTGGGTATCGAGCCTCTGGCGGTCATTCGGGCCATGGCAGTGGCGGGCGTCGACCCCGCGATCATGGGCTACGGCCCAGTACCGGCCACCCAGAAAGCCCTCAAGCGCGCGGGCTTGAGCATGGCCGACATCGACTTCATCGAACTCAACGAGGCGTTCGCCGCACAGGCGCTGCCTGTGTTGAAAGACTTGAAAGTGCTCGACAAGATGAATGAGAAGGTTAACCTGCACGGCGGCGCGATCGCCTTGGGTCACCCGTTTGGTTGCTCCGGGGCGCGTATTTCCGGCACCCTGCTCAACGTCATGAAGCAAAATGGCGGCACGCTGGGGGTTGCGACCATGTGCGTCGGCCTTGGCCAAGGTATCACCACTGTCTTTGAACGCGTCTAAGGCGCAGGAGAAGGACAGCAACCGGGGCCTCGTGCCCCGGTTTTGTTTTTTGGGTTTCGATGGCATCAGGAGGTAGACGACATGCAGATCCAGCCAGGTGTGTACCGGCATTACAAGGGCCCGGAGTACCGTGTGTTCAGTGTTGCGCGGCACTCCGAGAGCGAGGAGTGGATGGTGTTCTACCAATGCCTGTATGGTGATTACAGCTTCTGGGTGCGCCCGCTGTCGATGTTCCGCGAGTCGGTGGAAGTCGATGGCGAACAGGTGCCCCGCTTTGCGTTGATCAAGGCCGAAGAAGGGCTTTGCGGGATGTCGGACAAGTCGCAGGCGTGATGTTCTGAACTTGACCTCGCAGTTTTGCCACTATATATAGCGGTGCCGCGTCTGGTACCTGACGTGTTTTCAATCTTCAGATTCAGGAATACTCCGATCCATGGGCAAATCGCTGGTCATTGTGGAATCCCCGGCCAAGGCCAAGACCATCAACAAGTACCTGGGCAACCAGTACGTGGTGAAGTCGAGTATCGGCCATATCCGAGACCTTCCCACCAGCGGTTCGGCTAGCGCGAGCAAAGAGCCGGCCGCCAAGCGTGGCAAGGCGGCGGGTGAGGCACCGGCCCTTTCGCCCAAAGAAAAGGCGCGTCGCCAGCTGGTTGCACGCATGGGCGTCGACCCGGACCAGGGCTGGAAAGCCAAGTACGAGATCCTTCCCGGCAAGGAAAAGGTGATCGACGAGCTGCGCCGCCTGGCCAAGGACGCCGACACCATCTACCTCGCAACCGACTTGGACCGCGAAGGGGAGGCGATCGCCTGGCACCTGCGTGAGGCCATCGGTGGCGACGACACCCGCTATAAGCGCGTGGTGTTCAACGAAATCACCAAGAAAGCCATTCAGGAAGCGTTTTCGCAGCCCGGTGAGCTCGACATCGATCGGGTCAACGCGCAGCAGGCGCGCCGTTTTCTCGATCGCGTAGTGGGGTACATGGTGTCCCCGTTGCTGTGGTCCAAGATTGCCCGTGGCCTGTCGGCCGGGCGTGTGCAATCGGTAGCCGTCAAGCTGGTGGTCGAACGCGAACGCGAGATTCGTGCCTTCATTCCTCAGGAATACTGGGAAATCCATGCCGATCTCGGCACTGCCAAGAACGCCAAGGTTCGCTTCGAAGTCGCCCGTGAAAATGGCGAGGCCTTCAAGCCGCTGAACGAAACCCAGGCCATGGCCGCGCTGGAAAAGCTCAAGGCATCGAGCTATAGCGTTGTCAAGCGTGAAGACCGCCCGACCAGCAGCAAGCCTTCAGCGCCCTTCATCACCTCGACCCTGCAACAGGCGGCGAGCAATCGCCTGGGGTTCGGCGTGAAGAAGACCATGATGATGGCCCAGCGTCTGTACGAAGCGGGTTACATCACCTACATGCGTACCGATTCGACCAACCTGTCGAGCGATGCGCTGGAAATGGCCCGTAGCTACATCGAGCGAGAATTTGGCAAGCAGTACCTGCCCGAAACGCCGCAGGTCTACGGCAGCAAAGAGGGGGCTCAGGAGGCGCACGAAGCCATCCGGCCTTCGGACGTGAGCACCCACCCGACCAAGCTCAGCGGTATGGAGCGCGATGCCGAGCGGCTGTACGAGCTGATCTGGCGTCAGTTCCTGGCCTGCCAGATGCCGCCGGCCCAGTACCTGTCCACCAGCGTGACCGTGGCAGCAGGCAGCTTCGAGCTGCGTGCCAAGGGCCGTATCCTGAAGTTCGATGGCTACACCCGCGTGTTGCCGCAGCAGAGCAAGCCTGGTGAAGACGACGTGCTGCCCGAAATGGTCCAGGGTGAAGCGCTCAAGCTGATGCAGCTTGATCCTACCCAGCACTTCACCAAACCGCCTGCACGGTTCACCGAGGCCAGCCTGGTCAAGGAAATGGAAAAACGCGGTATCGGCCGTCCATCCACCTATGCGGCGATCATCTCGACCATCCAGGACCGTGGCTACGTGACGTTGCACAACCGTCGCTTCTACTCGGAGAAGATGGGCGATATCGTGACCGAGCGGCTTTCCGAGAGTTTCTCCAACTTGATGGATTACGGTTTCACCGCCGGCATGGAGGAGAACCTCGACGACGTCGCCCACGGCGAACGCGACTGGAAGAACGTGCTGGACGAGTTCTACGGCGACTTCAGCAAAAAGTTGCAGACGGCCGAATCCAGCGAAGGCGGCATGCGCGCCAACCAGCCGACGATGACCAACATTCCTTGCAAGGAGTGTGGCCGGCCGATGATGATCCGTACAGCGTCCACGGGCGTGTTCCTGGGCTGCTCTGGTTACAGCCTGCCACCCAAGGAGCGCTGCAAGTCCACGGTCAACCTCGTGCCTGGTGACGAGATTGCTGCAGACGACGAGGGTGAATCGGAGTCGCGCGTCTTGCTTGGCAAGCACCGCTGCCCGGTCTGTGCGACGGCGATGGACGCCTACCTGCTCGATGAAAAGCACAAGCTGCACATCTGTGGGAATAACCCCGATTGCCCGGGTTACGAGATCGAAGAGGGCAGCTATCGCATCAAAGGCTACGAAGGCCCAAGCCTTGAGTGCGACAAGTGCGGCAGCGAAATGCAGCTCAAGACCGGGCGCTTCGGCAAGTTCTTCGGGTGCACCAACCCTGCGTGCAAGAACACGCGCAAGCTGCTCAAAAGCGGTGAAGCGGCGCCGCCGAAGATGGACAAGGTCGACATGCCTGAGCTCAAGTGCGAGAAGGTGGACGACACCTATGTGCTGCGCGATGGTGCTTCGGGGCTGTTCCTGGCTGCCAGCCAGTTCCCGAAGAATCGCGAAACGCGTGCGCCCCTGGTGTGCGAGATTGTTCCGCACAAGCATGAGATCGATCCCAAGTACCATTTCCTGTGCGAAGCGCCCCAGAAGGATCCGGACGGTCGTCCTACCGTGATCCGCTACAGCCGCAAGACCAAGGAGCAATACGTCCAGTCCGAAGTGGACGGCAAGCCTACCGGTTGGAAGGCGTTCTACGATGGCAAGACCTGGAAAGTCGAAGACAAGCGCTGAGGTCTAGCGTTCAGGGATGGGGCCGCGCGGCGGCCTTTCGTGAGCTGATGCCACGAAAGGCCGCAGCACGGCCCCTTTCATTTATGATGCAGCAATCCGCTTAGCCACCTGATGGGAGGGCGACACATGGCCCAGGAGCTCTATACCCGTACCAATCAAAAACTGTTCTTTGCCGGGCTGGCACTGGAATCGATGGCCAAGGCTGAACAGAGTCAGGCCATGAACGCCCAGGGGCTGGTGCAGGCTGAGCGGGAGTCGGCATTGTTTCATCTGCACGGTGCATTGCTTGGCTTGTGTCACGAAATCAGTGGGTACTATCGCTTGCCTGCGCTGGCAACCGTCGAGCAGGCCCTGGCCCATGACGCCTTTAACGGCATCGCCATACCAGAAGTTGCCGAGCTTCTGGAGCTTGCCCGGCAACGGGAGACCTGGCTGGCGCAGATGCTGGCTGCGTATGCTGACTTGTTCCGAGCGCCCGTGATGCGCAAACCACCCAAGACTGACGTCACCCAGCCGCTGATCCAGGCCGTCAGCCTCGATGAGCAGGTGCCTGCGCCGCTGTCCCGTGCCGAGCTTGAAGCGTGGCGCAGCAACCTCAAGGCGCTTGTCAGGCGTTTTCGTGATGCGTTGAGTGAGTGCTGACGGCCTCGAGCGCTGGTACAATGCTCGCCTTTCGTGGAGAACCGCCCTTTATGTCTACGTCTTTTCTGGAAATTGTCGAGTTGCCTGATGGCCGCATCGAACTGCGTCGCGCCGAGGATGAAGGCTCACTGGTAACCCTGGATTTCTCAGAGGATGCCAAAGTATTTCTGCAAGGTCAGCACGTCGAGGTGGCCAAAGCCATGCTCAGCGTGGGGGTACAGATGGCTGGACGGCTTGTGGATGGCGAGCTCGAACGTGACGAAGGGCCGCGCGTTCTGCACTGAAACGCGCAGTCGTGTGATCGCTGCCACCGGCCTGGCCGGTGATGGCGGCAAGCGTATCAGACGGATGAATGTGGGGCAGTCGGAAAGGCGTTGCGCTTTCCCGGCGATCTTTACTCGTCAGGGTGAGCATGACCTGGGAGCGGTCAGGCTGGTAGCACGAATGCCGCAGTGTTAGCCGAAACGAATGTTCAGGCTTTGCGCGTTACCCACGCTTGCTGCACGCAACAGCAACTGACGTGCATTGGCATTGACGCTCCCCAGCCAGCTGACCACGGTATGGCTACGGCCCAGGCGTAGGGCTTCACACGCCAACTGAAGGGGAGGCTGGTTGCCGCGCGGATGAAGCAGCAGAATGCGCTCGCGGTTTAGGCCAGCCCTGCGCAGCCAGGCCTGTGTCAGGCTCGACGGTGGCGCAATGAGGGTCAGCCAGCGCGTTTCGTCTTCTTCGCTGAGTTCACGTAGCACAGGTGCCAGCAAGGTATGACAGTGACTGGGGGCGCCGTGCAGTGACAATTCGCTGAACAGGTCGGGCAAGTCACTCTTGCGCGCCAGTTCGCTGGCCTTGAGGCCAGGCAGGACGGGCTGGGCGAGGAATGCTTCGAACAGCGGCAACTGGACTTGCTCGGTTGTATGGGTGAATGGCTGCATGACGCCTCCTGATTCAGCGGCGAATGACGCCGACGCTCAAGCCCTCGATCACCAGTTCCTGATCTTTCAGGTTGACTTCGATAGGGGCGAATTCCGGGTTTTCGGCCAGCAGCCAGACCTTGTTGCCTTCGCGCTTGAAGCGCTTGACGGTGACTTCGTCGCCGATGCGCGCCACGACGATCTGGCCGTTGCGGGCTTCACGGCAGGTATGCACCGCCAACAGGTCGCCATCGAGGATGCCCACGTTCTTCATGCTCATGCCGTGAACACGCAACAGATAGTCGGCCTGGGGGTGGAAAAAGGCGGGGTTGATGTTGCAGGATTGCTCGATGTGTTGCTCGGCAAGGATCGGGGCGCCGGCAGCAACGCGGCCGATGATCGGGAGCCCGGCCTCCTCGGCCTTGGCTTCGAGGCCGGGAATGCGAATGCCTCGGGAGGCGCCTGGCGTCATCTCGATAGCGCCTTTACGGGCCAGCGCCTTGAGATGCTCCTCGGCGGCATTAGGGGATTTGAAACCCAGCTCCTGGGCAATCTCGGCACGGGTCGGCGGAAAGCCGTTGTCCTCGAGGCTGCGCTTGATGAAGGCGAGGATTTCGGCTTGGCGTGGCGTCAGTTTCAACATGATCAGCGCTCTGTCTTTTTGTACAGTGACTGGGATTATATACAGTATTGGTCTAGCCGCAAGCTTTGGCAGCCCCTAGGTAAGCCGACTGGAGCAGATCACCTCGAGATCACCGCTTCACGACCTTACAATGGCTTGACTGACCGGCCGGTCACGAGCGCTTGACAGATGTGGGGTTGAAACGTATGTTTCAAACACCTGTTTGTATGGCGGAGTGCTCGGAGTAGTCATGGCCCAATCGGAAACCGTTGAACGCATCCTCGATGCTGCCGAGCAGCTGTTTGCCGAGCGCGGGTTTGCCGAAACCTCGTTGCGGCTGATCACCAGCAAGGCCGGGGTTAACCTGGCGGCGGTGAACTACCACTTCGGTTCCAAGAAAGCCCTGATCCAAGCGGTCTTCTCTCGTTTCCTGGGGCCCTTCTGCGCCAGTCTCGAGCGCGAGTTGGAACGGCGTCAGGCCCGCCCCGAGCATAAGCCCACCCTTGAAGAATTGCTGGAGATGCTGGTCGAGCAAGCCCTTGCCGTGCAGCCGCGCAGCAACAACGACCTGTCGATCTTCATGCGGCTGCTTGGCTTGGCGTTCAGCCAGAGCCAGGGCCATTTGCGCCGTTACCTCGAAGACATGTACGGCAAGGTCTTCCGCCGCTACATGTTGCTCGTCAACGAAGCCGCGCCACGCATTCCTGCGATCGAATTGTTCTGGCGTGTGCACTTCATGCTCGGGGCTGCTGCGTTCAGCATGTCGGGCATCAAGGCGCTGCGGGCCATCGCCGAGACTGACTTCGGCATCAACACCTCCATCGAGCAGGTGATGCGCCTGATGGTGCCGTTCCTGGCTGCCGGCATGCGTGCCGATACCGGCGTCACCGACGCGGCCATGGCCAGCGCCCAGTTGCGCCCGCGCAGCAAAACCGCCAGCGGTGCAGCCCCCGTCAAGGCATAACTTGGCCTGTTGCCAGCCGCAAGCGGGCTTTTCCCTGTCTCTATTGAAGGATTTCTCATGACCGTCAGCCTGCAAGGCTCCTTGATGGTGGATATCGCCGGCACCTGGCTGACCGCCGAAGACCGGCAGCTGTTGCGCCAGCCTGAAGTGGCGGGGTTGATCATCTTCGCCCGCAACATCGAAAGTCCGCGGCAGGTGCGCGCGTTATGCGCCTCCATTCGCGCACTGCGCCCTGACCTGATCCTGGCCGTCGATCAGGAGGGAGGCCGAGTGCAGCGTCTGCGCCAGGGGTTCGTGCGCTTGCCGGCCATGCGTGCCCTGGCCGACACTGCCAATGCCGAGTACCTGGCCGAACAATGTGGCTGGTTGATGGCGACCGAAGTGCTCGCCGTTGGCCTGGACCTGAGCTTCGCCCCGGTGCTGGACTTGGATCACCAGCGCAGCGCGGTGGTGGGCAGCCGAGCCTTCGAGGGCGATCCGCTTCGAGCTACGCAACTGGCGGGCGCATTCATCCGCGGCATGAACGCGGCAGGCATGGCGGCCTGTGGCAAACATTTCCCAGGCCATGGCTGGGCAGAAGCTGATTCCCACGTAGCGATACCCACTGACGAGCGTAGCCTGGAGCAGCTGCGAGCGGCGGACCTGGTGCCGTTCAGCCGGCTGAGCGGTCAATTGGCGGCAGTGATGCCTGCCCATGTGATCTATCCGCAGGTCGACAACCGCCCGGCAGGCTTTTCCCGCCGGTGGCTGCAAGATATTTTGCGCGGCGAGCTGGGTTTTGACGGGGTCATCTTCAGCGACGACCTGTCCATGGCCGGTGCTCATGTGGTGGGTGATGCGGCCAGCCGCATCGAAGCTGCGTTCACTGCCGGGTGTGATATGGGGCTGGTTTGCAACGACCGGGCTGCAGCCGAATTGGCGCTGGGCGCGGCTCAGCGCCTGCGGGTCACGCCGTCGCCTCGGATCGCCAGCATGCGCGGTCAAGGCACGGCCTGCACCGATTATCGCCAACATCCGCGTTGGCTGCAGGCGCTGGGTGCGCTCAAGGACGCGCAGTTGATCGACTAGCCGCTTATTGCCAAGCAGGCTGTCGGGACGCGTTCACCCAGCCAGTGCGCGTCCCGACAGGTTTTACCGACCCCGCTTGCCCGGCAAGGGCGCAAACAACGCTTCGATTTCCTCGTCCCCCAGTCGCCACTGCCCAGCCTTGCCTCCGTCAAGCAGGCTGGTGGCCAGCGCTGCTTTCTCCTGCTGCAACAGCTGGATCTTTTCCTCCACTGTGCCGCGGGTAATCAGCTTGAACACGAACACGGGCTTGTCCTGGCCGATGCGGTAGGCCCGGTCGGTCGCCTGGTTTTCGCTGGCCGGGTTCCACCACGGGTCGTAATGAATCACGGTGTCGGCTGCTGTCAGGTTCAAGCCCACCCCGCCTGCCTTGAGGCTGATCAGAAAGACCTGGCTATCCCCCGCCTGGAATTGCTGTACAGGGGTGCGACGGTCGCGGGTGTCTCCGGTCAACAGGCTGTAGGAAATGCTGCGTTTTTTCAGTTCCTGCTCGATCAACGCCAGCATCGAGGTGAACTGGGAGAACAGCAGCACGCGGCGGCCTTCGCTCATCAGCTCTTCGAGCATCTCCAGCAGCGCGCCCAGCTTGCCCTTGTCGCTCTGGTTGCCCTTGATATCCACGCCCTTGACCAGCCGCAGATCGCAACACACCTGGCGCAGCTTGAGCAGTGCATCGAGAATGACGATCTGGCTGCGTGCGGCACCATTACGGGCTACCTCGTCGCGAACCTTCTTGTCCATCGCCACCCGCACGGCCTCGTAGGTGTCACGCTGTGCGTCGCTCAGTTCGACCCAGTGCACCAGTTCCGTCTTGGCTGGCAGTTCGGTGGCGACCTGCTCCTTCGTGCGGCGCAGCAGGAAGGGTCGAATGCGCGTGATCAGGTGGGTCAGGCGCTCGGTGTTGCCCTGGCGCTCGATCGGCGTGCGGTAGTCCTGGTTGAAACGCTTGAGGTCACCCAGCCAGCCGGGCATCAGGAAGTGGAAGATCGACCACAGCTCGCCGAGGTTGTTTTCCATCGGTGTACCGGTCAGGCACAGGCGCTGGCTAGCCTGCAGTTGGCACACAGCCATGGCGGCCTTGCTGGTGCTGCTCTTGATGTTCTGCGCCTCGTCGAGCAACAGCAGGTGCCATGGCTGCGCACGCAAATGCGCGAGGTCGCGGGGCACCAGGGCATAGGTGGTCAGGATGAGGTCGTAATCCTGCAGACGGGTGAAATGCTTGCTGCGTGCTGGCCCGTGCAGGGCCAGTACCCGAAGGTCAGGTGCAAAACGCTGCGCCTCGTCCAGCCAATTGGGTAGCAGGCTGGTCGGCATGACCGCCAGTGCTGGCGTCGTCAAACGGCCCGCTTCTTTTTCCAGCAGCACATGGGCAAGGGCTTGTAAGGTTTTGCCCAGGCCCATGTCATCCCCAAGGATGCCACCGGTGCCCATCTCCCGCAGTGCTTGCAGCCAGTTGAGCCCTTGCTGCTGGTAGCCGCGCAGGCTGGCGTGCAAGCCGGCAGGTGGGGTGACCTGCAGATCCCTGGTATCCCGCAGGCGGCGACCCAAATCGCGCACATGCTCCCCGCCTTCCCAATGCAGCGGCAGCGCTTCGATCCCGTTCAGGCGCGCAGCGTCTGCTCGGCTCATACGCAGTGCCGTTCCGGCTTCGGGTTCGCTCATGTACAGCTCGCCCAAGGTCGCCATCACGGCCTTGACCCGGCCATAAGGCAGTGCCACGCGCAGGGCGGAGGCGTCGATCCGGCCACGGTTGAGATCGATCAGCAGGTGCTCCTCGTCATTGCGCTTGGCCAGTTCGCTGGGGCGCAGCAGCTCAGGGCTATTGCGCAATAGTTGCAGCACGATGGGCAGCAGGCTGTGCCGCTGTCCATCGACGACGATACCCAGTTCGAGGTCGAACCATTCATGGCCTGGCGTTTCATCGACGGTGGCGTACCAGTCCTCCACTTCCTGCAAGTCGAACGCGAAGTCGCGGTTGACATCCACCTGCCAGCCCGCCTCACGCAGCCGGGGCAGGTCTGTACGCACGAACTGCAGCCAGGCTTCGTCGTCGGCGAGCAGGAACATCTCGCCCGCGCTGTCGGGCAGCGCCTTGCTCTGCCGGGTCGCGACCTTGAACCCCATGTCGCGCAGGACATTGCGCAGGGCTTGCTCAGCCTTGGGTTGACGGCTGATGCGCTGGCTCACACTGCCCACCAGGCGCGTGAGCGGCTTGTCGGTATTACCGCTGGCCGACAGGCCGTCGTAGTCGAACGACAACGCGGCGCGATGCTGCATCTGGCGCTGCATGCGGCCGGTCTTGGGCATGTAGGCGGTGAACTCCAGGCTCCCGAGCGCGAGGTGCGCCTTGGGCTGGATGTCATCGACGTGTTGCTCTTCGACCTCGGTCGGCGTAGGCACGGCATGGCTCAAGGCATTGAGCTTGTGGCTGAGTGGCACGACCAAGTGCTCCGGCACCTCGGGTGCGAGGGTCAGTTGCATTGCAACGTGGGGGTTGAGCCCATGTTCGAGGATACCGATCTCATGGGTGACCATGTCCAGGTAGTACAGCGGAAGCAACGGGATGACGCAGTTGGTTTTATCCCCGCCGGTGAACCACAAGCCACGGTACGCACCATTGTCCAGGCGCACCCAGCGAAACTCGCCCTGGCGCACCGGCCCGGGCACCAGTTGCGGTTGGGTGTCGAACAGGTACAGTCGGCCCGTGTCGATGATGCGCTGGAGCAACTCACCGCCTTCGGCCCCGGTCAGCCTGTAGCCTCGCTCCTGGCCGCCCCCCTGATTGAGCGAGGAGAGCAGACGCAGGATGCGCGCGTCTTCTTCGGTCACGAACTTCGGTCGGTCGTACAGGAAGTCGTAGACCGACTGCACCCGGCTGAAGCGAATGCCGTCTTCGGTTTCGGCGCCCTTGCGCACGACCACTGAGCAACTGGCATCGTCCTGAAGGCGCAAGTTGTAGCAGACCGAGCGCCCGCGCCTGTCCTTGCCCGGTTCGACTGGCGCGGGCGCTTGTTCGAGATTGCTGAGCCAATGTTGAAGCTCGGCTGACATCTTTGCAGAGGTGGGCTTGGCTATCAGTGGCGTGTCGAAGGGGTCGCTGATCAGCAGCAGCGCAGCCGCGCAGTGCTTGCAGTTGCGCGCAACAGGGCAACTGCACCGGCCTTTTACGAGCAGGCGCCCGGCATGCACGCTCACTTCGATGTCCTGCCGGTAGGTTTGTCCTGCACTGCCTTTGCACAGAGCGGAAAACCTTTGCCCGTTTAGGTACTCCAGCTCGGACATGCCCTCGCTCGCGTAAACCTCGCCTCGCCTCAGAGTGCCTGCGTCGAAACATTCGATCCAGTTGGGGTACTCGTTCAGCAGCTCGAAGGCATCCGGTCCATTGCGGCTCATGGGCTACTGCTCCAGCATGTCCAGCGATGGCATCTTGGGTGTGCCGGGTGGGGTGATCTTCAGGAGCATGGCCAGATGGCCGCCGTCCAGGTAGGTCAGTTGTCCGCCTTTCACATTGCTGTTGGCCTGGCGAAACTGCTCGCTCTGCAGCACGCTGCCGTTGCTGTCGAGCTGGTTGACCCAGAGGTTGGCTTCAACCTGGATGAAGCGGCCCTGGGTGATGCTCAGGTTGCCCTCGATCGGGAAATGGCCGAACTGCTCGGCACCCTCACCCAATGCGATGCGACTGGGCCCATCGCCTACCTGCTGTTGCCAGGCCCGATGCATGAGCACCGTGTAGTCGGCCGTGGCGCCCAGGCGCGTGGCCTCGTCTTCCAGGGCTGGGCGCTGCTCTGCGCTCTTGTCCAGCCGTGGCGCCCCAGCGCTCCAGTCTTCGGGAGCGAAGGGGCTGGTGAACGCGGGTACGTTGTTCTGCCGTACCAGGATCATTTCGACCTGGTACGGGCCCTGGGCGAATGCCGCTGGGGCAAACGCCACCAGCAGCAGGGTCAGACAGCGAATGGCGCGCATGGATCTTCCTTAGGCAGGCTTTGGTGTCAGGCGCTCGAACAGCGCCTCAAGGGTGTTGAAGCGCTCATCAGGCCGTTCCATTGGAACCAGGAAGCGGAACTGAGTGGCGCCCTCGAACTTGTAGCGCTTGGGCTGGCTCTGGATCAGCTTGATCAGGGTCAGAGGATCGACCGGCGTTTCGGCCTCGAACTCCAGCTTGCCGCCGTTGGGGCCGGCGTCGACTTTCTTGATGCCAAGTTTCTCCGCCTGCAACTTGAGCAGCGTCAGGCGCATGAGGTTCTTGGTGGGCTCTGGCAGAAGGCCGAAGCGGTCGATCATTTCGACCTGCAGGTCCTTGAGCCCTTCCTCATCGGCTGCCGAGGCGATGCGCTTGTACAGGATCAGCCGCGCATGCACGTCCGGCAGGTAGTCCTCGGGGATCAGGGCCGGCAGGCGCAGGTTGATTTCCGGGCCGCCGCCCAGTGGTTGCTCCAGGTTGGGCTGGGTGCCCTTGCGGATCGCCTTGACGGCGCGCTCGAGCATTTCCATGTACAGGGTAAAGCCCACCGCCTGAATCTGGCCGCTCTGGCCATCCCCGAGCAATTCGCCAGCCCCGCGGATTTCCAGGTCGTTGGTCGCGAGCACGAACCCGGCGCCCAGGTCTTGAGTGTTGGCGATGGCTTCGAGGCGTTTTTCGGCGTCGCCGCTGACCTTCTGGCGCGTTGGCGTCAGCAGGTAGGCATAGGCCTGGTGGTGGCTGCGACCGACTCGGCCACGCAGTTGATGCAGCTGGGCCAGGCCGAACTTGTCGGCACGCTCGATGACGATGGTGTTGGCGCTGGGCACGTCGATGCCGGTTTCGATGATGGTCGAGGCCACCAGCACGTTGAAGCGCTTGTGGTAGAAGTCGCTCATCACCTGTTCCAGCTCGCGCTCGCGCATCTGGCCGTGGCCGATGCCGATGCGCGCCTCGGGGACCAGCTCGGCCAGGTCGGCGGCGCATTTCTCGATGGTTTTCACATCGTTGTGCAGGTAGTACACCTGGCCGCCGCGCAGCAGTTCGCGCAGCAGTGCTTCCTTGACGGTGCTGTTGTTCTGTTCCATGACGAAGGTGCGCACCGACAGGCGCCGCGCCGGTGGCGTGGCGATGATCGACAGATCGCGCATACCCGCCACAGCCATGTTCAAGGTGCGCGGGATGGGCGTGGCGGTCAGGGTGAGGATGTCCACTTCGCTGCGCAGCGCCTTGAGCTGCTCTTTCTGACGCACACCGAAACGATGCTCTTCGTCGATGATGGCCAGGCCCAGGTCCTTGAAGCGCACATCGTCCTGGAGCAGCTTGTGGGTGCCGATCAGGATGTCGATCTTGCCCTCGGCCAGCTCGGCCGCGGCGGTGGCCACTTCCTTGGCCGATTTGAAGCGGCTCATCACCTCGACGGTGACCGGCCAGTCCGCGAATCGGTCGCGGAAACTGTTGTAATGCTGCTGGGCCAGCAGGGTAGTGGGCACCAACACAGCCACCTGGCGACCGCTGTGCACGGCGATGAACGCTGCACGCATGGCCACCTCGGTCTTGCCGAAGCCCACGTCGCCGCACACCAGGCGGTCCATGGGCTTGGGCGCCAGCATGTCGGCGCGTACCGCTTCGATGGCCGCTTGCTGGTCGGGGGTTTCCTCGAACGGGAAGCCTGCGCTGAACGTGGCGTAGTCGGCGGCGGGGTCGGCGAACGCATAACCCTTGCGCGCTGCTCGGCGGGCATAGATGTCGAGCAGCTCGGCGGCGACATCGCGTACCTGTTCGGCAGCCTTGCGCTTGGCTTTCTGCCAGGTTTCCGAGCCCAGGCGGTGCAGGGGCGCCAGCGCGTCATCGCTGCCGGTGTAGCGGGCGATCAGGTGCAGGTTGGCAACCGGTACGTAGAGCTTGGCGCCCTCGGCGTATTCAAGGGTAAGGAACTCGGCGGCCTGGCCGTCGATTTCCAGCGTGGCCAGGCCTAGGTAGCGGCCTACGCCATGGTCGATGTGCACCACCGGTGCGCCTTCGCGCAGCTCGGTCAGGTTCTTGATGACGGCGTCGTTGGCGGTTTCGCCGCGCTTGTCGCGGCGGCGGCGCTGCATCACCCGCTGACCGAACAGCGGGCTTTCGGCGATCAGGGCCATGGCCGGGTCGTCGAGCAGCAGGCCTTCGTCGAGCGGTGCGATGGTGATGTTCAGGCGTTCGCTGCCGGTGACGAAGTCGGTCCAGCCTTCGACCGTGTTCGGGCGCAGCTTGAGCCGTTCGAGCAGCTCGAGCAGCACTTCGCGGCGCCCGGCCGATTCTGCGGTGAACAAGACGCGGCCATCGAACTGGTCGAGAAACCCTGCCAATGCCGCCAGCGGCTGGTTGGCCTTGGCTTCGATGGCAAGGTCGGGCAGGGCGCGGGCGGCGAAGCGCTGGCGCCCGGCGCCGGGGTCCAGGTCATCGCGGCTGACCACCACCCTTGGCCACTGCTTGAGGCGTGCGAAACAGTCTTCCACTGGCATGAACAGCTCGGCCGGCGGCAGCAAGGGCCGGCTCAGGTCGCCCCGGCGGTCCTCATAGCGCCCACGCACGTCGTTCCAGAAATGCTCGGCCGCCTGCTCGACGCCCGGCAGCGAAAACACCTGGGTATCGGCTGGCAAGTAGTCGAACAGGGTCGAGGTTTCTTCGAAGAACAGCGGCAGGTAGTACTCGATGCCTGACGGGATGATGCCGCTGGCCAGGTCCTGGAAGATCGCGCTGCGGCGAAAATCCACGTCGAAACGCTCGCGAAAGCGTGCCTTGAACCGAGTGACTTCCTCTTTTTGCATCGGAAATTCGCGAGCCGGCAGCAGGCGAATGGAGTCGACCTTGTCGATCGAGCGCTGGGTCTCGGGGTCGAACGTGCGCAGCGTCTCGATTTCGTCGTCAAACAGGTCGATGCGGTAGGGCAGCTTGCTGCCCATCGGGAACAGGTCGATCAAGGCCCCACGCACGGCGAACTCGCCATGCTCATAGACGGTGTCGACGCAGCGGTAGCCACTGGCTTCGAGGCGGCTGCGCATCTGCTCCACATCGATGGTCTGGCCCACGTCCAGCACCAGGCTGCTGCCTAGCAGGAAGCGGGTAGGGGCCAGGCGATGCAAGGCCGTGGTAATGGGCACCACCAGGATGCCGTGGCTCAGCTCGGGCAACCGGTACAGGCTGGCGATGCGCTGGGAGATGATGTCCTGGTGGGGCGAGAACAGGTCGTAGGGCAGGGTCTCCCAGTCGGGAAACGGCAGCACTGGCAACTCGGGCGCGAAGAACTTCAGTTCCTGCTCCAGGCGGTCGGCGGCCTGGCTGTCTGCCGTCAGTAGCAGGGTAAAGCGGCCAGCGCTGCTGGCGGCCTCGGCGATGGCAAGGCTGAGGGCGGCACCGGGCAGGTTGCCCCAGGTTTGTTTGCCGGCGGTAGCCGACAGTTGCGGTAGGCGCAGAACTGACACGGGAGATTGCACTCCAAGCGTTTCGGCAAAGAGACCGATTGTACCGGTGACGCTGGCGGCTGTCAGGCTCCAATGGGGCAGGATGATCGATGTGCGTGACCTCGACAGGCGCTCATTGCCGGTTACGCATCGGGGCGTCATAATGTAGCCCCTTTTTTCTGTCCCTACATGTGGAAGGTTCCCGTGACTCAGAAGCCCGACCAGTGTCTTGGTGAGTGGATCGATCGTGAAGCCCTGGCTGAAGCGATGATCCCGCTTATCGGTCAGCTCTACCGCAACAACAATGTGGTGAGCTCGATCTATGGCCGCAGCCTGATCAACCGTTCGGTTATCTCGATCCTCAAGGCACACCGCTTTGCGCGTCATCGCCAGACCGACGAAACCGAACTGTCCGTTCACGAGACATTCCCCCTGCTCAAGGCCATGAGCGAGCTGAAGCTGGGCGCCGCCTCGGTCGACCTGGGCAAGCTGGCCAACAAGTTCAAGCTCGAAGGCAACGGCCGCAGCGCCGAGCAGTTCGTGCGTGAGGAGCTGGCCGACGTGGTGGGCCAGCAGAACGCCGCTGCGCGCAAGGGCACCGACGTCGTGCTGTATGGTTTCGGCCGTATCGGTCGCCTGCTGGCGCGTATCCTGATCGAGAAGACCGGTGGCGGCGACGGCCTGCGCCTGCGTGCCATCGTCGTGCGCAAAGGCGCCGAGAACGATCTGGTCAAGCGTGCCAGCCTGCTGCGTCGTGACTCGGTGCACGGGCCGTTCGATGGCACCATCACCATCGACGAAGCCAACAACACCCTGACGGCCAACGGCAACCTGATCCAGATCATCTATGCCAAGAACCCGAGCGAAGTCGACTACACCCAGTACGGTATCGACAACGCGCTGATCGTGGACAACACCGGCGTATGGCGTGATGCCGACGGCCTGGGCCAGCACCTGGCGTGCCCGGGTGCCAGCCGCGTGATCCTCACCGCACCTGGCAAGGGTGCCCTGAAGAACATCGTGCACGGCATCAACCATGGCGAGATCACGGCCGATGACAAGATCATCTCCGCCGCCTCCTGCACCACCAACGCCATCGTGCCGGTGCTCAAGGCCGTCAACGACCAGTACGGCATCGTCAACGGCCACGTCGAAACCGTTCACTCGTTCACCAACGACCAGAACCTGATCGACAACTTCCACAAGGGCAGCCGCCGTGGCCGCGCCGCGCCGCTGAACATGGTCATCACCGAAACCGGTGCTGCCACCGCCGCCGCCAAGGCCCTGCCAGTGCTCAAGGGCAAGTTGACCGGCAACGCCATTCGCGTGCCGACGCCGAACGTGTCGATGGCCATCCTCAACCTGAACCTGGAAAAGGCCACCAGCCGCGAGGAAATCAACGAGTACCTGCGCCAGACGGCCATGCACTCGGACCTGCACAAGCAGATCGACTACGTCAGCTCCCAGGAAGTGGTCTCCACCGACTTCGTGGGCTCGCGCCACGCCGGTGTGGTAGACGCCGAAGCCACCATCTGCAACGACAACCGCGTCGTGCTGTACGTGTGGTATGACAACGAGTTCGGCTACAGCTGCCAGGTCGTGCGCGTGATGGAAGACATGGCCGGGGTCAACCCACCTGCCTTTCCACGCTGATCGGCCGTTCAGACGCTGAACACACGGGAACCTTCGGGTTCCCGTTTTCGTTTGGGCGGCCGGGCACGGGTGCTTGTACTCGCAGAGCGCAGGGGGCACCGAGTGACTCAACGCGACATTTCAGGGACAATGACCGCCGTTTGGCAGGTGCCTGAGCGGTTTTTTCGCCTGAGCAGGTAGTGAAAGGTGATCGAAAGCGGGGACGAGGATGATTGCCGCCAAGGAGAAGGTTGTTTATGTAGTGCGGGCGAAATTGGCCTACGACGCGACCAAGGGTTAATGTGCGCGCCGTTCACGCTTGATTAGACTGCACCCGATTTTTTCTCATGGCGCCCAGGCGGCATGATCGTGCGCCGCAAGCGACCGTGGCTTGCGGGCCAGTTCTGAAGGAGTACGCATGGCTGTCTACAACTACGACGTAGTGGTGCTGGGTTCCGGCCCAGCCGGGGAAGGTGCGGCAATGAACGCCGCCAAAGCAGGGCGCAAGGTGGCGATGGTCGACACCCGCCGCCAAGTCGGGGGTAACTGCACCCACTTGGGCACCATCCCCTCCAAGGCACTGCGTCACTCGGTGCGGCAGATCATGCAGTTCAACACCAACACCATGTTCCGCGCCATCGGCGAGCCGCGTTGGTTCTCCTTCCCGGACGTGCTCAAGAGCGCCGAGAAGGTCATCGCCAAACAGGTGGCCTCGCGTACGGGCTACTATGCCCGCAACCGCGTCGATCTGTTCGTCGGCACCGGCAGCTTCGCCGACGAGCAGACCGTCGAAGTGGTCTGCCCCAATGGTGTGGTGGAAAAACTCAACGCCAAGCACATCATCATTGCCACCGGTTCGCGCCCCTATCGGCCAGCAGACATCGACTTCAACCACCCGCGTGTGTACGACAGCGACACCATCCTCAGCTTGAGCCATACCCCGCGCAAGCTGATCGTCTATGGCGCCGGGGTGATCGGGTGCGAATACGCCTCGATCTTCAGCGGCCTGGGTGTGCTGGTCGAACTGGTGGACAACCGTGGGCAATTGCTCAGCTTCCTGGATTCGGAAATCTCCCAGGCCCTGAGCTACCACTTCAGCAACAACAACATCACCGTGCGCCACAACGAAGATTATGAGCGGGTCGAGGGGCTGGACAACGGTGTCATCCTGCACCTGAAGTCGGGCAAGAAGATCAAGGCCGATGCTTTGCTCTGGTGCAACGGGCGTACCGGCAACACCGACAAGCTGGGGCTTGAGAACATCGGCATCAAGGTCAACAGCCGCGGCCAGATCGAAGTGGACGAGGCCTACCGCACCAGCGTGCCGAACATCTACGGCGCCGGCGACGTGATTGGCTGGCCAAGCCTGGCCAGTGCCGCGCACGACCAGGGCCGCTCGGCCGCAGGGAGCATCGTCGACAACGGCAGCTGGCGTTTCGTCAACGATGTACCGACGGGTATCTACACCATTCCGGAGATCAGCTCGATCGGCAAGAACGAGCAGGAACTGACCCAGGCCAAGGTGCCCTATGAAGTGGGCAAGGCCTTCTTCAAGAGCATGGCCCGGGCGCAGATTGCCGGTGAGCCCCAGGGCATGCTGAAAATCCTGTTCCACCGCGAGACGCTGCAGGTGCTGGGTGTGCACTGCTTCGGCTATCAGGCGTCGGAAATCGTGCATATCGGCCAGGCGGTGATGAACCAGCCGGGCGAGCTGAACAACCTCAAGTACTTCGTGAACACCACGTTCAACTACCCGACCATGGCCGAAGCCTATCGGGTAGCGGCCTATGACGGTCTGAACCGGCTTTTTTGAGCGGCTCCGACCGGTGGCCTGAGCCGGTCGGAGAGACCGAATTCAACCCTGCCCGAGGGTGGTCCTGGCCAAACCGGGAAAGTCTGTAATCAGGCTGTCCACGCCAAAATCAGCGAGCCGGCGCATCAGTGCCGGCTCGTTGACCGTCCATACCGACACGTGCAAGCCCTGCTTTTGCGCTTTTTGCAGGCGTTCCGGGGTGCACAGCGTCCAGTTCAAGGCCAGCATCTGGCAACCATAGTTCTGTGCAACTTTCAGCGGGTCGAGCCAGGCGTACTCGGCCACCAGGCCGCGTTGCACATCCGGCACCAGTTCTTGAGCGGCGCCCAGCACTTCGCGTGAACTGGAGGTGATCGTTACCTTGTCCAGCAAGCCAAACTGCTGGGCCAGTTCGCGAATGGCCAGCACCGTGCTGGCTGCGCGGGTGCGCGAGGCGCTCTTGACCTCCAGCTGCCAGTGCTCGAACGGGCATTTCTCGAACAACTCTTCCAGGCGTGGGATGGGGCAGGGCTGGACCCAGCCCGGGCCACCCTGACGTGCGTCGAGCTTGACCAGGTCTTCGGCCGGGTGCTCGACCACCTTGCCGCGCTTGCCGGTGGTGCGCTTGAGGGTAGGGTCATGGATCACCATCAGCTGGTTGTCGGCCGACAGGTGCAGATCCAGCTCGCAGCGCATGATGCCGTGGGACAGGCACTGGCGGAAGCTGTTCAGGGTGTTCTCGGGCGCTTCGCCCTTGGCGCCGCGATGGCCATAGATCAGGGTCACGTTCGTTCCTTCAGTGAGAAAAATGGAGTCAGGGTGATGGGGCGTTCTGTTCCAGTTGCTGGCGTCTTTGCTGCTGCTGGCGCTGCAGGATGTAGCGGGCAAGCAGCTGGCGCTGGGCATCGACCATGTCGATGAACTCGATGCCGACCTCGAAGCCCTCCTCGGGCCTGGCCTCGCAATGGGTGATCTTGCCACGCAACAGCAGGCCATGGGCGCGTGGCATCAGCACCATTTGTACCTTCACTTGGGTACCCGGTGCAAAAGGCCCTGGCTGGACGCACTCCAGACCGCCTTCGGACATCACCACTGCCTGCGGTTGGCCTACCTCGCCCAGCAGGGTATGGGCGACCACGGCGCTGAGCACGTCCAGGCGCTTGTTCTGTACCCGCAGAAACGCTGCGAGGGTGCGGTCCTTGTCGCTGAGCTGGCGCAGCAGGTGCTGGGCCTCGAAGTCGGCCAGGTGCAGCTCGCTGAGCAGATTGAACAGTGGGGAATCATCCTGCAACACATCTGGATCAAGGGCTTGGGCCGCGCTCAATGGGCTGATTTGAAGTGCGATCCGATCAGCAATGCGGTAGTATTCGCGGCGATCTTCTTCGTCTAATGTCGTCATGGCGAACCCATGGTAGCGGCGGTGGTCCGAGTGTAAAGCCGCCGTAGGCGCCTCGCCACAAGGACGTTCCCTTCCATCCGAACAAGCCCCGACATGTTCAGACCTCTTTTCGCATTCATCGGCACGCGTTATACCCGTGCCAAACGTCGCAATCACTTCGTCTCGTTCATTTCCCTGACCTCGATGATCGGCCTCGCCCTGGGCGTGGTAGTCATGATCGTGGTGCTGTCGGTGATGAACGGGTTCGACCACGAGATGCGCACCCGCGTGTTGGGCATGATCCCTCACGCCACGCTCGAGAGCGGCCAGCCCATCGCCGACTGGCCTGCCCTTGCCGAACAAGTAAAGCAGAATCCGCAGGTGGTGGCGGTCGCGCCCTTCACCCAGATGCAGGGTTTGCTTACCCATGACGGCAAGGTGCAGAAGGTGTTGCTCAACGGCATCGATCCGGCCCGGGAACGGGAGGTATCGATCATCGATAACTTCGTCCAGCAGGGCCGGCTGGACCAGTTGGCGCCCGGTGAGTGGGGCATCATGATCGGCGACAAGGCGGCAGCCAAGCTGGGCGTGGCCGTCGGTGACAAACTCACCTTCGTGGCCCCGGAGGTCAGCGTTACACCGGCCGGCATGTTCCCGCGCATGAAGCGCTTCACCGTGGTCGGCACCTTCCATGTGGGAGCCGGCGAAATCGACGGTTACCTGGGGCTGACCAACATCGCCGACCTGTCGCGCCTGCACCGCTGGAAGCCCGACCAGGTGCAGGGCCTGCGCTTGAAGTTCGATGACCTGTTCCAGGCCCCGCGGGTGGCTTACGACATCGCCCAACAGCTGGGCGACCAGGACTTCTACAGCCGCGACTGGACCCGTACCCATGGCAACCTCTACCAGGCCATTCGCATGGAAAAAGCCATGATCGGCCTGCTGTTGCTGCTGATCGTCGCTGTTGCCGCGTTCAACATCATTTCCACGCTGGTGATGGTGGTCAACGACAAGCGAGGGGACATCGCCATTCTGCGCACGTTGGGTGCCACCCCCGGGCAGATCATGCTCATCTTCATGGTGCAGGGCACCGTGATCGGTGTCGTGGGCACGTTGATCGGCGCCGTGGTGGGCATCATCGCCGCGCTCAACGTCAGTACGGCCATCGCCGGGATCGAGCATTTGATCGGCCACAAATTCCTCAACGCCGACGTGTATTTCATCGATTACCTGCCCTCGCAGATCCAGGCCCAGGACGTGTACATGGTCTGTGGTGCGGCATTGGTCCTGAGTTTCTTCGCCACCCTGTACCCTGCCTGGCGTGCGGCACGCACCCAGCCGGCAGAGGCGTTACGTTATGAGTGAGTCGCGCATGAGTGATAAAGCCGTTCTGAGTTGCCGCAACCTGGGCAAGTCCTACGACGAGGGCCCCGAGTCGGTGCAGGTGTTGTCTGGCCTGAACCTGGAACTGCACGCCGGCGAGCGCATCGCCATCGTCGGCAGTTCGGGGTCGGGCAAGAGCACCTTGCTCAACCTGCTGGGCGGCCTGGATCGCCCCACACAGGGCAGCGTGTGGTTGGCCGGCGAGGAGCTGTCGGCGTTGGGCGAGCGCGCCCGTGGCCTGCTGCGCAACCGCGAGTTGGGCTTCGTGTACCAGTTTCATCACCTGCTGCCCGAATTCACGGCCCTGGAGAACGTGTGCATGCCGCTGCTCATCGGCCGTACCGCTATCCCAGAGGCGCGTGAACGTGCCGAGGCGCTGCTCAAACGCGTTGGGCTGGGGCATCGCCTCAATCACAAGCCGGCCGAGCTGTCTGGCGGTGAGCGTCAGCGGGTGGCCATTGCGCGTGCGCTGGTCAACCGCCCGGGCCTTGTGATGCTGGACGAACCCACCGGGAACCTCGATCACCACACTGCCCAAGGCATCCAGGAATTGATGCAGGAACTGTCCAGTGCTTCGCGCACGGCGTTCCTGGTGGTGACCCACGACCTGAGCCTTGCGCGTCAGATGGACCGTGTACTGAAACTCGACAATGGCCACCTGGTGGCGATCTGACCGACCGAGCGGGATGACCCTTTCATCCCGCGACCTGTTTTGATTGGGTGTATTCGCACATGTTCAGACCCCTGCCCATCTTCATCGGCGCGCGCTATACCCGGCCCAAGCGTCGCAACCATTTCATCTCGTTCATCTCCATGACCTCGATGATCGGCCTGTCCCTGGGCGTGCTGGCCATGATCGTGGTGCTGTCGGTGATGAACGGCTTCCAGCGCGAAATGAGCTCGCGCATCCTGGGCTTGGTCCCCCACGCGGCCATTCTGGGCCAGCAGCCGCTGGACAACTGGCAGCAGGTGGCCGATGCGGCCATGAAAAACCCTGCCGTGGTTGCCGCGGCCCCGATCACCGAGATGGAAGGCATGTTGTCCTACAAGGGCGCCATGCAACCCATTCAGGTGGGCGGTATCGATCCGGCCGAGGAAAACAAGGTTTCGATCGTAGGGCGGCACATCGTTCAAGGCCGCTTGCAGGACTTGCAGCCTGGCGAGTTCGGCGTGGTGATTGGCGAGCTGACGGCCCGCCGTTTTCGCCTGAATACCGGGGACAAACTGACCTTGATCGTGCCAGAGATCAGCAGCGAGCCTGGCGGGATCACCCCACGCATGCAGCGCTTGACCGTGGTGGGCATTTTCAAGGTGGGCGCCGAGCTCGATGGCTCCCAGGCCTACATTCACATGGCCGATGCCGCGACCATGCAGCGTTGGGCACCCGGCCAGGTTCAAGGTGTGCGGCTGAAGCTGCATGACCTGTATGCCGCCCCGCAAGTCTCCAAGGCCATCGCAGCGCAGCTTGGCGAGGGCTACCGGGCAGATGACTGGTCCCACACCCAAGGCAGCCTGTTCAGCGCCATGAAGATGGAAAAGACCATGATCGGCCTGTTGTTGCTGATGATCATCGCCGTGGCCGCGTTCAACATCATCGCCACCTTGGTCATGGTGGTGAATGACAAAGGGCCGGATATCGCCATCCTGCGCACCCTGGGGGCAACGCCTGCGCAGATCATGGGGACATTCATGGTCCAGGGCAGCTTGATCGGCGTCGTCGGCACGCTGATCGGTGGGGTGCTCGGGGTCATCGCCGCGCTCAACGTGAGCCAGATCGTGGGCTGGCTGGAGCGCATCAGCGGTCAGCATATCTTCACCTCCGACGTGTACTTCATCAGCAGCCTGCCCTCGGAGCTGCAAAGCGGAGATGTGGTGATGATCTGCGCGGCAGGGCTGGTGATGAGCTTCCTGGCTACCCTCTACCCAGCCTACCGGGCTTCCCAGGTACAACCGGCCATTGGCCTGGCGGTTTGACCAAGCCTTTACCGGCCTGAGAAATCGAGCGTGAAGCGGGTCCACCCCGCCTCGCACGCCACCTGAATCCGCCCGCCATGGGCCTGCACGATCGACCGCGTGATCGCCAGGCCCAGCCCGGCATGTTCGCCCCCGCCTTCATGCCTGGACGGGTCCACCCGGTAGAAACGATCGAACAGCCTAGGCAATGCCGTCGCCTCGATGGCGCTGCCGGTATTGCTCACGGTGATGCGCGGTCCTGTCGCCAGCGTGATCCGCACCTGTCCCCCCGTCGGCGTGAAACGCAGGGCGTTGTCGAGCAAGTTGGAGAGCGCCCGGCGCAGCATGGTCCTGTCGCCGGGCAGCCACGCCTGTCCCTCGCGTGTCAGCTGCACGGCCGCTTCTTCAGCAGCCAGGGCGTAAAACTCCAGTAGAGAATCCACTTCATCATGCAGGGCAAGTGGGGTGTCACCTGGTGTCAGTAGTCCCTGGTCAGCCTTGGCGAGAAAGAGCATGTCATTGATCATCTGCGCCATCGCCTGCAATTCTTCGAGGTTGTCGTGCAAGACCTCTCGGTAGGTGTCGAGGCTGCGTGGGCGAGTCAGGGTGACCTGGGTGTGGGTCAGCAGGTTGGACAGCGGCGTGCGCAGCTCATGGGCGATGTCGGCCGAAAACGCCGACAGGCGCTGAAACGCATCGTCCAGGCGCTGCAGCATGGCATTGAGGCTGTCAGCCAATTGAGCCAGTTCGGCGGGCATTTGCTCCACGGGTAGCCGGGTGGTGAGCGAACGGGCAGAGACGCGTGCGGTGATGCGGCCCATCTGCCTCAAGGGCCGCAGGCCGCTGCGCGCCGCCCAGGCCCCCAGCAGGGCGGTGACCAGCGCCGACAGTCCGACTGTCAGCCAGATCAGGCGCTGCATGCCTTGCAGAAAATGCTGGTGATGGGTGATGTCGAGGTACAACACAAGTTGCGGCGAGGTCGCGCTGCCTGGTATCAGCGCCACAGCAAGGCTGCGGTAGTCAATGCCGTGCGCATGCAGCGTGTTCAACCCCGTGGAGGAGGGCGCCGGGGGGAGGCCGGCCTGGCTCTCGAACCAAGTGACGCCCCCACCCGAGGTGACCCGCACGGACAGGTCGGCCTGATGGCTCAGCTCCTCGCGCAGGGCCGGCAGGCGGGTTTGCAGGTCGGCCTGCGTGCCGACGTCCGTCAGGTGACGGCGCAACAACGACAAGCGCGAGGCCAGCAACTGCTGGTCAAGTTCGATGAAATGCTGCTCGCTGGCCTGATTGAACACCAGGCCCGCCCCGAGCGAAACCGCAGCGGTGCAGGCAGCGAACAGCAGCGCCAGGCGACTGGTCAGCGAAATGCGGCGCCTCACGATGGGCGCACTTCCAGCACATAACCCATGCCGCGTACCGTATGGATCAGCTTGTCCTCGTAGGCATCGTCCACCTTGGCCCGCAGTCGGCGGATGGCCACTTCGATCACGTTGGTGTCGCTGGCAAAGTTCATGTCCCAAACCTGGGACGCAATGAGCGCCTTGGACAGCACCTCGCCCTGACGGCGCAGCAGCAGTTCGAGCAAACCGAACTCCTTGGCGGTCAGGTCGATGCGTTGGCCGCCGCGCTCGACACGTCGACGAATCAGGTCAAGGCGCAGGTCTGCTACCGTCAGCAAGGTATCGGCACTGGGCGTGGAGCCGCGCCTGAGCAGGTTGCGCACGCGCGCCAGCAGCTCCGAGAAGGCGAATGGCTTGATCAGGTAATCATCAGCGCCCAGTTCCAAGCCATGTACCCGGTCCTCGACGGCATCGCGGGCGGTCAGGAACAGCACGGGCGTATCGATACCGGCTTGCCGCACGGCCTTGAGGATCTGCCAGCCGTCGCGCCCTGGCAGCATCACATCCAGGATCAGCAGGTCATGATCGCCCGTCAGGGCCAGAAACTGGCCTGTTTCGCCGTCGGTGGCCAGCTCCACCGTGAAGCCGGCCTCGCTCAGGCCCTGATGCAGGTACTGGCCAGTACGGGCCTGGTCTTCGACGATCAACAGTTTCATTGAGGCAAGCTCCGGCGGTTGATGCGGCGCGCCGCAGTGAGGTCCAGCCGGCGCGTGGGTGCCAGGATCATACGTGACCTGTGCGGCATTGAACCAAACTGACACGCTTGTAATGCAGCGGTCAGCTTGATGGCAGTCGCGTGGGCTTAATCTGGCGCCGTTCAATCCAACGCATGGGAGCCTCGATGTCTCGCTTTATCATTGCCTGCGCACTGACGCTGGCCAGTAGTTTTGCCCAGGCAGGCACCGCACACCCGCTAGCTTTCGGTGAGCCTGCACCAGCCGAGGAGGCCACCCGTACGGTTGAAGTGCGGCTCAAGGATATCGCCTTCGAGCCCGCCAGCCTCACTGTCAAGGCAGGTGAGACGGTACGCTTCGTGTTGATCAACGAGGGGCAGTTGCCCCACGAGTTCAACCTGGGTGACAAAGCCATGCATGCCCAACATCAAAAACAGATGGTTGCCATGCAAGCCAAGCTGTTCAATGCAGCCGCAGATGAGCAGGGCATGGGGCATGGCGACATGAGCGGGCACGATCACGGTGCAGGTCATGGGCATGGCGGCGGTAACACGGTGCTGGTGATGCCTGGCCAGCGCGCTGAGTTGACCTGGACCTTCAAGGCCTCTGCACCCATCGAATTCGCCTGCAATGTGCCAGGCCATTACCAAGCGGGCATGGTTGGGCCGCTGACCATCGAGTGAGGGGCGCTGCAAGGCGGCAAGCAACAGGGTAGACTGGGCGCCCTACGCGTCATCCTGTACACGACAGGGTTACCCCAGCAATGGGGGCGCGCACCGTACGAACGCTAGCGTCCACTCCACACTTTCAGGTCAGTTCCAATGCACCCTGCCGCCGAACACTCCCCGCTGGGCAAGTCCAGTGAATACGTCGCCACCTATTCCCCGGAGCTGCTGTTCCCGATCCCACGCACCGCCAAATGGGCGGAGCTGGGTGTCACCGCGCAGACGCTGCCCTGGCAAGGTGTGGATTACTGGAACTGTTTCGAGCTGTCCTGGCTGCTGCCCTCGGGCAAGCCCGTGGTAGCCATAGGCGAGTTCGCCATCCCCGCCGATTCGCCCAACATCATCGAATCGAAGTCATTCAAGCTGTACCTGAACTCCTTGAACCAGACCGTTTTCGCAGGCATCGAGCCCTTGCAGGCGTGCCTTGAGAAAGACCTTTCGGCGGCCGCCGGCAAGGCGGTAGGGGTGAAGGTGAGGACGCTGGAAGAGGTCGAGGCCCAAGGCGTGGTCGCTTTGCCAGGCACCTGTATCGATGGGCTGGATGTGGCTATTTCCAACTATGCGCAGCCGCAACCGGAGCTGTTGCAATGCGACGCTCATCAGGTGCTCGAAGAGACGCTGCACAGTCACCTGCTCAAATCCAACTGCCCGGTTACCGGTCAGCCGGACTGGGGAAGCGTGGTAGTGACCTATAAGGGCAGGGCGCTCGATCACGCCAGCCTGCTGACCTATCTCATCAGCTTCCGCCAGCATGCGGATTTCCATGAACAATGCGTCGAGCGCATTTACCTGGACCTGAAGAATCTCTTGCAGCCTGAGCACTTGACCGTTTATGCCCGGTATGTGCGCCGGGGTGGCCTGGATATCAACCCCTACCGCAGCATGGGGGAAATCGTCGTGAGCAATGGGCGCCTGGCCAGGCAGTGACCGCCGCCGGGGTGCGCCTGCGTTGAACCGCACCCGACCCTGACAACAGGCCGCGTGCTGTTCGACCCTGGACGCAGTGCGGGTCATGGCAGGCCACTGCGCTACGCTGTGTGCGCAGCAGCCCGAGCCGTATGCCTCAGATACCCATGCTGTGCAGCGAGTTGGCAATGCTGCGCAGGGTGGCCGTCAGGTCAGGGTGGTCGGCTTCAAATCGCTCCACGGCAAGGTTCACACCGTCGGCCAGGTTGTTGTCAGGCGTGGCGTTTTCCAGCTTCAGCTGCGCTTCGATTTGACGCGCTTCTTCATGGAGCGCAGCCAGCTCTTCGTCCGAAAGCGGCACGTTGCGATCCAGTTGCTCGCGCAGGCTGTTGAGGCGCTCTTGCAATTCGCGGGCAGGCATTGGCACTTCTCCATCATAGGTTTGGCAAGCCATGGACCTCAGCGAGGCGGCAAAGGTTCTGGCCTGTATTGAGCGTAAACCTTTCGCGTGGGATTTGCATGGCTGGCAGCCGCTGAGCTGTGTCCGTATTTTTCGCGCATTCGCTGGGAAGCGGTTCGTTTCATCCATGAGGTCGGCGAGCAACAGGTTCTCGTTAAATCTTGCTGCCATTGCGTAGCACCACTGACGTAACACTTGGTCACATTAAACTTCATAGATGCCGAAAGCTGTCTATCGGCCTGCAAAACTCTATACTGCCGCACTACAGCAGCGCGACCGTTGCGCTTGCGGCCGATAATCCTGATGGAGAAACACTATGCGTAGGATCGGTGCCAGTGTGATCGAACGAGTCACCCAGGCCTGTGTATGCGCCAGCATGCTGCTGGCGCCCGTGGCGGCTACTCAGGCCGCCACTGAAGAAGATCCCTGGGAAGCGGTCAATCGCCCGATCTTCCGCTTCAACGATACGCTCGATACCTACGCGCTCAAGCCGCTCGCCAAGGGTTACGACGCCGTGACGCCGCAGTTTCTCGAAGACGGCATCCACAATATGTTCCGCAACCTGGGCGATGTGACCAACCTGGCCAACAACGTCCTGCAGCTCAAACCCCATGCGGCAGGGGTGGATACGGCGCGCTTGATCGTCAACACCACCTTCGGCGTGGCCGGGTTCTTCGATGTCGGCACCAAGATGGGGCTGCAGCGCAGCGATGAAGACTTCGGTCAGACCCTGGGCTACTGGGGTGTGCCCAGCGGCCCGTATGTGGTCATTCCCTTGCTGGGCCCAAGCACTGTGCGCGATGGCGTAGCCAAGTACCCGGACACGTTCACCCGGCCTTATCGCTACGTGGACCATGTGCCTACCCGAAACTCGGCCTTCGCCCTGGACGTGGTGGACACCCGTGCGAGCCTGCTGCCGGCCGAGAAGCTGATTCAGGGTGACAAGTACATCTTCATTCGCAACGCTTACCTGCAGAACCGCGAGTTCAAGGTGCGCGATGGCGAAGTCGAGGACGATTTCTAAGGCTACCGCATGGCCAGGATGCGCAGCCCGAACGTGTGCTGCCCATCCGCCTGGGCCGCGATCCACACGACTTCCGCCGTGGCGTGCAAGCCTTCGAGCGAAGGGTGATCCGACTCCAGGCGCACCTCCAGCCGATCCCCGACGTGAAACGGCTGAGGCGCCTGTACTTGCATCCCGCTGCTGGACAGGTCGAGACACACCGCGGCGATGACCTTACCCTCGTGTACCAGGGTAACCGGCGTGTCGATGCGCATGCGGATGAAATCGCGTTTCTCGCTGTGGCTGGTGGCGTTATCGGGCATGCTGCATCCTTCCTGTGAGGTTACATCGTGAGGGTTTCTTATAACTCTCGGTCATTTGCCCTGTAAAGCCGCTCAAGCGTACCGTTCGATGCTTGAAACCCCTGGCGGATGGGAGTACCGTCTGCGCCTTACACCGCATATCTCGCAGTTGCCGGGTAGGCTTTCTTGCCCTACAACTCGCAGAACGTGCGACCTGTTCAGAATTCCCGCAGCTGTTGGTCTGCCTTGCCGGCTCGCTGCACAAACCCCAATCGGCGCCGTTCGCCCACATGCAGAAAACCAGTGCAACGCTGCTGATCATCGATGACGACGACGTGGTCCGTGCAAGCCTCGCCGCGTATCTTGAAGACAGTGGCTTCAGCGTTCTCCAGGCTGGCAACGGCCAGCAGGGGCTTCAGGTCTTCGAAGAGCACCAGCCTGATCTTGTGATCTGCGATTTGCGCATGCCGCAAATGGGCGGGCTTGAACTGATTCGTCAGATCAGCGCCCGTGCACCGCAGATACCCGTGATCGTGGTGTCGGGTGCCGGGGTCATGGCCGATGCGGTGGATGCATTGCGACTGGGCGCTGCGGATTACCTGATCAAGCCACTTGAAGACCTGGCGGTGCTGGAGCACTCGGTGCGCCGTGCGTTGGATCGAGCGCACCTTGTGCTGGAAAACCAGCGCTACCGCGAGAAGCTCGAGGCTGCCAACCGCGAACTGGAGGCCAGCCTGCACCTGTTGCAGGAAGACCAGACCGCTGGTCGGCAAGTGCAGATGAACATGTTGCCCCAAAGCCCTTGGCACGCCGGTGATTTTGCCTTCGAGCACCAGATCATCCCGTCGCTGTACCTGTCGGGTGATTTCGCCGACTACTTCCGTGTGGACGAGCGGCGTATCGCTTTCTACCTGGCCGACGTGTCCGGGCACGGTGCTTCTTCGGCTTTCGTCACCGTGCTGCTGAAGTTCATGACCACCCGCCTTCTGTTCGAATTCAAGCGTGGCGGCAACATGCGCGAGTTCCAGCCTTCTGAAGTGCTCAGCCACATCAACCGTGGGTTGATCAACTGCAAGCTGGGCAAGCATGTGACCATGGTGGGCGGGGTGATCGATGAAGACACCGGGTTGCTGACCTATGCCGTAGGCGGGCACCTGCCGCTGCCGGTGCTGCATACACCCGAGCACACCCGCTACCTCGAAGGCCGCGGTTTGCCCGTGGGGCTGTTCGAGGAGGCCCGCTACCAGGACCTGGTGGTTGAACTGCCACCACGTTTCAGCCTGAGCCTGATGTCCGATGGCATCCTGGACCTTTTGCCAGGTGATACGCTCAAAGATAAAGAAGCTGCGCTGCCTGAAATCGTCAGGGCGGCAGAGGGTAGCCTGGATGGGCTGCGTCAACGTTTTGGATTGGCTACGCTAGGGGAGATGCCGGATGATATCGCCCTATTGGTGTTGAGCAGGAACCTTCAATGAGTACCGGTAGAATCCAGTTCGCCGAGCAGGACGGTACCTTCGTACTGAAATTCGTCGGTGAAGTGCGCCTGACCTTGTGTTCGGCGCTCGATGCAACGATCGAGCGAATATTCACCGCGCTGAATTTCTCGACCATCGTGATCGACCTGACCGAAACCGAAAGCATCGACAGCACCACCCTTGGCTTGCTCGCCAAGCTGTCGATCCTGTCGCGACAGAAAGTGGGCCTGCTGCCTACCGTCGTGACCACCAACCCGGATATTTCCCGGCTGTTGCAATCGATGGGGTTCGATCAGGTATTCAACATCGTCGACCGCCCCATCCCGTGCCCCGAATGCCTGTCTGACCTGCCATCTCAGGACCAGAACGAGGAGGTGGTGCGTTCCAAGGTGCTGGAAGCGCACCGGATTCTGATGGGCTTGAATGAGTCCAATCGCGAAGCCTTTCATGACTTGGTGAGTGCGCTGGAGCGCAGTTGACCTGGTTCGCCGCGTTGTGATGCGCCAATGGCTGCTTCATCAGAGGAACTCCACGACGCGATGGATGAACCTCGCTTCGACAGCGGTGCTAACCAGCGAGGCTGAGCGCAGGGCGCCTCTTTGAGTGGCAAGCACTACCAGCAACCCGTTTAGCTGCTGGCGTACCTGCACACCGGTGCAAATGACTGTTCGAGGCTTGGTTTGCAGATCAGACCACCCTGAATCGATGGGTGCCATCACGCTTGAGCTGATCAACCAAGCCAAATTCCCACTCTAGATACCCTTGCATGGCCTCCCGGGGATTGTCCGTACCTTCATAGGGCCGTCTGTAGCGATCGCTACGCGGCACGGCAAGCCGTGACTCACCGCTCTCCAGCGGTTTTCCAGCAGCGATCCACTGTGCAGTGCCACCTTCGAGCAGATACACGGGCGTGCGCGTGAGGGCTTCAAGATCACGCGCGGCGAGGCGTGCCAACAGACCGCTGCCGCAGGTCAGCACAATGCGGCTCGCCTGTGGCACGTTTTCCAGTACCTTCGGCAGTTGGGCACGAATGGCCCAGTAGGCACCGGGGATGTGGCGATTGACGTAGTTGGCGCTGGTGGTGAAATCGAGCAAGACGGTGTCGCCTTCATTCAACCAGGCCGCCAGTTGCTCCACCCCAACCGTGGTGACGGGCGGCAACGCTGGCAACGGTGGCTGCCACTGGCCGGTGGCGGTGAAGTCAGCAGCGTGCAATCCGTCAAGCACTGCTACCTGCCAGCCCATCTGCGCCAGCCACGAGGCCGTCATGTTGGCGCGCACGCCGTCGTCATCGACCAGCACGATACTAGCGCCGCGTACACTGGCGACGTGGTCGGTTTCTTGTACCAGCTGGCCACCTGGCACCGAGCGGCTACCGGGCAGGTGGCCTGCGCCATATTCCTCGGGCGTGCGCACATCGAACAGGTAAGTGGTGCGGCTGGCATCGGCCTGCCATTGGGCAAGCCCGACGCGGTCAATCCTCAGGACGCCGGCACGGTCAGCCACGGCGCGTGCCTTGACCGCAGCCTGTGCCTGAATGCCTGCGTCCACTTCGGTGAAGCGTCGCTGCTGGCCATGGGCCAACTGCTGGCCGGCCAGCGTCCAGCCGATGGTACCGTTGCGCAGCGCTGCCACGGGATTGGGGATGCCGGCATTGACCAGTGATTGAGTGCCGATGATGCTGCGAGTCCGCCCAGCACAGTTGACGGTCACCTGGGTGCTCGGGTCTGGTGCCAGCTCAGCCACCCGCAGCACCAGCTCGGCGCCAGGTACGCTGACGCTGCCAGGGATGCTCATGGTCTGGTACTCATCGAAGCGGCGCGCGTCCAACACCACCACGTTGGCCTCTGCATCCAGCAACGCCTGTACCTGCTCGGCGCTCAGCGAGGGCGTGTGCCGCACACTTTCCACCAGTTCACCGAAGGCCTTGCTCGGTACGTTCACGTCGCGGAACAGCTCTCCACCGGCAGCCTCCCAGCCGGCCAGCCCCCCTTCGAGAAGCGCCACGTCGCTGTAGCCCAGCGACAATAGCCGCTGGGCGGCTTCGGCCGCCAAACCCTCGCCATTGTCGTAGAGGGTGATGGCAGTGTCTGCCCGCGGCACTCTGGCCAGTACCTCCAGCTCCAGTTTTGACAGGGGAATGTTGGCGGCAAACAGAGGGTGAGCCTGGGCAAAGGGGTCTTCTTCGCGCACGTCGATCAGGGCGAGCTCTTCTTGCGCAAGGAGGGCGCGGCGGATGTCGTGGTAGTGCCGTGTGTTGACGGTGCTCATCGGGCGGGGTTCTCTTTGGACAGGTCCCAGATATTGGGCAGGAAGGCGTTGGAATAGCCGGAAATGAAGGGTTTCTCGCTGCCGTCCACGGTGTACACGGCGCGCGTGACAGCGCCGATGTTGGCGCCGTAGACGTGAATGCTGATCGACACCTGGTCGGCGAAGGCATTGCTGACTTGATGGATATCCCCAATGATCGGCGATACCGCTTCGACTTGGCCAGGTTCAAGGCGTACCGGCGCGCCCTCGGTCTGCAGCGCACTGCTCGCATCGCGCGCGAAGCCTTGAGCGAGCTCAGCGCCGCGCAACATGCCGATCAGGCCCCAGACCCGATGATCATGGATGGGGGTGCGCTGCCCAGGGCCCCACACGAAACTAACCACCGAGAAGCGTTGGCGTGAGTCGCAATGCAGCAGGTACTGCTGATAGCGCTCTGGATCGGGTTGGGCAAGATCGACTGGCAGCCAGTCGTCATGGGCTACCAATTCGGCTAGCACATGCTTGCCCCGGTCAAGCAGGGTGGCCTCGTCGGGCTGTTGGTCGAGCAACGTGGCGAATTGGTCGATGAAATGGCGCAAGCGCTCCGGGCGAAGGGGTTGAGTCATGGGTCAGGCTCGGCAGTCCAGAATTTGGAAGACCCTAACAAAACGTCTGTATATTCTCAAAATGCAAAATAGTAATAACCTAATATGTAAAAATAGAATATAAAGTTCATTGTTGTCACACCGTCCCAAAAGATGAATATCGCATGAGGTTATGCCTAAAGCGCATTTCACAAGTCAGTTATTGCGCATTAGATTATAAAAAATTCTGTGCTAATGCTTTGAAGCTATAAATGACTTCCGGCCAGACCGCACGTGCGGATCGCCTCACATCCCACTGGGTTTACGGAGACGAACGTGCGCTATCTCAAACACCTGGCTGCTACCGTACTGGCCACTACCTTCAGCCTTGCCGCCGCTGCCCAGACGCTGGTCGTGGGCGATCAGAGCTACAACGCCCGCGCTGTCATGGAGGCTGCCGGCGTGCTGGACAATCTGCCCTATTCACTGGAGTGGAAGCAGTTCACCGCAGGCTCGCCGGTGGCCGAGGCGCTCAATGTTGGCAGCCTGGACATCGGCTTGCTCGGCGACGCGCCGCCGCTGTTCCTGGGCGCCCTGGGGGCGCCGATCAAGGTGATCGCCGTCAGTCGGCAGAACCTTGCGGGGGTGGCCATCCTGGTGCGCAAGGACTCGCCGATACGTAGCCTCCAGGATCTACGCGGCAAACGCGCCGCAATCTGGAAAGGCTCGTGGAGCCAGCAACTGCTGTTCAGTGCCCTGGACGAGGCCGGCGTGCCCCGCGACACCCTTGAGCTGCGCTACCTCAGTGCACTGGACGCCTCCCATGCGTTGGATGGCGGAGCCGTGGATGTGATCGCCACCTGGGAGCCCTATGTCACCCAGCAGGAGCGGCAAGGCGCTCGGGTGCTGGCCACTGCCGACGGGGTGATACCGGCGCAAAGTTTCGTGGTCGCCAACAGCCAGGCCGTGGAGCACAAGCGTGCACAGATCGCCGACTTCCTTGAGCGCCTGAGAAAAGCTCGGGACTGGACCTTGAGCGACCCTGCGCATACCGAAGCCTATGCCGATGCCTGGGCCCTGCGCACCCGCGCCGACCGTGACATCGCCCGGACATGGTTCGCCCGGGCGCGCACCGACCTTGCGCCACTGGACCCGCAGGTGATTCTCGACGCGCAGAAGACCGTGGATTTCTTCGCAGGGCTGGGCCTGATCAAGGCCTATCCGGCGGCAGACTTGTTCGATACCTCGTTTGGCGCAGCCGTTAAGGGCCACGCCTCGACCGCAACTGAGTGAAGGTTCCCATGAGCAAACGACAGATCAAACTCGGTGCGCTGACCATGGGATGTGGCGGCCCGGGGCGGCATAACCTGTGGCTTGACCCCGAGCTGCCCGTAGACGCCAGCGTCAATATCGACTGGTACATCGACATCGCTCGTCAGGCTGAGGCGGCGCTGTTCGACCTGATGTTCATCGTCGACAGCCAGTTCATCACCGAAGGTTCACCCTCGCACTACCTCAACCGCCTGGAGCCGCTGACGCTTCTCTCGGCGCTGGCGGTCAGCACCCGCCACATCGGGCTGGTCGGCACGCTCACCACGTCCTACAACGCGCCGTTCAACGTGGCCCGCCGGCTCGCTTCGCTGGATCTGATCAGTAAAGGCCGAGCAGGCTGGAACGTGGTCACCAGCGGCGATGCCGGCACGGCAGGCAACTACGGCCTGGACGAGCACTATGATTACGACACCCGCTACGCCCGCGCGCAGGAACATGTAGGAGTGGTACAAGGCCTGTGGCATTCCTATGAGGATGACGCCTTCCCGCGCGAGCGGGCCAGTGGTCGTTTTCTGGACCCCTCCAAGCTGCATCGACTGGACCACAAGGGGGAGCACTTTTCAGTCGAGGGCCCTTTGAACATTCAACGCTCGCCTCAAGGGCAGCCGGTGATTTTCCAGGCGGGCGATTCGGAGCAGGGCCGCGACTTGGGCGCTGCCACTGCCGATGTGGTGTTTACCCATGCCGCGAGCATCGAGCAGGGACAAGCGTTCTACCGGGATATCAAAGGCCGTGCCCTGCGCCTGGGGCGTGATCCGGAGCAATTGCTGGTGCTGCCAGGGGCGGAGATCTACGTAGGTGATACTGACGAGCACGCCCGAGAGATCGAACGTCACTACCATCAGGTCGACCACAGCTTCGAGCTGGCCCTGAAAGAGTTCGGGCGCAACTTTGGCTGGCATGACTTCACCCAGTACGACCTGGACGCACCCTTCCCGCAGCACAGCCTGGAGCACGCCCGCAGCAGCTTCTACACCAACGCCAAGCGCATTGCCGACCAAGCGCGTGAGAAAAGCTTCAGCTTGCGCCAGGCGGTTGAATTCGGTCGTCAACTGCTCCCTGGTACGTTCGTGGGTTCGCCCTCTACCGTAGCGGCCAAGATGGCCGAGTGGTTCGAAGCCAGAGCCCTGGACGGCTTCAACATCTACATTGGGCATCCGGGGCAATTTCGCCGCTTCACCGAGCAGGTAGTGCCGTTGCTGCAAGAACGCGGGATCTATCGCACGGCTTACGAAGGTAGCACCTTGCGCGAGAGCCTTGGGCTGACCATCCCGCACTTCAATCGGTAGGCCGCAGACACCCACACGCGGGGCTGCCATGACGCCCAGGCGGGTCGGGCGCTGTCTGACAGCGCTCGAACCCGCGTACAAGCCCTAGCCCAGGCGTGCCTGGCGCTGCGCTTCGAACCGCTCGACCTGTTGGCGAATGCGTGGAATCAGTTCCTGGCCGTACTCCACTGCATCGCGCAGTTGTTCGAACCCCCGAAACAGGAACGTACTCACGCCCAATTCGTAGTAGGCCAGCACTGCCTCGGCCACTTGCTCGGCGGTGCCCACCAGTGACGTGGAATTGCCAGCGCCGCCGCCCAGGGCTGCGATCTCGGTCCACAGCCGGGTGTCATGCACTTTACGCTCCTTGGCGAGCTGAACCAGACGCTCTGACCCTGCGTTGCTCTTGCCGAAGTTCTTTTCGCGGCGATTGCCCTGACGGATGCCGATGGTGTTCTGAGCGTCGGCCAGAATGCGCTCGGCTCGCGCCCAGGCGTCTGCTTCCGTGGCGCCGAGGATCGGGCGCAGCGACAGGCTGAAGCGAATCTGATTTTCTCGACCGTAACGAGCTGCAGCCTTGCGCACCTGCCTGATGCGCTCGCGCACTTGTGCCAGTGGCTCGCCCCACATCATGTACACATCGGCGTGCTTGGCCGCCACTTCCACAGCCGCATCCGAGGCGCCAGAGAAGTAGACGGGCAATTTGCCGACGGGCTTGACCAGTGTGAGGTTGTCTTCGACCTGGTAATGCGTGCCGTGATGATCGAAGGCAGTGCGCTGCGTCCAGGTGTTGTGCATCACCTCCAGGTATTCGTCGGTGCGGGCGTAGCGGGCATCCTTGTCCAGGTAGTCGCCGTCGCGTTGCAGGTCCCCGCTGTCGCCGCCAGTGATCACGTTGATCGCGGCGCGGCCGCCGCTCAACTGGTCCAGGGTGGCGAACTGCCGGGCGGCGAAGGTGGGCGCTTGAAAACCAGGCCGATGCGCGACCAGAAGGCCCATGCGGTCGGTCAGCGCCGCGACGTAGCTGGCCAGAATCATCGAGTCCGGTGCGCTGGTGCTGACCGCCAGCAGTGCTTTGTCGAACCCGGCGTACTCCTGCGCCTGGGCGAAAGCCTTGATGAACGCCAGATCGACAAGCGGGCCACGGGGCGCTTGTGATTCACTGCTTTCCTGAGGGCCGATCAGGCCGATGAATTCGAGGGTCATGGGTTGAAGCTCCTGTTCCAGTGGGTAGGCGTCAAGCCATGCGGCTTGACAGGGCGTTGGGTAATGCAGTGGATGGGCGCGGCGCAGTGGTTAAACCGCTACCGGCAGCACGCTGCGCGAGTGCCCCGGTATTGCCTGGATCAGTGCCCGGGTATAGGCGCTGGCGGGCCGGCCGAGCACCTCTGCCGCCGGGCCCTGTTCGACGACCTGCCCGTGTTGCAGCACCAGCACGTGGTCGGCCATGGTCGCCACCACTGCCAGGTCGTGAGAGACCAGCACGTAGGCCATGCCCAGGTCGCGTTGCAGTTCAGCCAGCAGGGCAAGAATCTGTGCCTGCACCGACACATCCAGCGCGCTGACCGGTTCGTCCAGCAGCAGCAGATCTGGCGCCAGTGCCAAGGCTCGGGCAATGGCCACGCGCTGGCGCTGGCCACCTGACAGTTCATGCGGCAGGCGATCAAGGAAATGCACAGGCAAGTGCACCCTGGCGATCAATTCCCGCGCCCTGCGCTCCAGTGCCTCACCCTTGCCCAGGCCGAACGACACCAGCGGCTCGACGATGCTGTCGAACACGGTGAAGCGGGGATCCAGCGCGGCAAACGGGTTCTGTTGCACCAATTGGATGCGCCTGCGTAGAGGGCGAAACTGCTGCCAACTCAATGCGCTGACGTTTTGCCCAGCGAGTTCCACATGGCCTTGGCTCGGTGTTTCCAGCCCCAAGGCAATACGCAACGCTGTGCTTTTACCCGAGCCTGACTCGCCTACGATGGCCAAGGTCTGGCCGGGGTGCACGGCAAGGTTCAGGTCGTGCAGGGCGGTGAACGGGGTGGACTGCCCAGGCAAGGCAAAGCGTTTGCAGATGTTGTGAAGCCGAAGCAGGGGAGGCTTACCGGTTGGCGAGACCGCGCTGCGCCGCGACACGAAGGCGGGCGCTGCCGTCAGCAGTTCACGGGTATAGGGCTGCTGCGCGCCCCACAGGATCTGCCTGGGCGAGGCGTGCTCGATGAGCTTGCCTTGCTTCATGACCAGCAGGCGGTCGGCGCGATCGCACGCCATGCCCAGGTCATGGGTGATGATCAGCAGCGAGATGCCGCGCTCGGCGGTCAGGTGTTGCAGGTGGTCGAGGATACGCCGCTGCACCGTGACATCCAGGGCGCTGGTAGGCTCGTCGGCCACGATCAACTTGGGCTCGCCGGCCAGCGCGATGGCAATCAGTACGCGCTGGCGCATGCCGCCGGATAACGCGTGGGGGTACTGGCGAGCACGCAGCGCCGGCTGGTCCAGGCCTACTTGGGCCAGCAGGGCCTGTATGTCTGTGTTCAGGCCGGGATAGCGACGGCCACGGGCCAACACCAGTGCCTCGCCGATTTGCTGGCCGATGCGCAGGGTTGGGTTGAGGCTGACCATCGGATCCTGCGGCACCAAGGCAATGGTGCGCCCGCGCAAGCGGCGCCTGGTGCGCTCGTCAGCCTGGGCCACATCGACCCCATCGACCCACAATTGACCTTGGTCGATCTGGGCGTTGACCGGCAGCAGGCCGAGCAGGGCGTTGGCGAGGGTCGACTTGCCGGAGCCGGACTCCCCGACAATGGCCAGTGTTTCGCCTTTGGCCAGGCTGAAGGACAGCTGGCTCACGGCCGGGGTACGCTGTCCTGCAAAGGCGTAGCTGATCATCAGGTCGCGTACCTCGACCAAGGGTGGCTGGCTCATCGGGCATGCTCCTCAGCGCTGCGCGCCAGGTGATTGAGGCTGAACACCACGGCCACCACGAACAGCCCCGGCAGCAGGGATACCCAAGGCGCTGTGACGAGAAAGTGACGCCCGTTGGCGATCAGCGTGCCCCACTCAGCAGCGGGCGGCGCTGCGCCGAAGCCAAGGAAGCTGAGCCCAGCGGTGGCCAGGATCGCGGCGCCAAAGTCCAGGGTGGCCAGTACCGCCACCGGGCCCCACGCATTGGGCAGTACGTGGCGCATCAGGGTGCGTGACCAACTGGCGCCGCCAAGGCGCGCCGCTTCGACGTATGGCAGCGATTTGATGCGCAGCACCTCGGCGCGGGTCGTGCGGGCGAAGCCTGGAATGATCCCGACCCCCACCGCCACGGCCACGGGCACCGTGCCAAAGCCAATGGCCGTGACGATGGCCAGTGCCAACAGCAAGCTGGGCAGGGCGAGCAAGACGTCGATCAGGCGCATCAAGGCTGGATCGAGGCGTCCTCCGGCAAACCCCGCCAGTACGCCAAGCCCAAGGCCGCCCACGAGGGCGATGGCCACTGCCAGCAATGCCGCCATCACCGACAGGCGCGCGCCGTACATCACCCGCGTGTACAGGTCGCGGCCCAACTCGTCGGTACCGAACCAATGCACCAGGTTAGGGGGCGTGAGCTTGTCGGCGGGTGCTGTGGCGTAGGGGTCGAAACTGGTGAGCAGCTGAGGTGCCAGCGCTGCGAATAAAGCGAACAAGACGATCAGTAGCGCCAGGCTGAAGCCAGGGCGGCGCAACAGCGGCGTCAAGGCGCGATGGACGCGCTGATACCGCGTGCGTCGTTTCCAGATGCGGGGTGCGCCTGGCTCACCGCTGGTCGAGGCGGCGTCGGGTGCGATCAGGGGAATATCCATGGTCATCTCAGTTCACCTTCGCCGTAGGGGTGATGCGGGGGTCGAGGTAGGGGTAGAGCAGATCGACGATCAGGTTGACCAGCACGAAAGCGGCCGCCGATACCGCGACAATCGCCAGCACTACCGGTATGTCCTGACGCAGCACGGCTTCCTGGGCCAACCGGCCTACGCCATTACGCGAGAAGATGGTCTCGACCAGCACGGCACCGGACACGGTGTTGCCGACCTGCAGGCCGATCAGGGTCAGCAGCGGCAGCGTGGCGTTGCGCAGGCCGTGGCGGGCCTGGACCTGGGCGCGGCTGAGCCCTTTGGCGAAGGCGGTGGTGATGTAGGGTTCCTGCCACACCCCTTGAAAGCCCCGCTGCAACACCTGGGCATACACGGCGGCGCTGGGTATCGCCAGGGTGATTGCCGGCAGCACCAGGCTGGCAACTCCTTGGCTGCCTGTGGCCGGGAACCAGCCCAGCGCGAAGGCGAAGACCTGGATCAGCAACAGGCCCATCCAGAACACGGGTATTGAAAAGCCCAGCGACGGTACCCTGGCGAGTGCCGTCTTGAGCGGTCGCCATTGCAGGTAGGCGGTCAGGTAGGCAAGGCCGACCCCACCCACCACCGACAGCACGATGGCAGAGCCCGCCAGCGCCAAGGTCTGCGGCAAACGTTCGGCCAGCAGTGCGGTAACGGGTCGCCCTAGTGACAGCGACTGCCCCAGATCACCGTGCAGGGCACGCCACAGCAGGTCGATGTATTGCTCGAACAGGCCTTTGTCCAGCCCGTAGAAAGCACGAGCCTTGGCCAGTGCTTCGGGTGACAGGCCATCGGCCTCCATGCCGGAGGCGCTGAGCATGATGGTCAGGGTGTCGCCAGGCAAAAGGTAGAGGATGAAATACGTGATGGTGTACGCACCCCACAGTACCAGCAGCGCCTGACCCAGGCGGGTGATCAGGTAGCGCTTCATGGCTGGCTGACCTCGATGTCGCTGAACAGCGCAAAGCCTTCGGCGGTCCAGCGAAAATCCTTGACCCGGGGTGAGGTGGCGGCTTGCCAGACGCGCTCGTACAGCGGGAAGGCCGAGGCTTCGTCGATCAGCAGGTCTTGCAGCTGCCCGTAGGCTTGGGCCCGTTGCGCATCGTCAGTCGCGGTGATGCCACTGTCGAACAGCGCCTGTGCCCGTGTCAGGGTTTGCGGCTCGTAGGTATTGGTGGCCAGGGTGGCGCTGTTGGCCGAACGTGGATCAAGAATGGTCTGCAGAATGATCGGGTCGGCACGGGTCATGTAGGTGGAAGTCAGGTCATAACTGCCGGCGGCATTGCCCGCGACCCACTCGGCGCGGGTCAGGACATTGAGCTTCAGGTCGATGCCGACCTTGCGCAGCTGGTCCTGCACCAGCACATCACCGGCGCTTTCGGCCGGGGTGAGGTTGTAGCGCAAGGTCAGGCGCTTGCCGTTCTTGTGCCGGTAACCGTCTTCGCCCTTGTGCCAACCGGCAGCGTCGAGCAACTGCTCGGCGCCTGCAGGGTCATGGACGAGCTTGTTGGCCTGGGGCTTGAAGTACGGCGTGGTGACGTCGTACACGCCGCTGACAACGGGGAACTGCGCGTTGTAGACGGTGTGCGCATAACTGGTGCGATCGATGGCTTTCTGCAGCGCAAGACGAACGTTTCGGTCAGCCAGCAGGCGATTGTCACGGGTGTTGGGGTAGAGGTTCAGCGCGGGGCCTGGCAAGGACCGGCTCTGGATGGTGGCGCCCTTGGCCTGGAACAGTTTGAGATCGACCTCGGAGAAGGGGTTGCGCGGCCACAGGATGTCGGTCTTGCCCTGAAGAAACAGGCCATTTCGCACACTTTCTTCAGGGATGTAGCTTATGTTGATGGCGTCCACGTGCGCAGCGCCCCGGTTATGCACGTTGGCCGAGGGCCATCCGTAGTCGCTGCGCTTGACCAGGCGGGCGCCCACTTCGGGTGTGTAGTGATCGAGGATGAAGGGTCCGGTACCGATGATGTTGCCCAGTGAGCGGGCTTTGGCGGTCAGCTGGTACGAAGCTGGGGCGAGGATGGCCAGGTTGGTGGTGGACGTGGCCTGCAAAAAGCCTGCATTGGGCCGCGATAGCACCAGGCGCACGGTGAAGGCGTCGAGTACCTCGGCATGGTCGTAGCCTGCGAGGTAGGTAGCGCCGAAGGTGGCCGGCAACTGAGCAGCAAACGCCTTGTTGCTGTCGAAGGCTGCTTTCACGGCGTGCGCGTCGAAGCGCTCGCCATTGCTGAACGTGACGTCCTGACGCAAGTGGAAGGTGTAGCTCAGGGCGTCGGCACTGACTTCCCAGCTTTTGGCCAGCCAAGGAATGATCTGCCCGCTATCGGGGTCTTGATCGGTGAGGGATTCAGCCACGTTGCGCAGCAGCACACGGTGCTCCAACCAGTAGACCTGGAAAGGATCGAGGCTGACCAGGGTGGTGTTGTCGCCCCAGAAGGCGATGTTGAGTGTTTTGTCAGCACTGGCTTCATCGCCGGGGGAGCAGGCAGTGAGGGCCAGGGTCAGGGCGCCAAAGGCGAACAGGTGGTGCAGTGGGGGCATTGCGTGCTCCTTCAAGGAGAAAAAGTGCGTCGGCATCCGGCCACGCGCAAAGCGAGCCGGTCGCCACTGACAGCATGTCGAGCGTCGGAACAGGGATGCCCCTGAGCGGGCGAGCCTGGGCTCAGCGCAGGCACAGCAAGGCGCCTTCAGTTCTGGTAGTCGCGGCCCTCGCGATCCAGTTGCCGAATCAACGCGTCCCAATGCCGCTGGATGCCGTCGCCCTTGCCATCGGAAAAGCGCTTGGACTGCTCATGCACCTTGGCAATGGCCGCCTGCGAGGCATGCAGCAATTGATCGTTGCCCCCAGCCTGGGCTGCCACCTGAATATTGCAGGCACGCTCTAGCCCATGCAGTTCGCGAAATGCATGCTCCACGCTGATGCCCCCGGTCAGCAGCCCGTGGTTGCGAAGGATCAGGATGTTGCTGTCGCCCAGGTTAGCCACCAGTCGCTGCTGCTCGTCCAGGTCCAGGGCCACGCCCTCATAATCGTGGTAAACCACCCGGCTGTAGTACGCCAGGGCATGCTGAGAAATCGGCAGCAAGCCGTCGCGCTGGGCTGACACCGCTGCGCCGTCGCGGGTGTGGGTGTGCAGCACAGCCTTGAGGTCGGGCCGGGCGCGGTGAATGGCGCTGTGAATCACATAGCCGGCCTGGTTGATACCCAGGCCTAGCGGGTCGTCGATAATGGAGCCGTCGACGTCCACCTTGACCAGGTTCGAGGCGCTGATTTCGTCGAACAGCAAGCCAAAGGCATTGATCAGGAAATGTTCTTCGGGGCCCGGTACACGGGCCGAAAAATGCGTGTAGATATGGTCAGTCCAGCGGAACAGGGCCGCCAGGCGGTAGGCGGCGGCCAGCTTGACACGCACCTCCCATTCTTCGGCGCTGACCCGCTCGCGCACATTGCTGGGGGTTTGCTTGACGGCAGACAGTGAGCTCATTGAGGTGTTCTCCGGTGATCAGTAGCCACGGGCGGTGTCGACCAGGTTGGTCAAGGGCGCTCGCTCGCGGTAGCGGTGGAAATTGGCGATGAAGGCTTCGAGAAACGCCGGGTAACCTTCATCGGAAATGGCCGAGGTATGTGGCGACAGAAACACGCGTGGGTGGTCATACAGCGGGTGGCCAGCGGGCAGCGGCTCGGGGTCGGTCACATCCAGGCTGGCGCGGGCGATTACTCCGCTGTCCAGCGCCGCTAGCAGCGCCTGCTGATCGATCAGCCCGCCACGGGCGACGTTGACCAGGTGCAAGCCCGGGCGGGCCGCGCTCAGCACGTGTCGATCAATCAGCCCGCGGGTGTAACGGGTCAGTGGGGCGGCCAGCACCAGGTGGTCGCTCTGTGCGAACAACTGGCGTAGATCATCGACGCGCGCCACGCCGCGCATGTCGGCGATAGGCTGTCCCGGCCGGCTCAGGGCCACCACCCGCATGCCGAGCGCCGCGGCCTTGCGAGCAAGGCTCTGGCCGATATTGCCGAAGCCCAGAATGCCCAAGGTGCGCCCGCGCAAGGGCGCCAGTGCGGTGAGGCGCCAGTCGGCGTCCTTGACCCACAGGCTTGGCAATTGCTTTGCCGCGGCGAACATCAGTGCCAGCGCGAACTCGGCGACCTGCTCGGCATTGGCGCCTTTGCCGCTGGTGACAGGGGGGCCGTCGAAGATCCATTGGGGGTAGAGATCGATACCCGAAGACACCAATTGCACCCACTTCAACCCCCAGGGCCACTGCGTCGGCGGGCTGTCGACACGCTGCCCACGCACATTGATCGGGCGCAGGATGAACACGTCGGCGGCCACCTCAAGGCTCAGCTGGCCGGGTGGGACATCGATGACTTCATGACCCGGCAACTGCTTGCGCAGGTAGTGATTGGCCTGGGCGTCGAGGTGGCTGGCAATCGTTGAATGGCTCATGCCTGCACCTGCGCCAGTGCAGCTCGGCCGGCCTGGCTGAAGACGACGTCGTCCTGGGGGGTGTGGATACGGCTGCAGAGCACATCGCGGTAGTGCCGTTCCAGGGCATTGTGCCGCGACAGCCCAGGGTTGCCCGCCGCCTCGACCGCCAGCGTCACGGCCTCGATGGCATTGGCGCTGACCAAATGCTTGAGCTGCCCGGCATGGTGCGCGGCGGTCTGCCCGGCGACGGCGCCATCGAGCAGGCTCTGGTTGGCAAAGAGCAGGGTATCGATGCGCCCGACCGTCTGCTGAAAACGCGGCAGACTCGCCAAGGGTGCACCCAGGTTCGACGGTGTGCGCTGCGTGAGAAATGCCACCAACCAATCGCGTGCTGCCTGTGCCACCGCGTCGTAGACGGCTGGCAGCAATACGCTCATCCACAGCAAACTGTCTTCGTCGAGTTCGGCTTTCGGGGCATTGGTCGGGCTGAGGCTGACGGCGTGGTCAAGCGGGATCAGCACGTCCTCGAAATGCACTTGATGGCTGCAGGTCGCACGCATGCCCAAGTGGTCCCAGTCCTCGACGATGGTGATACCGGGCGTGTCGCGGTGTACCAGAAAGGCGCCTACCAAAGGCACGGCGTCGTCGCTGCGGCCCCAGACCAGGAACCAGGTCAGACCATGGCTGCCCGTGGAATAGATCTTGCGCCCGCTCAGGCGCCAGCCCTGCGCCGTGCGGCGCGCCAAGGTGGCGGGCAAGCCGCCGCGGGTCGGGGTGCCGAGTTCAGGCTCGACGCGCAGCGCATTGATCAGCGCGCCGTGTTCCACGGCGTCGCGTGCGATGCGGTGACGCAGGTGTTCAGGCCAGTCTGCTGTCCGATGCGCACGCACGTGCTGCAAGTACTGCATCACCAGGATAAGCCCGGTGGCGGGGTCGCCTTTGGAGACCGCGTTGATCACTCGGCGAGCGCTCGCCAAGTCCGCACCGCCGCCGCCGAGGTGGCGCGGCACCGTGTAGGCAAGCAGCCCGTGGTGGTGCAGCAGCTCGAAATTGTCCCGAGGGAACCGAGCGCTGCGGTCATAGCGCTCGGCATTGGCCGCAAGGGCCTGCGTCAGCTCGGCGAGGGCGCTGCCTGAGGGGTGACTCATGGGTTTCATCCCTGAATGACGGTGTATTTCTTAAGACCGTATTCGTATGGATGAACCCTGTAAAAGTCTTTTTGGTTCTATGCTAATTATCAGTTAAGGGAATTTCATAAAAATACTTTTATGCGATTAATGCATATAATGTGCTGGGATTCACTACCCGAGTGATCCGAACTTTCGAACAGCCGGGCATATCAGCCCTGCAAGCGGTGCCCGGCCACCTCGCCGAACAGCTCCACTGGCTCCTGGAGATTACCCAGGTAGCGTGGATGAAAAAGCCACAGGTCTACTTGTGGCTTGAAATCACTGACGGTGAGGACGTCGAGCAAGTCGCGGTGGCGGCTGGCTTGCAGCAAGGGCTCCGGCACCAGTCCCAGCCCCTGGCCATTGGCGACCAACCCCAACTGCAGCTCAGTACCGAATGTCTCCAGGTTGATCGACAGGCTCAGCCCTTGCTCGCTCAGCGCGCGTTGCAGCCCAGCGCGAAAGCCGCAGCCGTCGGGGTTCAGTACCCAGCCGCGGGTGTAGCAATCCTTGAGCTTGTAACTGCGTTTGCTCGCGCTACCCTTGGCCGCTACCACCTTCAGCGGCATACGTGCGATGGACTGGCTGGCGATTCCTTCGGGAAAAATCTTGCCAGGCGGAAACAGCGCGGCGGCGGCGTCCAGTTCACCGTTTTCCATACGCCCGATCAAGCTGCTACCCCAGCCGCTGGTGACCTGGGTGCGCAGTTGCGGGTAGGCCTGGCGGATCTGCGCCAGGGCGTCGAGCAGCACCACGTCCCCCAGGGTCTGCGCAACGCCCAGGCGCAGCGTTCCGGACGGCGCGCCGTCGTTGGCCACCAGTTCGCGCAACGAGTCGATCTCGCGCAGGATCGCTTTGCATTGTTCATAGACCCGCAGCCCCATGGGGGTAGGTTTGAGGGGCTTGGTGTTGCGGTCGAGCAAGGTAGCGCCAAGGTCATGCTCGAAGTTCTGCACACGCCGGGTGATGGCCGGTTGCGTGACTTGCAGCGCCTCGGCGGCAAGGTTGGTCGACTGGCAACGCATGACGGCGACGAACGCGTCCATGTCATCGATTTTCATGATCGGCCCTTACCTGAGAGGTAAAAAAATAAGGCATTAGCATAATGCTGATCTTCAGAAATGCTAAGGCCGACATTCAAAAGTCTAAAAATGCATATTAGGTTATTCCTAAAATCAATTTAGGTTATTAAAAAATAATCGCTAGAGTCGTCCGCTCGGGCTGCACGACGCCGCCCCACAGGCCGATGAGGCGTTCCATGTCTATTCGAATGAAAGTACTGACCCTGGCTGCGGCCATCCTGTTGATAGGCCAGGCTAGCGCCTCGGAGCGCCTGACCCTGCGCATCGGTGACCAAAAGGGCAACATGCGCGCCCAACTGGAGGCGGCTGACGTACTGCGCGATCTACCCTACGACATCCAGTGGGCGGAATTCCCCGCGGCGGCGCCCCTCGCCGAAGCGCTCAATGCCGGTGCAATCGATGCCGGCATCATCGGTGATGCGCCACTGTTGTTCGTGCTCGCCTCAGGGGCGCCGGTCAAGGCCGTGGCGGTAGACAAGTCTGATCCCTACGGTACGGCACTGCTGGTAAGGCCCGATTCGCCGGTGCGCACAGCGGCTGAACTCAAGGGCAAGCGCATTGCAACCGGGCGAGGCTCCATCGGGCATCACCTGGCGCTCAAGGCCCTGGCGCAGGTAGGGCTGAGCGAAAAGGACGTGCAATTGCGGTTTCTCGGGCCGGTGGATGCCAAGATCGCTTTGGCCAATGGGTCGGTAGACGCCTGGGCCACCTGGGAGCCTTACACCGCGCTGGCTGAACTCAGCGGGCAGGGAAGGGTGCTGGTCAACGGGCGGGGGCTTTCCAGTGGGAACAGCTTCCTCGCCGCGACCGACAAGGCGTTGAGCGAACCTGCACGGCAGGCTGCACTGCAGGACTACCTCAACCGCCTGGCCGAGGCGCAGGTCTGGGCCAACCAGCACCTGGACAGTTACTCGAAAACCCTGGCCGCCATCATCGGCTTCCCCCAGGACGCAGCCCGCCTGCAATTTGAGCGTCGTCATTTGCGCTGGCAGGTGATCGACCCTCAGACCATCGCCACTCAGCAGGAGACAGCTGATTTCTACCATGCGCACGGGCTGATGACTGAGCGCCTTGACGTGGCACCCACCTTCGCCAGCGGCTTCACAGTCCCCGAAAGCACCAAGCTGGCTGCGCAACCTTGACCCGGAGATACCTTGATGAGCGTGATCATTCTACGCAGGCTTTGCCTGGCGCTATTGGCCAGTACGGTGCTACCAAGCTTGGCTAACGCCGACCAAACACTGCGCATCGGCTACCAGAAATCCTCGACCCTGCTGACCCTGCTCAAGGCCCGCGGCAGCCTGGAGCAGCGCCTGCGGGCCGAGGGCATTCGTGTCACGTGGCATGAATTCCCAAGCGGGCTGCCGCTGTTGGAGGCACTGAACCTGGGCAATGTCGATATCTCGGCGGATGTGGCCGATACCGTGCCCGTGTTCACCCAGGCAGCAGGTGCAAAGCTTACGTATTTTGCCCGCGAGGCACCGTCGCCGACCGCTCAGGCGATCCTGGTACCCGCGGATTCGACCCTCAAGACCCTGGCCGACCTCAAGGGCAAGCGCGTGGCCGTGACCAAGGCAGCGGGCAGCCATTACCTGCTGATCCAGGCGCTGGCGCAGGCGGGACTGACGTTCAAGGACATCAGCCCCGCCTACCTGATACCGGCCGATGGCCGCGCCGCGTTCGAAAACCGCAAGGTCGATGCCTGGGTGACGTGGGACCCGTATGTGGCCAGCGCCCAACGCCAGCAGCATGCGCGCATTCTGGCCGATGGGAGCGAGTTGGCCAGCTATCAGCGCTATTACCTGGCGGGCAGCGATTATGCCAAAGCGCATCCTGAGGTGCTGGAACAGGTCTACCTCGCCTTGCGTGAGGCCGGCACGTGGACCAAAGCGCACCCGGCCCAGGCCGCGCGCATCCTTGGCCCGCTGTGGGGCAACCTGGACAGTGCCACGGTGCAGCAGGCCAACGCCCGGCGCAGTTACGACGTACAGCCGGTCAAGCCAGAGAACCTGGGCGAGCAGCAGCGTATCGCCGATGCGTTCTACCGCGAAGGGCTGTTGCCGAAAAAGGTGGATGCGAGTGCCGTGAGCCTTTATGAGCCGGTTCAGAAGTAGTGCAGGAAAACTCACTCGCCCCAGCACTGAATAAGCCTGCAGGGCATGCAGGGTAGAGGTCCCGCTACCAAACACTTGTAAACAAAACGGGCGGGAAATGTCGAACACTTCCCGCCCGCGAGACGACCCCTGATTGGATCAGCCTTTTTCAGCCATCACCCTCTCAAGCTTCTCCTGATCGCGCGCAAACTGGCGGATGCCCTCGGCCAGCTTCTCGGTAGCCATGGCGTCTTCGTTCATGTCCCAGCGGAACTCGCTCTCACTCAGATGACGCTTGGGCTCACCGGCATTGCCTGGCTTCAATACCTGCGGCAGGTCGCCTTGGTCTTCGCTCAACTGCTGCAGCAATTCCGGGCTGATGGTCAGGCGATCACAACCGGCGAGCTGTTCGATCTGGTTGGTATTGCGGAAGCTGGCGCCCATGACCACGGTGTCGTAGCCATTAGCCTTGTAGTAGTTGTAGATCCGCGTGACGGACTGTACGCCTGGATCATCGGCACCGGTGTACTCCTTGCCCGTGCTTTTCTTGTGCCAATCGTAAATCCGGCCCACGAACGGCGAAATCAGGAACACACCAGCGTCGGCGCAGGCCTGGGCTTGGGCGAAGGAGAACAGCAAGGTCAGGTTGGTCTGGATGCCTTCCTTCTCCAGCTTCTCGGCGGCGCGGATACCTTCCCAGGTGGACGCCAGCTTGATCAGCACACGGTCCCGGCCAACACCGGCCTTGTCGTACAGCTCGATCAGCGAGCGAGCCTTGGCCAGCAGGGCAGGTTCATCGAACGACAGCCGCGCATCCACTTCGGTCGAGATACGCCCGGGGATGGCTTTGAGAATGCCGGAACCCACCGCCACCGCGAACATGTCGCAGGCCTGGTCCAGATCACCGTTGGCCTCGCCCTTCACGCGCGTGAGCAACTCGGCATAGGCCGGGATGGCGGCAGCCTTGAGCAGCAGCGACGGGTTGGTGGTGGCGTCTACCGGTTTCAGGCGCGTGATGGCGTCCAGGTCACCGGTGTCGGCGACCACGGTAGTGAACTGCTTGAGTTGTTCCAGCTTGGAAGTCATGGGCGTGCTCTGTCCTGTGCAATGACTCGACATTACCCCAGCCCCCACGGTCGCTCAAGGGCCCGGCTGTACGAGAGGTGAATGTTCGAGTACCCACCGTCCCTCAGGTTCCCTTCAGGCCGGGCCTTGCATCGTGTCGCGCAACCGGCAGGCGCCTGCGTGACACGCCAGCGCCTTCAACGCCCCTGCAACAGCTCAACGGCCTGGTCGAACATGACCAGCGGCTCGGCTGCCTTGTGAATGTCTGCCGAAAGCAGCTGACGGAACCGACGAGCGCCCTTGAAGCCCTGGGCAAGGCCGAGAATATGCCGGGTCATGTGATGCATCGCACCCCCTGCCTGCATATGGGCCACGATGTAAGGCCGTAACTGCGCCAGCACTTCGGTGCGGGTGACCACCGGTGCCGTGCTGCCGAACAGCTGTTGATCCACCTCGGCCAGCAGGTAAGGGTTGTGATAGGCCTCGCGGCCCAGCATCACGCCGTCGAAGGTCTGAAGGTGGGCATGGCAGTCGGCCAAGGTTTTGATGCCGCCGTTGAGCACGATCTCAAGGTCCGGGAAATCAGCTTTCAGTTGCGCGGCCACGTCATAGCGCAGCGGCGGCACTTCGCGGTTTTCCTTGGGCGACAACCCTTCGAGGATGGCGATGCGTGCGTGCACGGTGAAACTGCGGCAACCCGCCTCGCGCACCTGCCCGACGAAGTCACACAGCTCTGCATAGCTGTCGCGGCCATTGATGCCAATGCGGTGCTTGACTGTCACCGGTGTCGAGACAGCGTCGCGCATCGCCTTCACGCAATCGGCCACCAACGCCGGGTGCGCCATCAGGCAGGCGCCGATCATGTTGTTCTGCACCCGGTCGCTGGGGCAGCCGACATTGAGGTTGACCTCATCATAGCCATCGGCCTCGGCCAGCCGCGCACACGCCGCCAGGTCCGCCGGCACGCTGCCGCCCAGTTGCAGGGCCAACGGGTGCTCGGAGGCATCGTGGCGCAGGAAACGCTGGGCGTCGTTGTGCAGCAGGGCACCGGTGGTGACCATTTCGGTGTAGAGCAGGGTGTGTTTGGAGAGCAGGCGCAGGAAGAACCGGCAGTGGCGGTCGGTCCAGTCCATCATCGGTGCAACAGAAAACCTCCTAACTACCGTATCGCTTGGGGCTGCCTGGCTTTCTGCGGGTATCACGGGCATTTTCAAATCTCTCGTTTACTACCGTTTCCCACCATTTTTGCTTATTCGCCAAGTGCCATTGCTACAATGTAGCAACCTCAACCGGCCGTGTAGCAAAAGACCATGGGATCCATCACGCTCAGGAAGCGCAAGGACGGATCTGCCGCGTACACCGCGCAGATCCGAATAATGAAGAAGGGCCAGACAGTTTATCAGGAAAGCCAGACGTTCGACCGAAAGACCACAGCCCAGGCTTAGATCAGGAAGCGTGAGGCAGAACTGCATGAGCCTGGGGCGATCGAGAAGGCGAACCGAGACGGCGTGACAGTCAAGCACATGGTTGACCGTTATCTGTTGAGGGCTGAGAAGGCCCGGCCCCTTGGTGAGAGCGAGCGCCGCACGCTTGGTGCCATCCAGCGCAGGCCACTGGGCGACGTGATCGACTCAGATATCTCACAGAAGGTGCTCGTCGACTACGCGTTGTGCCGCATGAGCCTCCGAAGGTGGGACAGTGAAGCCGCAAACTGCTGGCAATGACTTGGCTCACTTAGGCTCGGTACTGTCACTCCTCGCGCCGCTTGGGGGTACGAGGTGAACCCCCTTGCGATGAAAGACGCCCGCCTTGTGCTCAAACAGTGCGGCTACAACATGCGCAGCCGCGAGCGAGATCGCCGGCCGACTTTGGCTGAGCTCGATCTCGTGGTTGAGCACTTCTTTGAGATGCTGCAGCGCCGGCCGACAGTGATACACATGCCGAAGGTGATGGCGGTCGCGATCTACTCCACCCGACGCACGGACGAGATTGCCCGGATTCGCTGGGAAGATCTGGATGAGCACCGGCAAGCAGTCAAGGTGCGGGACATGAAAAACCCTGGCCAGAAGATTGGCAACGACGTGTGGTGTCACTTGCCCGATGAGGCCTGGCAGATCGGGCAGAGCATGCCCAGCGAGTGTCAAGAAATCTTCCCCTACAATACTGACTCAATCGGTACCGCCTGGGCCAGAGCGTGCAGACTCATAGGTATTGAAGACCTGCACTTACACGATCTGCGTCATGAGGGGGTGAGTCGGCTGTTTGAGATGGACTGGGATATACCGAGAGTGGCGAGTGTGTCTGGGCATCGAGACTGGAACTCGATGCGGCGGTATATGCATTTGCGCGGGCGCGGAGATCGGTACAAGGGGTAGGTCTGGCTGGAGCAGATTGTCCAGGCTCAAGTCACTCTGGGCGGAAGGGCTACATAGCTGGCTGACTCAAGCGTACGCCATCATTGCTGGCAGCTTTCGACCCTAAGCTGCCCTCACGAAGGGGAGGAATCGACCCAAACCTGCCCTTCATTCGAAAATCAATCTGGAAAGCATACGTTCCGTGCTTTGAATCTTTAGGCTTATCTTTCAGTTTGGTCAGGCGTGGGATCAACTAGACATGGGCGAAGGATCGCGATGAACGAGGGCTTATCAACAAGCCGGGCCTGTCGCGCTTGTCGTAGTTGGCCGAGGGTATGATCGACTTTCACCACCGCGATCTATCTCATGGTTGTGACGGTAATATTGCACGCATGGCGAAGGCAGTCAGCGACTCCTGCGGTCAGCTCAAATACTATGAGGGTTACTGAAGCTAGGACAGCCATTTCTTATGAAGACTTTCGTTTATCACTTCGATCCAACCGACAAGTTCTACCTCGGCGCTGATGAGGCAGACGTTTGTCAAGTCACTGGCCAACCACTGGTACCGGGGTCTGCTACGTTGCAAGCACCGCCATCATTCGATGTCAAGAATGAGCTAATAGCTGTGTTTATCAGCGAAGAACAAGGTTGGACGATAGCCGCTAACAATTTCTGGCGCCCGGCTATAGTCCGAGACCAGCCGGTGCTTGGGAATCCCATGACTGGGAAGTTCAGTGTCATCCAATATCCTGCTTACAAACTCTTAAAGTATCCTGGCATTCCTAGAGTGATAGCTCCAATGATCGTCGGAATGGCAATCTCAGGTCGGCTTGCCTATATGCAAAAGCGCCTCGAAGAGGTTATCCATCTCTACCAGGAACGCGCACAATCGGTTCTTCCTTATGATCTCGTCTACGAAAAAATCGCCACCGAAGACTTAGTGCTTCAGATGAAACGGGTAGTCGATGAAATTTTCATGAACGAATGGATTCGCCTCGAAGGAGCGGGGCAAAAATTTGCTGAAGATCATGTTATTAGAGTGCGTGGAGTCAACGAAATCGACAGCGCACCGGCTGGACCAACCAGAACGCATTTGATCAATATGCGGGAAGAGGATCCGATGTTCTTCACAGTGCTGACCGACCTTCGAAATTCTTTTGCTCATCACTTGCCAGTCGCCGAAGCTTATAACCTGATCGGAGTTGATCACTTAACTGTAAACACACTGTTTGTAAAGAATGGAGACGTTAATACAGTGCGATTAATCGAAGTGTGGTTGGAGGACCTCGTGAGGTCTTTTAATCGCTTCATGGTTCGTACCTTTGGTGCGCCAGTCTAAGGACTGTATTACACTGCCGCTCGCTGCGAAGGGCAGCTTCGGGTCGGCAGCGGTCACGATCTAAAAGTCCGTCACTGTTGTATTGAGGAGCCGCCAGTTGGCGGCTTCCCTGCCTGTAGCATCAAGTCTGAGCCTGCAAAGGAAAGTCTTTCTTCGAGAGTTCGGACAGCCAAATCATGAACAGTACCAATCCGACTAAGAAGTAACAGGCTGCATTCCAGATACTCACAAGAAGTAGCAGAAGTTCGCCCCGGGTTGGAGCACCATCCGCCGATCCGAAAAGATAAATATTCCACACGAAATAGCCAGATGTGATCGCGGCTAGAACTACGGGAACAATCTTGGTTGAGTGCTCCCACAGCGATTTCAGGATCCTTCTTAGCTCTGCACGCTGGTTCCCGCTCAGCGATACCCACGCGACCAACCCCCCAAACAGTGTACCGATTGAACCGAGCGTGCTCAGCACAGCCAGCAAGCTTTCCATTGTATAACCTCACTAAATTGATCCACATCGGTGGATTTTGGATTCCCGTATGACAAATGAGCAACCAGCTTTAGCCGAACTGCCGATCTGGATGGTGATTGTGCTGTCCTTGGCCGGCGGAGTTTCTGGAGAAATGTGGCGGGCCGACAAAGCAGGCGCTCGCGGGTGGGAGCTGGTTCGCCGGTTGGCATTGCGGTCTGGTGCCTGCGTCACCTGCGGGCTGTCGACCAACATGCTGCTGTATGCCCTGGGTGTCTCGGTGTGGGCTGCGGCGGTGGTCGGCTGCCTAACAGCCATGGCCGGCGCCGATGTGGCGATCAATCTCTATGAGCGCTGGGTCGCCAAGCGGTTGGGCCTCGAGCAGGCGCCGCCCCAGGCCGGGGAACCGGGGCAGTGATCCGACCGGTAACAGGCAGTGAGTTATCCCGGGACCCCAAAGTGTAAAGTTACGAGACGGGAGCCCACCGAAAGCACCTCGCCCGCCAAGCTCCCAAGAATGCTTTTGGTTCCGCTCTTAGTGGCGTCAACGAGTCGGTCGCCCAAAGGTGGGCCTGCGGTGAGACTTTCCGGAACGGCTTTTAAAGCTTCCAGGCCCTTGGCGGTCAAAACTGCGTTCAGAAACCCGCTGCCATGAGATTGATTTTTGAAACGAAGATATCCGGATTCGGACAACCACTCGATACAGGCTATGAAGAACTCGCCTCGCTCGTTAGCAATGTCCATCCCCATTTGTTCGTGGAAGGTGTAACCGGTTTCAATGAACTGCTCGATCAGTAAATGGCGTGGAACTGGAAAGTTTTCGTACAGAGCCCCGAGTACTTGTCCGGTGATCTCATCAAATTGTTGGATGTTGGAGGTGGTCATGTCCTTGACTCCTGAAGTAGAGAAAACGTGCTCTCAATCATGTGAGCAGGTGATGCGTTACATCGACATGCAGGTTCGGCGGGACTGCGACCTGTCGCGTGCGCGACATTACTGGCAGAAGACCTTGGAGGAAACCCCTAAAGATGTGCTTGTAGAGGCGTTTAGAATGGCGTAGGCCACGGGCCGTTACCAAGAGAAGCCACGTGGCCAGTGGTGCCGGGTTGCTGATGCTTCGAAAACACCGTAGGTCCACGGACTGCAGGCTAGAGCCGGGGACCCTGGCAACCTGACCAGAGTACGGGACTGGGAACCCGCGGTTCTTCGTTAGCGGGAGGTGCACCAGCTTAGTGAACTGCGGTGAACTGGTTAACCCCTTAGATTCATTGGGTAAACTGCACATTGAGCAATTACATACCTGACGAAATCGGAATTCGCCGCCAGGCGCGGATGGTCAAAATCCTATGTTTCCAAGCTTGCCAGCCAGGATCGGCTAGTGCTTACCGAGGTTGGCAAAGTTGATGTCCAGGCGACATAGGCGCTGTTAGCCGAGTCGGCTGACCCCAGCAAAGCGTCCGTCCCGGCCCGGCATGAGGAAAACCGAATTGACCGAGATGTCCGAAGCCAACTCCTGCCGGTCAATGACACTCCTGCGGTGCAGCCAGCGGTTCAGCAACCAGGCAATCAACGAGAAACAGTTGTTACAGATCCTCCCGAACGCCGGCCGCAAAGCCGGCGTTTTTGTTCCCGGCCTCAACGCCACCATGGGCAAGCACGCCATCGTTGCGCGACTGCGCATGGCCGCGTTCCTGGCTCAGATCGGCCATAAGTCGGGCCAGCTGCAGTACGTTCGCGAACTCGGCAATGACAAGTAGCTGTCCAAGTACGACATCGGTCGCCCGGCTCAACGGCTTGGCAACAGGCCTGAGCCGGATGGTGATGGCCAACTCTATCGCGGCCGAGGGCTGATTCAAGTGACTGGCCGCTCCAACTATGAAGCTTGTAGCGAAGCACTGTTCGGAGATAGCCGGTTGCTGAATACGCCAGGGCTGCTTGAGCACCCGGTCTACGCATCAATGTCTGCAGGCTGGTTCTGGCAGAAGGAGGGCCTTAACAGCCTGGCCGACAAGGGTGACCTCCTGGCCATCACCAAGCGCATCAATGGCGGGACCAATGGCCTGGAGGATCGAAAGGCCATCTACGCTCGAGCGCTTGAGGTGCTGCAGTGAACGGGTGGGTCTCCCGCCTATTGGCTGTCGCGGCGCTGCTGCTCGCCTGTGCGGTTGGCGCCCGAGCAGCTTGGGTTTGGCAGGCTAACGCATACAACGCGCAGCTCGCTGATCAGGCCGACGACTACGGCAAGCAGCTAGCAGAGAAAGATCGTATCAACAGCCTGGAGCGGGAGAGGGCGGCAGCCACCGCGCTCGGTCAACTGGCTGAACAACAGCAAGCCCGCAGCGCCCTTGAAGTCCGTCTGCGGTCCCAGGCACAAAACCACTGGCAGGAGATGCAAGATGCTCAACAAACTCAAGCTCGCCTGCGTGACCGGCTTGCTACCACTGATCTGCGGCTGTCAGTCCTTGTCGACTCAGGAGCCGTTGCCCGCTCGGGTTGTGACGGTGGGGTGCGAGAAACCGCCGGCACCGGAGGCGTGGTACCTGGCGCCGTACGCGCCTAACTTGACCCAGCGCATGCTCAACGAATTATCGCCATCACCGATGAAGGCGACCGAGGACTGATCGCCTTGCAGGCCTGCCAGGCCTACGTCCGCGAAATCACCAAGCAGTAAAAGAGGCGAGCCGGGAAGGATGCGTCAACATCCAGCCCGGCCCACCGAACCCGCAGACCCTTCCTGCAAGTCCAGCCGTGGCCTCTGCCTTGTGCACAAAGCGCGGCGAGCCTAACACCTGTTTATCTATACAGTAAAGACTTGCACGCCTATGACCTCTCCAATCATCCCCTGGATGGGTGGCAAACGCCGCCTGGCCGACCGCCTGATCCCACTCTTTCCCCCTCATGCATGCTATGTCGAAGTCTTCGCCGGCGGTGCCGCGTTGTTCTTCATGCGTCCCCAGCCCGCCCCGGTGGAGGTGCTGAACGATCTCAACGGTGATCTGGTCACCCTCTACCGCGTTGTGCAGAACCACCTCGAGGAGTTTGTGCGCCAGTTTAAATGGGCGCTCAGCTCTCGGCAGATATTCGAGTGGCAGAAGATGACGCGCCCCGAAACCCTCACTGATATCCAACGGGCTGCACGTTTCTTCTACCTGCAGCAGCACGCCTTCGGTGGCAAGGTCACTGGGCAGACATTCGGTACTGCCACCACGGGGCCGGCCATCAACCTGCTGCGCATGGAGGAAAATCTGTCCGCCGCATGGCAGCGTCTTGCCGGCACCTACGTCGAGAACTTGTCCTGGCTCGCGTGCGCCGAACGCTATGACCGAACGCACACGTTCTTCTACATGGACCCTCCGTACTGGCAGACCGCGGGCTATGGCGTGGACTTCCCTTTCGAGGAGTACGAGCGCATGGCCGACTTCATGCGCCAATGTAAGGGCAAGGTGATGGTCAGCATCAACGACCACCCGGATATCAGACGTGCCTTCGACGGCTTCCATTTCGAGTATCTGGATATCCGCTACACCAACACGAACCAGCGGCAGGGTAAAGCGGAGGTGACTGGCGAGCTGGTGATCATGAACTGGCAGCCTTCCTCGCTGGGTGGCTTGTTCTGATTTGATCACCGCTTCTGCACAGGAATATCATTTACGTTAGAAATGCCAGTACACTGGCCATCACGCATCTAACTGTAATGTAGTTTGGCGTTGCCACTGACCAATGCCCAGCCAGACTGAAGGGGGTTGGCGGTGCTGAAGCGGTAATTGGAAGTGTCCGAAACTGGCTATTGAGAAGGGAGGCAATATGAATTCCAAAGGGTTCATTACCAACATTAAGGGTGCAATCGTTACAACCAATAAAGATGTAAATATTGAGTTCTCTTCGAAAAATGTGATTCTAATAGGTCGTAATGGCTCGGGGAAGACGTCTTTTTTGACTTCTCTCCATAATGTTTTGAATCATAATATTGTTCACGAGCAAATCTTGCATTTGCCTGGCTATAGGACTACTTTGAGCCATTTTGAAACTCAGATTGATGAAAATCCCGGCTTGCAAAGTTCGGTGGATCAATATCGAAGTTTCATTGCTGCTAATACATCCCCTGTGGCGGTTTCATATGTAGATGCGCCTAAGTTCGTAAGGGACTATAAGAGCGGTCACGCCATTATTCGCTTTTATGAAGCAACGCGAAAAATTGCAATTACTAAAGTAATGGCGGCCACTCCACTAAAAGCCGAAAGGCCAGCGCACCAAAATCATTCTAATTTCGGGGTGGATTTAGAACAGCATTTGGTCAACTTAAAGGTCAACATGGCACTGGCGCTGCTACGTGACGACAAAGCAAGAAATGCGAAAATAGACGAGTGGTTTGCGCGATTTCAAGAGGATCTGCGGTATCTCTTTGAAGATGACTCCCTTAAGTTGGAGTTTAATGATGAGGGATTGTCGTTTGCGTTGGTGCAGGAAGGTCGGCCGCCATATTCGTTCCAATCACTATCCTCTGGGTATCTAGCGATTTTCGACATTTATGCAGACTTGCTAGTCAGGGCGGAATATTTCAATGTTCTGCCTGCTGATATTTCAGGTGTGGTCCTGATTGACGAGATTGATGCGCATCTCCATATTTCCATCCAGCGAAAAATTTTGCCTTTCCTTACTCGATCGTTCCCGAAAGTACAGTTTATTGTATCGACTCACTCGCCATTTGTAATAAGTTCTACTGATGACTCATTAATCTATGATCTATCCACTGGGAAAATGTGCGAAGATCTTTCCTTATTTTCCTTGGAGCACATAGTGGAGGCGGTGCTCGGCGTGCCGCCCATCTCTCAGAGGATGCAAGAAAAAATAGCTGACCTTGTCGATATTAGTGCCTCCGCAGAGGTTGAGCTTGAATCTCTGGAGAGCTTGCTAGTAGAGCTTGCGCCCCATGTCGACACGTTTGACGATGAGTCAAGGATGTTTTACGAGATATCAAGGAACAAATATCTGGTTCGGAAAAAGGGAGGCTCTAATGTTCAACGTGGTTAGGTCAAAGACTATTCCTGAGTCATTACTTGCCCAGAGAAGCTACTCCGATCCAGATGTGCTCGAGGCTTTAAATGAGGCGTTTCACGGCAAGTGTTATATGTGCGAGACAAAAGAGCCTCTTTCCCTAAATGTGGAGCATTTCCAAGCTCATCAAGGTTGTAGCGTAAAGAAGTTTGAATGGGTGAACCTCTATTACTCGTGTGGTCGCTGCAATAATTTTAAGCGCCATCATTATGATGATATATTGGATTGTGCTGACTTAAATTGTGACGTATTGAGGCTTATTAAGCATACCCCTCCCGTGACGCCGTACGCAAAAATATCAATCCAAGCCATGGAGGATGACCCAAAGGCTGTGCGCACTGCTGAACTTCTTACGCGGATATTTAACGAGGATGACACCGGTAATAAGGCAATTGTTAGTACGCATTTGCGAAAGCGAGTTTATAAGAGGTTTGCCAAGGTTATTGAGCATATCAATGTTTATATTGATGATGATCAGTTGCCTGCAGCGCGAAAGCTAGCAGTCGAACATTTGAAGGCGTTAATGGATGTGAAGCAGGAGTATTCTGCTTTTTTGAGATGGGTAGTTATTGATTCGCCACCACTTTATGATTTATTAAAAGATTCGATTAACCTATACGAGGTGACTGATAATCCCTGAGTCCCAGCTGAATTTCAGCAGGTTAGTGTGGGGTCAGTTGAATAGAATATCGTCAGCCAGCTCGGCCATTCGCTGAGTGGCGCTGTTGTCGATCAGAATCTCTACTCGCTCAATATCGGAGCGAGAAATCACATGACCTATGTCCAAGCCGAGACGTACCCCGTGGGCGTTAGCTTGCGCTACCAGGCAGTTCACGGGCTGCAACAGCTCGGCTTCATCGGGGTGGAACCCCGGTTTCTCCATGAGGCGGAAATGGGGCAAACCATGTGCCATTTGCTACCAATCTAGGCCCTCGCATGCACAGATGGCAGAATGAAAACGGCGCCCAATCCTTACTGTGGGGCTTTGGCGCCTTTTTCTGTTCCTACTGCAGCACAATGGGTGTGCGTAAAGAGCGTAAGCTCTCCTTAGGCCGGTTCTTGATCAGTTGGATCTGGTGTCAAGCCTAGGATATCAATGACTGAATCCGCAATATCAGGGCTGATCTCGGTTACCCATTTGTTAACAAGCGATAAATAGAAGGCGTTAACGTCGTCGTCCGAAATGATCCACCGAATTTGATTGTTATCAATTGCTGCTTGGAACAACCGCTCCGCATCATCTTTTGTCAACCGATCTAGATAGGGCGTGGCATTTGCTACTGCCCAGTGAGTAGTAGAAAAGCTTCCGCTTCCTTCTAATTCCGAGATTGCCTCATCTACTGGTTCGCGTGGAAGCTGGGGGGCTGCAGGCGGCGAGAGCGGACTATCAGCATTTATCTCTGGGGCTGGTTTTTCGGGAGCAGGTGGTGGCTCAGCGGCTTCCGCCGCAGACTCTTGTTTCTCAGCCTGCGGATCTTCAATGTTTTCGGGTTGAGACTGAAGGTTTTTGTAGTATTCAACAACTTCACTTATAGTTTTGAATACCGTCAACTTCCCTTTATTTTTTGCCTCACTCCACTCGTCGGTAAGAAACGATAAGGGTCGTATGGTTTTGTCGGTTGTCAAAGGTGAAGCATAATCTCCGTCTTTTGAGATTATGAATAAGTCTTCGTTTGGGGTGCGGGCAAGAAGTGTCTCCCAGATATAGCGGTCCCCGATATTTCCTGCCTTGCCTGGGGGGTTGCCTTTGTGCATTCTAACAATGGCCTGATTATACAGTTCATCGTCTTCGGGATGGCGAGTGGCTCTTTCAAATAGCTTTGTTATTTTTGTGTCAACTTCTAGCTGGTTGCTCAATGCAAGAGATGCAGCGTTTGCTATTAAGAGTTTTTTTGCTTGTTTAGCACTTTTTATCGCTTCATCATACTGTCGAGCAGCTTCTGTGCCGCGCATATGATGCGGGACGCCTGTCGGAAGTTGAGCGTTATTGAAGTTATTTATTGCGAATTGAAGTTTCGACTCTCTGTTGCGCTTAAGCTCGTTCTCGACTTGCTTTGGCAAATGGAGCGTTATGGCATCAGGAGAGACAAGCTCAGTGAGTTCGTCGAGTATTTCGAGTTTGTCGTCTGAAAATTCATAGAAGTTCAGTAGGATGTTAGTGTCAATGAATACCTGTAAGGCCGGCATCTGAGATGGTCCTTCAGCAAGATGGTGAGCCGACATGGCGGGTGTTGAGCTTAAAAGGTAATCGTCCGTGACGACAAGAGAGATCGTGTGAGAAAAAGGCTCTCAAACGTTGAGGGTGGTACAGAATTGGTACAGGGCTCAATGCTATGGCATAGAAGTCTTTAAATTTGGGGTGTTGGGGGAAACTATGCCCAATCCATCATGGGGGCAACAGAAAACCGTCTCACTACCGTATCCATGGGGCTGGCCGCGTTTTCTGGCGTTTCGGGGGGCATTCGGAAATCTCTCGGTTACTACTGATGTAGAGCGCTTTTTGCTGACCGGTCACCGCCATCGTCCTCAGAGAGGAGGCCTATTAGCCGTGTCTTGTGCTCAGTCCACGATCAAGCGCAAAAGCAGGAATTCTATCAGGTCTGCTGATCAAGAAGTCCCCGTTGACTGCACCTCTCGGCCAGTAAGCCTCTCGATCTGTTACGCCCAACTCCCTCTAGCCAAGCCGCGATGACCTCGACTGAACGCCGTCCCCCCCAGCCAGCTCTGACTCTAAACACCCCACAAGCTCAACAAGGTCAAGCGATGACGATCACCATCAACAGCTACACCACGGTCAAAAGACGCGAGCGCGTCCCACACGCCATCTTCGCCCACTACTGGCGCGACGTGCACGGGCCGTTGTGCTCCCGGTTGCCAGGCCTGGGCTTGTACATCCAGCACCACTTCTCGCGTAATCAGGACGCACACCTCTGGCCATTGGCCGAGGGCGTGGCAGAGATCGCAGACTACGAACTCGATGGCGGTGTGGAGATCGGCTTCAAGTCCGCCGACCAGCAGGAGCGCTTCAAGCAAGCCAGCCCTCTATTGTTTTCGGACGAGCAGAACATGTTCGAGGAAACGCTGGCGTACGACCTGCCGCACGGATCAATGAGGGTGGTGAATCGACTGGCAGACGAGCGCCTCAATGGGCTCGATCATGCCGATCGGATCCATGTGCACATGAGCCCACGCCAAAGCCTTGAAGATCTGCAAGCGTATGTGCGCGACAAACTCGCGCCGTCTCTGGCGCAGGATACCTCGGTCTTGAAAGTGCAACTGCACCTGTGCGCCCCTTTCCAGAACGATGGGAGCCATCCACCGGCGCCAGACGTGGCACACACGGCCACGCCGGCGCGCGCCGAACTGGTGATCATGGAAGTCGCCTTCGGAAACCCTGTGGCACGGCGCCGGTTTTTCGAGGGGCAGGCGTTCAAGAAGACGCTGGCGGATCAGGCGCGGCACATCGGAAGTTTGAAGGCGTTTGCGGTAAGTGGTGTGTACAGCTATGTGGTCGATGGAGAAATGACCACGGCCGGGCTGCGTGGTAGCCGGGCGGCAGAGTTGATCGAGTATCTCGGCGCGGTCAATCAACTGGAACCTGGAGTAGAGGCGGTGTTCAAGCGCGTCGATGCAGCGAGTTAAGCTGCCCCGGCCTACAACACGCGCGGGGCATGCTCGCGGTGGATGCGCGGCTCGGTCCTACCGTCGAAAGCAAGAGCAGGTTGTCGCTCAGGTGCCTGTTAGTGGTTCAGTTGGCGCCCAAGGGGCACTCCCTGCTCAATGCAACACCTGACTCAAGAACAACCGCCCTCGCTCACTCAAAGGTCGCTCGAAAAACACCGCTGGCGCAGCCTGCTCGACCACCTCGCCCTGGTCCATGAACACCACCCGGTGCGCCACGGTCCGGGCGAAGCCCATTTCATGGGTCACGCACACCATGGTCATGCCGTCCTCGGCCAGGCTGACCATGGTGTCGAGCACCTCCTTGACCATTTCCGGGTCCAGTGCCGAGGTGGGTTCGTCAAACAGCATGATCTTGGGTTTCATGCACAACGCCCGGGCAATCGCCACGCGCTGCTGCTGGCCGCCGGACAATTGGCCAGGGTACTTGTGCGCCTGTTCGGGAATACGCACCCGCTCCAGGTAATGCATCGCCAGGGCTTGCGCCTCGTGGCGCGGCAGCTTGCGGGCCCAGATGGGCGCGAGGGTGCAGTTCTGCAGGATGGTCAGGTGGGGGAACAGGTTGAAGTGCTGGAACACCATGCCGACTTCGCGGCGGATGGTTTCGACCTGCCGGGCGTCGTCGGTCAGTTCGACACCCTCGACGACAATGCGGCCCTGCTGGTGTTCTTCAAGGCGGTTCAGGCAGCGAATGGTGGTCGACTTGCCTGAGCCGGATGGGCCGCACAGCACGATGCGCTCACCTGGCTGCACGCTGAGGTTGATGTTCTTGAGCACCTGGAAGCTGCCGTACCACTTGCTGACGTTCTCCATCTGGATCATGGGGCGCAGGCCCGGTGAGTCCAGCGATTGGGTCGCTTGGTTCATCTGGAATACTCCTGGCTGGCGCGCAGCCACGCTTGGCCGGTGCAAGCGGGCGCACCGGCATTGGGAAGAGGATGTTCGTTCAGCGCAGGACGCTTTGCAGAAACTGCCGGGTGCGGGCCTGTTCAGGGGCGCTGAAGAGCTGCGACGGCGGCCCGGTCTCGATGACCTTGCCGGCATCGAAGAACACCACGCGGTCGGCCACTTCGCGGGCGAACCCCATTTCGTGGGTGACGACGATCATGGTCATGCCCTCGGCCGCCAGGCCCTTCATGACGTTGAGCACGTCGCCGACGGTTTCCGGGTCGAGCGCAGAGGTGGGCTCGTCGAACAGCATCAGCTTGGGTTTCATCGCCAAGGCGCGAACGATCGCCACCCGCTGCTGCTGGCCGCCTGACAGCTCGGCCGGGTAATGCCCGGCCTTGTGCTGCAGGCCGACGCGCTCGAGCAAGGCCAGGGCATGGGCCTGGGCTTGCGCCTTGGTTGCGCGCTTGAGCTTGACTGGGGCAAGCATCATGTTGGCCAGCACCGTCATGTGCGGAAACAACGTGTAGTCCTGAAACACCATGCCCACGTCCTCGCGCAGCCGGGCCAGGGCTTTACGGTTTCCCGCCTGGGTCTGATCGCCATCGCCCACCACCACGGTGCCCTTGGAGGGCGGTTCCAGGCTGTTCAGACAGCGGATGAAGGTGGACTTGCCCGAGCCGCTGGGGCCGATGATGACCACCACCTCGCCTTGGCGCACGTCCATGTCGACGCCCTTGACCACTTCATGGGTGCCAAAGCTTTTATGCAGGTCGCGCACCGTCAGGATCGTGCTCATAGGCCCGCCTGTGCCCGGGTCAGGGCTTGCAGGTTGAGGTCGGCCTCGCTCATGCGCGCGCGGCGTTGCTGGTTGGCCGTACGCTCTGCGCTTAGGCGCTCGCTGGCGCGGGCGAGGCTTGGCATCAGCGACCCAAGCGACGGGCCGCCGGCGGAGCTGCGGCCCTGCACGTTGCTGACCGGGTCCAGGCAATCACGCACTTTCTGCTCGGGTAGGTGCAGGGCATGACCCAGCTGCTCGAGGGCGCAGGCATCGACCATCTGGGTGGTGATCTGATGGGCCGGCAGGCCCTGGTCCATGGCCATGCGCACCACGCCCCCGACCACATGGTGGGCTTCGCGGAACGACAGGTCGACCTCGCGCACCATCAGGTCGGCCAAACCGGTGGCGGTGGAAAAATCCTCACCGGCGCGGCGTGCCGCCAGGTCGATGTTGGGGGTGGCGGTGCGCAGCACCAGGTCCAGCAGTTTCAGGCAGCGCAGGCTTTCTTCGGCGGCCTCCCAGAAGCCCCGCGTCCCTTCGCGGTTGCCGTCGCCGGTGTGGGAAAAATTGGTGCCCTTGATGGTCACGCTCGCACCCATCAGCAGGCCGACGATATGGCCACTGCGGCCCTTGAGGTACTCCAGCACGGTGGGGTTCTTCTTTTGCGGCATGATGCTGGACGTGGCGGCGACGCTGTCGGGGAAGTCGATGAGGTTGAACTCATGGGTACTCCACACGAAATAGTCCTGCGCGACGCGGCTCCAGAACACCGCCAGGTTGCTCAGGTGCGACAGGCTTTCGAGCAGAAAGTCCCGCGAGCCGATGGCATCCAGGGCATTGTCCAGGTAGCCGTCGAAGCCCAGCAGCTCGGCGGTGCGCGCGCGGTCGATGTCGAACGGCGTGCCGGCGAAGGCAGCGGCACCCAGCGGGCACTGGTTCATCGACTCCAGGGTCTGGGTCAGGCGCTTGCTGTCGCGCTCCAGGGCCTGTTCCACTGCGCTCAGGTAATAGCCGTAGGTGATTGGCTGGGCCGGTTGAAGATGCGTGTAGCCGGGCATCACCACTTCGGCGTAGCGCTTGGCACAGCACAGGGCCGTGGCCCGTACCGTTGCCAATTCGTCGATCAGGTCCATCAGCAGGTCGCGGCAGCGCAGGCGGTCGAGGGTGGCCAGGATGTCGTTGCGGCTGCGACCGGTGTGCAGGCGCCCGCCGATGTCAGCGCCGATATGCTCGATCAGGTGCGCCTCGTAGTTGAAGTAGGCGTCCTCGCGCGAAGGGTCCAGCTCGACCGCCTCTGGTCCTGCCTGCTCCATGTCCAGCACACCCTTGGCCAACACGCTGGCATGTTCGCCGCGGATAAGGCCCTGTTCGGCCAGCATCAGGATGTGCGCCTTGTTGACGTTACCCAGGTTCGCGAAGCCGCTGGCAAAGCCTTCCAGGCGCGGGCGGTAGATGTACTCGTTCACTTGCGGCGCAGTGCTTTCCTTCAGGCGCCGACTGACTTTGGATGCTTGCATGCTGGAACCTCTTCAATGGAAGTACGTGCCGCCGGACGACCCAGACGACGTTCGAGATAACGGCTGAGCCAGGTCAGCGCCGAACAGATGACGAAGTACACCAGCAACACCACGCCGTAGACCGCGAAGGCAGGGCTGACGCCGGTCATGACGGTTTCACGCTCGATGATGATCTGGCCGACCTTGAGAAACTCCCCCACACCCACCAAAGCGCCCAGGGACGTGGCCTGCACCAGGATCGTCAGCAGCCCGGTGTAGGCTGGCAGAATGGCTTTCATCGACTGCGGCACAACCACGTGCAGGTAGATCTGCCAGGGGCGCAGGCCCAGGGCCCAGGCGCTTTTCCACTGGTGCCTGGACACCGACTCCAGCCCGCCACGCACGATCTCGATCCCGTTGGCGCTGCCCCACAGGGTCAGGCCCACGGTGACGGCGGCGAACGGGCTCAGGTCCACACCGAACATCGGCGCACCGAAGAAGATGAAGAACACGTTGACGATCAGCGGAATGGAGCGAAACAGCTCCACGTAGGCATGGATCGTCCACCCCAACAGGCGGTTCTTGACCGTGGCCAGCACGCCGAGCACGGCCGAGATCAGCGTGGTGAACAGCAACACCACCAAAGCCAGGTACAGGGTCATCAACAACCCTTTGCACACGAAGCTCCAGTTTTCGAGTAGGAAATTCATGGTCGCCTCACTGCCGGAAAGGGCGTTGCAGGTGGGCAGACAGCCGCGCAGTCATCAACGCGAGCCCCCCCACCAGCACCAGGTACATGACGCAGATGGCCGTGAACATCTCGATGGCGCGAAAGTCCGTGGCGATGCGGTCCACCGCGACGAAGGTCAATTCCGCAAGGCCGATGGCCTGTAGATAGGAAGAGTTCTTCAGCAGTGAAATCGCGGTGTTGAGCATCGCCGGCAGGCTGGTGCGAAACGCGATGGGCATGGCGATCAGCGCGAAGTACTGCACGGGCTTGAGGCTCAGTGCCAGGCTCGCCTCGCGCATGCCGCGCTCCACCGTGGCCAGCCCGCCGCGGATGTTCTCGATCTGGTATGCACCGGCCCACAGCGACAGGCACACCACCCCCGACCAGAACAGCGACAGCCCAAGCCCAATGGCCGGCAGGCCATAGAAGATGAAGAACAACTGCACCAGGATCGGCGTATTGCGGATCAACTCCACGTACAGCGCCACTGCCTGGGACAGCACCGGGACCTTCATGACGCGCACTGCCCCGCCCAGCACCCCGATCAGCAGGGAACACAGGATGGCCAGGGCCGTGATGCGCAGCGTCATCAGCACACCGTCGAGCAGGGCAGGCCATTGCTCGATCAGATAATGGACGTCGAACTCCATGATGGCGGCCGATCAAAGTGCTTCGGCAGGCTTGGCCTGCTCGAAGACGCTGATGTAGTAGCTCTGGATGTTTTCGGGTACGAACTGCTGCACCCAGCCTCGGAACAGGTGTTCTTCGCGCATGCGCAATACCGCCGCGCTCAGGAAGTCGCGCCATTGCGCTTCGTTCTTGCGTACGCCGATGGCCGCGTCGGAGATCTGGAACGGTTGGCCTATCAGGCGAGCATCCTGGTCGTTGTCGGCGACCACCACCAGGGTCGCGGCATCGTGGGTGTAGGCGTCGGCGCGACCTTGGCGGAAGGCTTGCAGGGCATCGGCTGCGCTGTTCATGCGCAGGGTCTTGACGTCGGGCATGTGGTCTTCGAACCACTTGGCCTGCACCGACCCCTTGAGCGTGGCAAGGGTCTTGCCCTTGAGGTCGGCGATGGTCCGGGCCGGGCTGTCCTTCTTCACGACCACGTCACTGGCACCCCACCGGTAGGGCGTGGTGAAGTCGATCACCCGTTGGCGTTCCGGGGTGACGCCCAGCGTGGCGATCAGCAAGTCCACCTTGCGGCCCAGCAGCTGCGGCACTCGGTTTTCGGCGGTGACGCAGGTGAAGCTCACCTTGTCCTTCGAGCCCAGGGCCCATAGCGAAATCTGCTTGGCCATTTCGACCTCGACGCCAGCGAATTCACCCTTGTTGTCCTGATAGCCATACGGTGGCTGGTCGCAGCGCACACCCGCGCGCAGGTGGTCCGCCTCTTTGATGGCTGCTGGAACTGCTGGCAGGTCGGCGGCCTGAACGGTGGATACCGCCGCCAACGACACGCACGTCAGGGCCAGTGCAGCGCTTAGTTTTTTATACGAGAACGACATGATGCCTCCTGATTACCGGGCTGCATCGCGCCAATGTGCTGGAGCGATGCGTGAGTACAAGGGCAGAGCTGAAGTGACGCTGGAGCACCGGTTTTATGTGTGTTGTTGCCGGTATGCGCTCGGGGGTATCGCGCTGCATCGGGGCAGACGTCGATGTGGTTGTAGTTATAAAATCTGCGCGTCATGCAATCAAATGACAATACATCAACCCGTCATGCAGAAATGATATGGCCATCAATTTCAAGCAGATCGAAACCTTCCGCGCGGTCATGCTCAGCGGCTCCATGACAGCAGCGGCGCAGGCGCTGCATACCTCCCAGCCCAATGTCAGCCGGCTGATCGCGCAACTGGAGCGGGCCAATGGGTTCAAGTTGTTCGAGCGGGTAGGGGGGCGCTTGCTGCCGACCGATGAGGGCGCGCAGTTCTTCGCCGACGTGGAGCGCGCGTTCATCGGGCTGCACAGCCTGGAAACCTCCGCCGAGCACCTCAAGCGCGGGGGCACCGGGCAATTGCGCATCGGTGCGGTGCCTTCCCTGACCCATGGCTTGCTGCCCAAGATTATCCAGCGCTTTCGCCAGCAGAACCCGCACGTTCATATCTCCATCCACACCAACGACTCGCCGAACGTGGCGCACTGGGCCGCGACCCGGTTTTGCGACGTGTGCCTGGTGTCTTATGTGGCCGAGGACATGGCGGGCGTGCAGTCCCAGATCATCTGTGATGTACCGGGTGTGTGCATCTTCCCCAAGGAGCACCGGCTCGGTGCCTTGCAGGCCGTGACGCCCGCGGACCTCAAGGGCGAAGAATTCATATCGCTGTCGCACACTGACGGCTCGCGCACTCGGCTCGACCGGCTGTTTGCCGATGACGACCCGCGGGTGCTCAACCTGGACGCTACCCATGCCGCCACCGTGTGCTCACTGGTCGGGCTTGGGCTGGGGGTGAGCGTGGTCAGTCCACTGGTTGCGGCAGAGTATTTGCACACCGGCATCGACATACGGCCGTTTGCCCCGCAGTTGCGGTTCTACACGTATCTGCTGCGCTCATCCGACCGGCCGGAGAACGTGCTGACTCGACGATTTCGGGTGTTGGCGGGGGAAATGCTGGGGCAGGCGGCGCAGGCGTGTACGGCTGGCCTTGGGTAACAGGCTCGGTACCGCGCCTCATTGCCTCGGCAGCACCAGCGCTGCCTCTAGCCCGCCCGCCGCTCGGTTTTTCAGGACCACCCGGCCACCCAGGTGCTCCATGATGGTTGCCACGATCGACAGCCCAAGGCCAGCGCCGTTGGGGCTATTGCGGCTGTAGAAACGTTCGAACACCCGTGAGAGGCTCGCCTCGTCGATGCCTGGCCCTTCGTCTTCCACCACCAACTCGACACGCTCATCGTGGCCCCGCAGCGAGACCGTGATGCGCCCCCCGAGAGGCGAGTGCTCGACCGCGTTGGACATCAGGTTCTGCAATGCAATGCCCAACGCGCTGGCGTCGACGGCTACACGGTGCTCGCCGCCCTCTATTTCCAGCGAGGGCTCCAGCCCTTTGTCCAGTATCCAAGGGGTAAGCTCGGCCAGGATGTCGGTGACCACCTCGGCAAGGTCGACAGGCTCATGGGGGCGATGGCCGAGCCGAGGCTCCACGCGGGCCAGTGTCAGCAGTTGGTTGACCACTCGCGTCAACCGATCCACACCGCCCATCAGGAACGTCAAGGCCTTGTTGCGTTCGACGTCGTTGCTGGCAGCCAGTGCGTTCTGCGCATGCAGGCGCAACACCGCCAAGGGTGTTCGCATTTCGTGGGCCGCGTCGGCAATGAAGCGATGTTCACGGCGCAGCAGGTCCTTGATCTGCGCCAGCAGGCGATTGAGGGCAGCCTGCATGGGCTCGAGCTCCGATGGCAGCGGCACCAGCTGCAGCGGTTCGAGTGATTCGGCATGCCGCGCGCGAATGACGTCGGCCATGTTCTTCAACGGCTTGAGCCCCCAGCCAATGGCGGCCCATACCAGCACGGCAAGCGCCAGGGCCCCCAGCAGAAATGGCATCAAGGTGTGACGAACGATTCGGTCGATCAAGTCATAGCGCACGTCATCGCGTTCACCCACCCAGATCACCCAGCCTTTCTCGGGCACAGGTAGCACGAAGCCGCGCCATTGCTTGTCGTCGCTGGTGAAGTCGTAAAACCCAGGCCGCATGGGCCGCGGGTCCAGGCGAGGTGCGCTGGGCGTCTGCACCATCAGGGTGGCGTTTTCGTCCCAGACCTGGAAGGCCAGCTTGCTCTCGTAGGGATGCCCCACCCGGTGTCGGCCCGCCTGAGCCAGCGCGGCGTTGAAGGCACGGTACAGGTCGTCACGCGCGCCGCCTTGCACTGGCATGCTCATTACTCCCTGGAGCAGGCGTGCGTTCTGGGCAAGGTGCGCGTCGTACACTTCGTTAATTTCATGGCGGCTGTCGTGGTAGTTGTACAACGCAAGCAAGCCGGTGCCGATCAGCAGCAAGAGCATGACGCGCCACAGCGTGCGCTGGCGTAGCGACCTCATACCTTGGCCTCGACCAGGTAGCCGATACCACGCACGGTGCGTATCAGGCCATTGAACAGTTTCTTGCGCAGCTGATAGATGTTCACTTCCAGGGTATTGCTCTCCGGCTCCTCGTCCCAGCCATAGAGCAACTGCGTCAGGCGTTCGCGGGTAAAGACTTTGCCGGGCTGGGCGAGTAGCTCGTGCAGCAGCCGGTACTCCTTGGGCGTGAGCACCACTTCGGCCCCCTTGAAATGCACCTGCTGGGTTGCCGGGTCCAAGCTGACACCGCCGTGCTCGATCAGCACCGTGGCGCGGCCAGCGCTGCGGCGCAGCAGTGCACGCAGGCGTGCCTTGAGTTCATTGAGGTCGAAGGGTTTGACCAGGTAGTCATCCGCCCCGGCGTCAAGCCCTGCGATGCGATCGTCCAAGGCATCGCGTGCGGTGAGAATCAGCACCGGCAGGCTGTTGCCTCCCGCGCGAAGCCGCCGCAACAATTCAATGCCGTCCAGGCGTGGGAGGCCCAGGTCCAGTATCAACACGTCGAATGCTTCATGCTGCAAGGCGTGCAAGCCACTGACGCCGTCCTGCAACCAGTCAAGGGTATAGCCCTCCTGGCGCAAACCATCGCAGATGCCTTCACCCAACGCGCTATCGTCCTCAACCAGCAGCAGGCGCATGTCTAGTCCTGTTTGTCCTTGATGGTGTCGAGTAAAGCATTGATATCGGCACGCCGGCCCTCATCGGCCAATTCCCGGCCCGGCCTGGGCGGTGCCTGCAACCCCTTGTGCAGCGCGGCCCTGGCCTCACTGTAACGCTTCTGGCGCACCAGATGATCGCCCCAGAAATAGTTGCTGTCGATGCCTGCGGGATTGATTTTCAAGGCCTGCCTGAGCAGCGTGTCGGCTTTGTCGTCATCCCCGAAGCCGATGGGCCAGCCTGGAACCTGGTCATACAAGGTGCCCAGGCTGGTGTAGGCCGAGCCTTGCAGGGCTTGAGGGTCGAGGGCGATGGCCTTTTCCAGGCTGGCCTTGGCGGCCTTGACCTTGCCTAACGCACTCAGCCCACCGGTTGCGCCAGCCCAGCTGCTGTTGATGATGCCGTCCCAGATCAGAGGCTCGGGGGTATTGGGGTTCTGGCGGACGAAAACGGCCGCCTCGTTTGCCAGCTTCTCGAACGCGCCTGCGCGTTGATCCTTGGGCAACTGATATTGGATATGCGCCCATTGTTGCTGCAAGTCGTGCAGGTGTTGGGCGCCTGTCTGATCAAGCGCCCAGCCAAACGGGGTAAATGCCAGCAGGCTGGCCAGTACGATGGGCTTCATTTGCTCGGTTCCTTTATGTGGCTGCCGATATGGCGCCGAATCAAGGGCAGTTGTTTACGCAAGGCTCGATCCACCAACCCTGGCAGGATGCCGTTCAGGCGCACGAACATTTTCTCCGGCCAGCCCAGGTAGAGCTCGCTGCGCTCGGACTGGACCGCCTGGAGCACGGCTTTGGCAACGTAGACCGGGTCGTCCATGCCTACCTTCAGCGCCTGGTTGAGGGCGGTAGCGGCGCTGCTGTTCATGCTGGTGCGGGTTGCGCGTGGCGCGACGTACAGCACATTGACCGGGGTGTCGGCCAATTCACGGCGCAGTGCTTCGGAAAACCCGCGCAGCGCGAACTTGCTGGCGCAGTAGCTGGCATAGCCGGGGTAGCCGATCGAGCCATAAGTCGAGCCGACGTTGACGACCAACGCCTTGGGTTGCTCGCGCAGAAGAGGCAAGCAAGCCCGGGTCAGTTGCAAAGGTGCCTTCAGGTTGATGTCCAGCAGCTCATCGAGGGCCTGTTCGTCCAGCTGGTCGAGCAAGGCGAAGCGATTGACCCCGGCAGCGTTGATCAGCACATTGAAGCCGCCCAGCTCGCGCGCGCGCGTCACGACCTGTGCCCGGCCCTCCTGTGTCCGCAAGTCCGCCGACTGCCAGCGCAGGCTGCCTGGGTAGCGGTTCATCAAGCTGGCCAGTTTGCCCATGTGCCGACTCACGGCCAAAACCTGCGCGCCGGCATGGCAGAGCTGCTCGGCCAGCTCCAGGCCAATCCCGCCGCTGGCGCCGGTGAGCACCACGATCGACTCATGCAACCGCATGGCGCACCCCTGACTGGCCCGCACGGGGCAACGTTTGGAACATCTCGGCGTACAGGCGGTAGACCATCTTGGCCGCGTGAATGACCGCCTGCTGGTCTTCGGCATTGTCCAGGCGGTCCATCAACTGCCTGTAGGTCACCATATGGTCCTGGTCGAGCGCGCCGTGGGACTTGAGGTAGCTCATTGCCCGGTCTGGCAGCGAAAGGCTGTGTGCAATGGCGCCGGCGGCCTGTGTGGCCAGGGCAATGCTGGTGCCTTCCAGGACGTTGACCATGCCGAACAGCCCTACCGGGTTGCCCCTTGCGATCAAGTCGTAGAGATAAGCGACCATGAGCTCAATCGACTGCGCGGGTCGGCCGTCGCGTACCGCCTCCCAGTCGCCCCCACAGGCCTCGATGTCGTTGAGGATCCACTGTTCATGGCCGTATTCTTCCTCGATGTACTCGCACACGGCACCGCGCAGCCATTCGAGCCGGGCGGGCAGGCGCGCCCCGCATGCCATCATCAGCGGGACGGTGTGGCGCACGTGGTAGTAGGCCTGGGTGAGAAATGCGATGTAGCTGTCGAGGCTGACCTGCCCAGCCATGGCCTCGCGGATCACCGGAACGCCGAACAGCGCCTGGCGCTCATGGGCGGTTTGCAGTTGCAACGTTTCAAAGAAGGACATGGCGAACTCACTCCTGGGGTATGCGGATCAGAGATTGATAGCGTTCAAGAATCGCCTCGCGCCGAGGGCGGCCGTTGGCTGTCAGGGTTTGATCGGTGACGCTGAGCGGCGCCGTGAGGCGTCGCCAGTGGTGGGCACGTGCGTAATCGGGCAGCCGTGCATTGCACTGGCCCACTACCTGGTCGATCTGGTCGTCACTCAGGCTCGGGTCCATCGGCCAGATCAACGCCACGTTGCCTGGCAGGCTCTCGCCGTGCACGAATGCCTGGGCAATGACGCCGCTCTGGGTCAGTTCGGCCTCTACCCATTCAGGGCTGACGTTTCGGCCGAAACTGGTGATGAACTGGTGCTTCTTGCGTCCGTCGAGGTACAGGTAGCCGTCGTCATCCAAATGGCCCAGGTCCCCGGTTGCCCACCATCGACCGTCGAAAGGCGCGGCATCGAGGTAGCCCAGTAGCGTGCAACCGGCCACCAGCACCTCGCCATCCTTCGCGATGCGCACCTGCACGTGGGGCAGCGGCTTGCCCACACTGCCACGGCGGACGCTGCCCGGACGGTTGAGCGCGACCACCGACGCGCATTCAGACAGCCCATAGCCTTCGTACACCGCAAGCCCGACAGCCTCGGCACGGGCCAGCAAGCTGGGCGATACCCGAGCGCCACCTACGGCGACGAACCTCAGCTGCTCAGCGGGCATCGCCCCTTGTTCAACAGCGGCAACCAGCCCCATCAGCAGTTGCGGCACAAGGATCAGGCTCTGGGCCTGACGCTGCACAATCACACCCACTAGCCGCTTGAAGTCCACCTGGGTGGCGCCGCTGATGCCCAGGTGCTGCTGGCTGAGCAGGTGCACGCAGGCCCCGGCGATCAGCGCGGCGTATACGCCCAGGTTTTCCAGCAGAACGCCCAGTGGCAGAACGGCCAGGTGATGCATGGGTGCGCTGGCGCGGCTAGCCGCCTCAAGTTCATGGGCCACGCCCAGCAACGCCTCGGCGCTCAGGCAGACACCTTTCGGTGATCCCGTGCTGCCGGAGGTGTAGGTGATTTTTGCCGTTTCGGGCGCAATGGCCGCCGCAGCGAACGATTTACAGAGCCAGAACCCCGGCCGAGCGTGTGGGGCGTAGCCCAGCTCGACAAGGCGCGAGTCCCATCCGCTTTCGCTCAGCACCAGGGTGACGCCACTTTGCCTGAGACAATGGGACATTTGAGCGCGGGTGAAAAACGGAGGGATGACCACGCAGGGACGTTCGGCGAACAGCGCTGCAAGGTCCCACAGCAGCAGTTGCGGGCCATTGTCCAAGGCCAGGGCGAATGCGCCCTGAGGTTGGCTCCCAAGCCAGGCGGCGCGTACCTCGACCGCCTCGAACAAGGCGCGATAGGTCAGGTGCTGGTCGGCACCTTGCACGGCGATGGCGTCAGGCTGACGTTGGGCGTGTTCCTTCAGCAAGGCCTTGAAGCGGTTCAGTTCATGCCGCATGACCGGATTCCTCTGTCAGGACCGGAAAGCCAAGGCGCTGAAAGACGCCTGACCGGGTCAAGGCATCGAAGCCGTAACGGATATTTCCGGCAAACACCTGAGGGCAATGGCTGTAGTAGGTGCCCCATATTTCAGCCTGGTCCTCAAGGCGAGCAGGATCGGCTGGCGCCAGGACGACGGGCGTCAACCCCAGTCGCTGGAAGCTGTTGATCAGCGTCGCCGCGCCGGTGAATGCGACCCAGTGCAGGCCGCGTGAGGCCAGCAGCCACGTGACCGCAGCGATCATCAAGCGCGCGCTGCCGGCGCTGAGCGAGGCCAGGTTACCCACCTCGACCATACAACTGCGCGGCAGGGTTGCCCCGACCACACGGGACACGGCGTCTTCCAGAGGCATGTCGAGGTAGCGCTCCAGAAATAGGGGGCCGTCATTGGCTGGGCGAATGCCCGCGGCGGCTGTCAACCGGCCTTGGCTGTCGTGAAACGCCAGTAATTGCGGCAGGAAATGCTGAATGTCGGCCTGATGGCTTAGCGCAAAGCACTGATGTATGAACCGCTCGAGGGCCATTCGCCCCGGGTCGTCTGCCAGGTGTAGCGACAATGTTGCCTGACGATCGGCCTGGCTGCCGATGGCCAGTGGAAGCAGGTGGCTCCAGTCACGGTGGGTCATGAAACGTCTCCCAGCAGGTTCGATGGGAGACAGTGTCGAGTGCTTATCTGAAGGGAATCTGAAGTCAGGCTGTTTCGGGTTCGATTTCGACGAATGCCATTGCGATGTTTCTCCGGGGCCTACATGGCATCGCCAGCCGTTGCCGACGAGCGCCCCCTTGATGGCCACCGTCCGATTTACCGCAGACCTGGCCTGTGACCTGCTCCGCACCCTTGCCGTCAACCTGTGCATGGAACGGCACCGCTTGTGCCGACGTGGAAAGCAGGAGCATTCATGGCCAAAAAAAAACCGTTATCCCCAGGCCCGTCCTGGAACGAAAATTTCGTGGTGTTGGGAGAGATTCTTTTCTGGGGTTTTTGGGCGCCAGTCCTGTTCTTGATCGCTGCACCCTGGTTGAGCCTGGCCATCGTCAGCTACTGGCCCAAGCCTGTGCTTGCCGGATTTTTCAGCGCCATGGCATCCACCGGTTGGCTGGTCGCCTCGGTGGTGATTCTGGCAGTGATTGCCTACCAGGCGGGCATGGGTTACTACCGTCAGCACCGTAGCCGCAAGCGCACTGCCGCTGAGCTGGCTGCCAAAAGGGCCCAGGGCGACAAGCGTCTTTGATCGATCCGGCCGGCTGATTGGCCTGTGTGGGTGGCCGGCGCTAGCGGCCCGCTTGGGGCTTGCTTGGCACCCTCACATAACTGATATCGTAATGATGTCATTGCCGCGCAACCTTTGTCGTTGTGCTGCTGTCGTAGTACGCACCACCGGTCAGGCAGCAGTGATCGCGACCTGCGATTGCTGTGCGTGACCCAGTATTGAAGCCAGGGATTGGTCTTTTTCGTCTTCCTCCGAGTACCGACCCATGCTTCATCTTTTTCGTAACCGCGGCGAGCGTCAGGCGCTCACGCAGCTGGCTGCCTCCCTCCCGCAAACCCACACTGACGGTGGCCGCACTGCCCCCAGATGGACAGAGGTGCAACGTGAATGGACCTCGCGTGAGTTGCATGCCACTGCGCGTGAAGGCCGTATTGCCGAGCTCGAGCGCGAGCTGGAAAACGCCCGGCTGATGCTGGCCGAGGCCGACGCCAATGCGCGCGCCTCGGAAACCCGTTTTGACCTGGTCAACCGTGCCTCCAGCGAAGGCCTGTGGGACATGGAAGTGGTGGCAGGTGATCCGGTCAACCCGCGCAACCGCTTCTGGTGGTCGCAGCAATTTCGCGAAATGCTGGGGTTTCGCGACGAGCGCGATTTTCCCAATGTCCTGGCCAGCTGGGCTGATCGCCTGCACCCGGAAGACAAGGCCGCCACGTTGGACGCCTTTGCCCGCCACCTGAACGACAAATCAGGCATGACCCCCTACCGGGTGCGCAACCGCCTGGCCATGAAAGACGGCAGCTACCGCTGGTTCTTCGCCCAGGGCGAAACCCTGCGCGATGCACGTGGCGTGCCTTTGCGCGTTGCTGGCGCCTTGCGCGACATCCACGATGAGTTGCAACGTGAACAAGAGCACGACGTGATCATCACCCGTTTCGAACTGGCGCGGGAAATGCTCTCCGACGGGCTCTGGGACATGGAAGTGATCGCCGGTGACCCGGTCAACCCCAAGAACCCCTTCTGGTGGTCGCCCCAGTTTCGGCGTTTGCTGGGTTTCGAAACCGTCGAGGAATTTCCGGATGTGTTGGACAGCTGGGCCTCACGCCTGCACCCGGAGGACAAGGCCTACAGCCTGGAAGCCTTCCAGGCGCACCTGAACGACCGTACAGGCAAGACGCCGTTCGATATCGAGTACCGACTCAAGATGAAAAGCGGGGAGTACCGCTGGTTCCGCGCCCGTGGCCAGACCAAGCGCGACCCTTATGGCGCGCCATTACGTGTGGTCGGGGCATTGGTGGACGTGGACCTGGAGCATCAGCAGTCGGCCATGCGCGAGACGGAGGCTGCGCACCAGCGCACCCTGGAATCCAACATCACCAAGCTCACCCAGATCGTCGGCACCATTCAGAGCATTGCCAGCCAGACCAACCTGCTGGCACTCAACGCGGCCATTGAAGCAGCACGTGCCGGGGAAGCGGGCAGGGGGTTTGCAGTGGTGGCCGATGAAGTACGCAAGCTGGCCACGCGCACGACGGAGGCCACTGAACAGGCGGCCGACATGATGCGCGGCTGACAGCTGGCAGGCCAGGTGCCCAAGCTACGGCTACAGGTCCGTTGCACCCGCTCTTTTGACACTGTTGTTTTCTCTCACTTCGTTCAGGTTTCAACTCATGAATTGGTTCTACGATGCCAGGTTGTCGGTCAAGCTGTACCTCGCTTTCGCGCTGTGCGCACTGATCACCTTGAGTGTTGGAGTTGTCGGTAGCCAAGGAATCGGCTCGCTCTCGTCCAGCTTGCAACAGGTGTTTTCCAACAACCTCGTGTCCGTGGCACAAGTTGCAGAGGCACGCTCCAGTGCTATTGCCCAGAGCCGCGACCTTTACCGACTAGTGGCGGCCACCGCCATCAATGCGCCGCAAGCTGAACGCGCTGCCATTCTTGCGTCGATGAAAGAAAACCGGCAGAGCAGCGAGCAGGCATTTGCAGTCTACCGAGCCACGCCCCTGGCCGATGATGAACGCCTTGCCGGCGATCGCATGGAAAAGGACTGGCCAGCCTACCAGGCCATCATGGATCGGACGGTAGCCACCATCGCACGAGGTGATCTGGCTGAAGCCAGGCAATTGATGGCCGGCGAATTGCATCAGGCGTTTCGTACCGTGCTCGACGAATTGACCACAATGGTCGAGTCCAATAACCGGCAGATCGATGAAGGCGCGCGAGCGGCAAAACATAACGAGGCGGCGGCCAAGCTCAACCTGTACCTGGGCATCGGTGCGGCGTTCGTGGCGGCCATTTTGCTTGGCATGTTCATCAGCCGTGTCATCAGCAAACCGATCGCGCTGGCGGTGAACACGGCCGAGCGCATTGCAGGCGGCGACCTGAGCAAACCCGTGGCCACAGGTCACGCCGACGAAACCGGGCAACTGCTAAATGCCCTGGGGGGCATGCAGCAAGGCCTCAAACGCACCCTGGAGCAAATCGCCAATGCAGCGGATCAGCTCGCCTCTGCGGCCGAAGAACTCAACGCCGTCACAGATGAGAGCACCCGCGGGCTCACGCGCCAGAATGATGAAATTCAGCTCGCCGCCACGGCGGTCACGCAAATGAGTGCGGCAGTGGAGGAAGTGGCTCGCAACGCCACCTCCACTTCCGAAGCCTCCCGGCAGACGTCCGAGGAAGCGGCCAGTGGCCGCGACCAGGCCCGGGAAGCCGTGCAGGCCATCACCAGCGTGAACAGCGAAATCGGGCAGTCCACGGTCATCGTGGGGGAATTGGCCGGTAGCGTGCGCGAAATCGCCAAGGTGGTCGATGTGATCCGGGGCATTGCCGAACAGACCAATCTACTGGCGCTTAACGCGGCCATCGAGGCGGCACGCGCTGGCGAGCAGGGCCGAGGTTTTGCGGTGGTGGCAGACGAAGTACGGGCACTGGCGGCGCGTACCCAGGCCTCGACGGGTGAGATCGAAGCCATGATCACAGGCGTTCAGTCGCGTGCCGACGATGCGGTCAAGGCCATGGGCAACAGCCGAAACCTGGCCGACAGCACCCAGGCCTTGGCCCAGGCGACCGGCGAATCGCTGGAGCGGATCGCCCGGAACATCGCCCAGATCAACGATCGCAACCTGCTGATCGCCACGGCGTCCGAAGAGCAGGCCCATGTGGCCCGCGAGGTGGACCGCAACCTGATCAACATCCAGGACTTGTCGACCCAGACCTCGGCCGGTGCGCATCAAACCAGCGCATCCAGCCAGGAATTGTCGCGCCTGGCCATCTCGTTCAACGACATGGTCAGCACCTTCAAGCTCTGAGCAGGGCGTAGACGATCTGTAGCGTGGCATGCCCCGCCCACCGCCGTAATGCACTTATCGGCGGTGGGCGGGGCGCAGGCTTTTTAGTCGACGCGCACGAAGACGTTCTTGGCCATGTCGCTACCGCCGACGGCCTCCAGGCGCTTGCCGCCGTCGAGCACGCGTACGTTGATCAACGCCATGCCATCCTTGTTGCGGGCGGTGACCATGTCATCCTTGCGCTCCCATTCATCCACCTTCAGCTTGTTGCCGTTGGTGATGATGTAGTCCTTGGAAAACTCCCACGTCTGTTTCGGGCTCTGGATACCCATCACGGTCGTGGTTTGCTCATAGGTGCCTTCCAGGGCGTCATTGCCGCAACCGGCGATGACGAAGAACGGCAGGGCGGCGAGGGCGAGTTTGAGTTTACGCATTGGGCTTCCTTTTCAGTGGGTCGATCTCAGACTGGGTCGATGGCAGGTGCCATGGCGCCGCGGCGTCGAGATGCAGGTGGGTATCACGTGTCGGTATGAAGGGGGTATCGAGGGTGCCAAGGGCGATCGAGATCCAATCGGCGTATTGGCCTGCACTGCGTGACCAGAACAGGCTCGAGCCGCAGGATGAACAGAATTGGCGCAGGATTGTGGGCGACGAGGCGTAAGCCGCAAGCCGGTCAGCGCCGCGCAGCATGCGCAGCGCCTCACGCGGCACACTACCGTATGAGGCATATGCAGCACCGTGGCCTTTGCGGCACTGGCTGCAATGACAGTGGCTGATGGCCCTGGGCGGGCCAAGCAGCTCATAACCTATTGCCGCGCAAAGGCAGCTTCCTTGGTATGTGCTGGACAAACGCGATTCCATGCGTACGAAAAGGCGCCAGCTTAAACGCAGCGCCAAAGGTAGTCGAGCCGGTTCTGGCCACGCGCGTCGGTAGCAGGTACCCGGGAAGCGGTTCTTGCACCCGCTGGACCGTCAGGGTGCACAGCCCTGTGCTGCGCCGTCCGACGATCGCACCGTAAGTGAAAGAACCGGACGTCGGTTTCAGAATGTGCCTGGTCGTTCGCGCGCAACCTTCTGGCGCTGCAAGTGCCATGCTTGCAGGATGCCGTCGGACCCGCGCGCAGACGCACGGTCGATGGCAAGGAGGCCGTCAGCACCACGCCACCGTGACGTGGCTGATGCGCCGCAGCAGAACACGCCGGAACCCGCCAATACAACAACAGGGGCGGGCCGTGATGCCGAGGTCCGCTGTATGCCTGATCAAATGTTCAACCTGCCCGCTGTCCAACGTATCGTGGCCGATCACCAGCAAACGCCTGGTGCGCTGCTACCGATCCTGCACGCCATTCAGCATGCCGTCGGCTACATTCCCGATGCCGCCATCGGTGAGATCGCCCATGCACTCAACCTGAGCCGGGCCGAGGTCCAGGGCGTCATCAGCTTCTACCATGATTTCCGTACCGCTGCGCCTGCCCGGCACACCCTGCGCCTGTGCCGGGCCGAGTCGTGCCAGAGCCGTGGCGCCGAGGCCCTGGCCGCACAGCTGCGCGAGCAGTTGGCGCTCGATGACCATGGCACCAGCGCCGACGGTGCCATCAGCCTGCGCCCGGTCTATTGCCTGGGCGCCTGTGCCTGTTCGCCGGCCCTTGAGCTGGACGGTCAGGTGCACGCCCGGCTCACGCCCGAGCGGCTACGCGAGTTGGTCAAGGGTTGCCAGGAGGGCGCCACATGCTGAAGGTCCATGTACCCGGTGATTCGGTGGCCCGTGCCGTCGGCGCAGACCAAGTGGTCGAGGCGTTGCAGCGCGAGGCCGAGCGGCGCAATGTGCAGTTGGACATTCGGCGCACCAGTTCTCGTGGGCTTTATTGGCTCGAACCGCTGCTTGAGTGCGACAGTGAGCAGGGGCGCCAGGGTTTCGGGCCGGTGACGCCACAGGACGTGCCCGGCCTGCTGGATGCCATGATCGGTGCAGAGGCAGACCACCGGCTGGCGCTGGGGGCTGTCGAAGACATGCCTTATCTCAAGACCCAGCAGCGCCTGCTGTTCGCGCGCGCCGGCATCACCCGACCCTTGTCCTTGGATGATTACCGCGCCCATGGCGGCTTTGCCGGGCTGGAAGCGGCCGTTGCCCTGGACGGCGCCGAGGTGGTGGCTGCCGTGCTCGATTCCGGCCTGCGTGGTCGTGGCGGGGCTGCGTTTCCTGCCGGCATCAAGTGGCGCACCGTGCGCGACGCCAAGCCTGCCCAAAAGTATGTGGTGTGCAACGCCGACGAAGGCGACTCCGGCACGTTTGCCGACCGCATGCTGATGGAAGGCGACCCGTACCTGTTGATCGAGGGCATGATCATCGCGGGCCTCGCGGTGGGTGCCGACAAGGGCTACATCTACGTGCGCTCGGAATACCCCGACGCCATCCGCACACTTGATCAGGCATTCGTCATCGCACGCCAGGCGGGCTACCTGGGCACCAATGTGGCCGGTAGCGGCAAGGCGTTCGACCTGGAAGTGCGCGTGGGCGCAGGTGCCTACATCTGCGGTGAAGAAACCGCGCTACTCGAATCCATCGAAGGCAAGCGCGGCATCGTCCGCGCCAAGCCGCCGCTCCCGGCGCTCGAAGGCCTGTTCGGCCTGCCGACCTTGGTGCACAACGTGCTGACCCTGGCCTCGGTGCCTATCATCCTGGCCAAGGGAGCGCCGTTCTACCGCGATTTCGGCATGGGCCGCTCGCTGGGCACCATGCCGTTCCAGTTGGCGGGCAATGTTCGCCATGGCGGCCTGGTGGAACGTGCCTTCGGCTTAACGCTGCGTGAACTGGTGGAGGACTACGGCGGTGGCACGGCCAGTGGCCGGCCGCTGAAGGCCGCACAGGTGGGTGGGCCGTTGGGCGCCTGGGTACCTCCCAGCCATTTCGACACACCGCTGGACTACGAGGCCTTCGCGGCCGTGGGCGCCATGCTCGGCCACGGCGGCGTGGTGGTTGCCGACGACACCTTGAACATGGCCAGCATGGCCCGCTTCGCCTTGCAGTTCTGTGCCGAGGAGTCCTGCGGCAAGTGCACCCCGTGCCGTATCGGCTCGACCCGTGGCATGGAAGTGGTGGACCGGCTGATCGCCAGTGATGACATCACCGAGCGCCATGATCATGCACTGCTGCTTCGCGATTTGTGCGACACCATGCAATACGGCTCGCTGTGCGCCATGGGCGGCATGACCGCTTACCCAGTCGCCAGCGCCCTCAAGTATTTCCCTGCCGATTTCGGGCTGACCCAAGCGGAGGCCGCGCAATGATCCATATCTTCGATCCGCAAACTGACCTGGGCACCCCCGCCCGCGACAGCGAGGTGCAGGTCAGCCTGAACATCGACGGCCGCGCGATCAGCGTTCCGGCTGGCACGTCGGTGATGCGTGCGGCAGCCATGCTCGGCACGACCATCCCGAAGCTGTGCGCCACCGACAGCCTCGAAGCCTTCGGCTCCTGCCGCATGTGCATGGTGGAAATCGAGGGCATGCGCGGTTACCCGGCCTCCTGCACCACGCCGGTCACCGAAGGCATGGTCGTGCGCACCGAAACGCCGCGCCTGGCGGGCCTGCGCCGTAACGTGATGGAACTCTACATTTCCGACCACCCCCTCGATTGCCTGACCTGTTCGGCCAACGGTAACTGCGAACTGCAGACCGTGGCGGGGCAGGTGGGGCTGCGCGAGGTGCGCTACGGCTATGACGGTGCGAACCATCTGACCGAAAGGAAGGACATTTCCAACCCGTACTTCGACTACGAACCCAGCAAGTGCATCGTCTGCAGCCGATGCGTGCGTGCCTGCGAAGATATCCAGGGCACCTTTGCCTTGACCATCACCGGGCGCGGCTTCGAATCCCGGGTAGCGGCGGCCGGCGGCGACAATTTCCTGACCTCCGAGTGCGTGTCTTGCGGCGCCTGCGTGCAGGCCTGTCCGACCGCGACGCTGACCGAGAAAAGCCTGGTGCAACTGGGCCAGCCGGAACGTGCGGTGATCACCACCTGCGCCTATTGCGGCGTTGGCTGCTCGTTCCGTGCCGAAATGAAGGGCGACCAACTGGTGCGCATGGTCCCGGACAAGAACGGCGGGGCCAACCACGGCCATGCCTGTGTCAAAGGCCGCTTTGCCTGGGGCTACGCCACGCACCCGGACCGCATCACCAAGCCCATGATTCGCAAGCGCCTGGAAGATCCGTGGCAGGAGGTGAGCTGGGACGAGGCGGTGGCCTATGCCGCCAGCGAGTTGCGCCGTATTCAGCTCAAGTATGGCCGGGACTCCATCGGCGGTATCACCTCCAGTCGCTGCACCAACGAGGAGGCCTATCTGGTTCAGAAACTGGTGCGCACGGCCTTCGGCAACAACAACGTCGACACCTGCGCGCGAGTCTGCCATTCCCCCACCGGCTACGGCCTGAAACAGACACTGGGCGAGTCGGCGGGTACCCAGAGCTTCGATTCGGTGATGAAGGCCGATGTGGTGCTGGTCATTGGCGCCAACCCGACCGATGCGCACCCGGTGTTCGGCTCACAGCTCAAGCGCCGCCTGCGTGAAGGCGCACGCCTGATCGTGATCGACCCTCGCCGCATCGACCTGGTGGACTCGCCCCATGCCCGGGCCGAGCTGCACCTGCAACTTCGTCCCGGCACCAACGTGGCCATGCTCAACGCCTTGGCCCACGTGATCGTGACTGAGGGACTACTGGCCCAGCGCTTTATCGACGAGCGCTGCGAAACCGCAGAATTCGCCCGCTGGCGCGACTTCGTCAGCCTGCCGGAAAATGCCCCTGAAGTGCTGGGCGAGGTGTGTGGCGTTGCAGCGCAACAGATACGCGCCGCGGCCCGGCTGTATGCCACTGGCGGCAACGCGGCCATCTACTATGGCTTGGGCGTGACCGAGCACAGCCAGGGCAGCACTGCGGTGATGGGCATTGCCAACCTGGCCATGGCCACCGGCAACATCGGGCGTGAAGGGGTAGGGGTCAACCCGCTGCGCGGCCAGAACAACGTCCAGGGTTCCTGTGACATGGGCTCGTTCCCTCACGAGCTGCCGGGTTACCGGCACATTTCCAACGAAGGTGTACGGGCCGAGTTCGAGCAGGCATGGGGTGTGACGCTGCACCCTGATCCGGGGCTGCGCATCCCCAACATGTTCGAAGCAGCCCTCGATGGCAGCTTCAAGGCCTTGTACTGCCAAGGCGAGGATATCGCCCAGAGCGATCCGAATACCCAGCACGTCACCGCCGCCCTGCTGGCCATGGAGTGCGTGGTGGTGCAGGACATTTTCCTCAACGAAACCGCCAAGTTTGCCCATGTGTTCCTGCCGGGCAGTTCGTTCCTGGAAAAGGACGGCACGTTCACCAACGCCGAGCGCCGGATCTCCCGGGTTCGCAAGGTCATGGAGCCACTGGCGGGCAAGGCCGACTGGGAGGCGACCGTGGCATTGGCCAATGCGCTGGGCTACCCGATGAACTACCGGCACCCCTCCGAGATCATGGATGAGATCGCGCGCCTGACGCCGACCTTCCGCCGGGTGAGCTATGCCGAAATCGAGCGCCACGGCAGCCTGCAGTGGCCGTGCAACGATGCAGCGCCCGATGGTACTCCTACCATGCACATCGACCAGTTCGTCAGGGGCAAGGGGCGGTTCATGCTGACCGGGTACGTACCGACCGACGAGAAGGTCAACAGCCGCTATCCGCTGCTGCTGACCACCGGGCGCATCCTCAGCCAGTATAACGTCGGCGCCCAGACCCGGCGCACAGGCAACGTCGCCTGGCACGATGCCGATCGCCTCGAGATCCATCCGACCGATGCCGAAAGCCGTGGCATCCAGGACGGTGACTGGGTCGGTATCGGCAGCCGTGCCGGGCAGACCGTGCTGCGCGCCAAGGTCAGCAGCCGCGTGGCGCCAGGTGTCGTCTACACCACCTTCCACTTCCCGGAGTCGGGTGCGAACGTGATCACCACGGACAACTCGGACTGGGCGACCAACTGCCCGGAATACAAGGTCACGGCAGTGGAGGTGGTCAAGGTGTTCCAGCCATCCCAGTGGCAGAAGCGCTACCAGGACTTCAGCGACGAGCAGCGTCGGCTGTTGCAGGAACGCCGAACCGCCGAGAAAGCCGAGGTGCGCCAATGAGCCAGGACAGTTTGGTGAAGATGGCCAACCAGATTGCCCATTACTTCGACAGCGAGCCGAATCGGGACCTGGCTGTGCAGGGCGTTCGCCAGCATCTACACAACTTCTGGACGCCGGCCATGCGCCGGCAGTTGGGAGAATGGATCGAGGCCAATAATGCGGGGGAGGGGTTGGATCCCAAGGTGAAGGAGGCGCTGGGCTGAAAGGTGTTGGCTGCCGTTGCAGTTAGCATATACAGCTCTCTGACGCCGCCTCTGGCAGCTAGCGAGGTCCCCGTGTAGATACCCTCTTGACCCTCACCTCGCAAGCGCGATTTGAGGGTCGAGACGGCACAACAGGGACTGCATACGGTTCACCCCCGCGCCGAACCCACCAGATGCGCTATCGCCTCTTCACTCTTCAATACCAGTACATCCCCCTCCAACGCATCGAGTACCACCTCGGAAGTATTGCCGATCAATGCGCCGGTAAGCCCTGTGCGGCACACGGTACCGATCACCGTCACCACCGCATCCAGCTGTTTTTCGGTATGGGGAATCAGCACATCGGCCGGGCCTTCGGCCACGTGCAAGCACTCGTCGGTGATACCGTACTGTGCCTGGAAAGCAGCGCACGCCTGGCGATAACGCTGTTCGATGGTGTCGCTCAGCTGATAGACAGGGTCGGCAGCCGACAGCATGGGCGAAGGGTGGGCACTGATCACATGCAGCGCCCCCTTGGCCAGCCTGGCAATCTCGTAGCCATGGTCGACGATGCTGGCATGCAGGCGCTGGTGATCCTCGTCCTGGTTGCCCACATCCACCGCTGCCAGAACATTGCCGCCCGTCCATGGTCGCTCGCTCTTGACCATCAGCACCGCGCACGGGCAAGCGCGCAGCAGCTTCCAGTCGCCAGGGGTGAGCAAAGCCCTCTTCAGTGGATTGTCGGGACGATGCTCCTTGATCACCAACTCGCAGCCTTCGCGCTGCTGCACGTGGATGATGGTGTCATGCAGGTTGTCTCGCCACGCCGCTTCGTGGGTGACGTGGTCAAAACCGTCTTCCTGCAACTGGTTGCCCAGCAGGCTCAACAGCGCACTGTGATCGTGCCGCTTGTCACACATCAACAAGTGCAGGCGTGCGCCCGTGACGCTGGCGATCAGCTTGGCGCGCGTCAGCGCCCGGCTGTGGGCGTGCTCGGGGTCGAGGACGACGAGAATGCTGCGAACGGCTTGCATGGGCGTGTACTCCCTGGAAGGTGGGCAGGCGGTGCCAGACTATAGGCCGCGCGCGTTGCGCTGACGCTTGATGCACATCAAGCATAGCCACTGACGCCGCTGGCTGCCGCCGCTATAATCGCCGCCCCTGCCTGTCTCCGTATGGTCGTATCGCTTATGTCCCTGATCCCTGAAATCGACGCCTTCCTGGGCTGCCCCACACCCGATGCCTGGATCGAGGCGGCGCTGGCCGATCAGGAAACGCTGCTGATCGATCACAAGAATTGCGAGTTCAAGGCGGCCAGCACGGCATTGAGCCTGATCGCCAAGTACAACACCCATCTTGACCTGATCAACATGATGTCGCGCCTGGCGCGCGAAGAGCTGGTTCATCACGAGCAGGTCTTGCGGCTGATGAAGCGTCGAGGCGTACCGCTGCGCCCTGTGTCGGCCGGTCGCTACGCCTCGGGCCTGCGTCGTCTGGTGCGCGCCCACGAGCCGGTCAAGTTGGTGGATACGCTGGTGGTCGGGGCATTCATCGAGGCACGCAGCTGCGAACGTTTTGCGGCCCTGGCGCCGCACCTGGATGAAGAGCTGGGCCGTTTCTATCACGGCCTGCTCAAAAGTGAAGCGCGCCACTATCAGGGCTACCTCAAGTTGGCGCATCACTATGGCGATGAGGCGGACATCGCGCGTCGGGTTGAACTGGTACGCGCCGCAGAAGCGGAACTCATCGCCTCAGCGGATCAAGAGCTGCGTTTTCACAGCGGCATACCGCTGGCACAGGCCGCCTGAGCTCAGCAGGCGGCAGGGTGGGTGTCAGTCGCGTCGACCCAGCAGCAGGCCCACCACCAGGCCGACGCCCGCTGAAAGAGCCACGGTCTGCCAAGGGTGGCCGCCAATGTAATCCTGGGTGGCCGCGACCATGGGCTTTGCCTTGTCACGCAGGTTACCGGCGGCTTCGCGGGCCTGACGTAGCTTGAGGCTGATCTGGGTGCGCAGGGTTTCGGCTTCTTCGCCCACCAGCGCGGCGCTGTCGTTGAGCAACCGCTCGGATTCCTCGATCAGCGCCTGTAGCTCGCTGAATACCTGGTCCTTGATCTGGTCGCTGTCGGGTACTGCGGCATTTTTACGGGCCATGCCATGCTCCTCCTGGACGGGTCGTTAGAACAATGGATACTCGTGCGCCAGAAAAGTTGCCTCGCAGTGGGCGCTGGCGCCTTGGTGTAAGATACCGGTCATTTCCATCAGGCAGGTGATCCATGAGTTTCAATCTGGCCAACATGAGCTACGAGGAACGGGCACAGATCGAGGCCGAGAAAGCCCGGCTGTTCGAGATGTGGCAAGCAAACCTGGGTAAGGCCAAGGGCGAGGCGGCCCGGCTGATCGCTGAAAAACCTCGGCGCAAGGGCAAATGGGCCGAATGGGTGCGCAATGAGCTGGACACCATGACGCCCCCTGAATACGCCAGCATGGTGCGCAGCGAAGTCAACAAGCTGATGGCCGCTGCCAGCGCTGCTCGCTAAGCCCTGCACGTGTCGCCCTACCACTCGCTGCCCTTGGGCAGGTCCAGCGTGCCTTTGTCACTGAACCGCACCGTGCCGAAGGGGCCGCTGGCCAGTTTGCCGCGCAGCGTATAGGGCAGACCTTGCAGCGTGTTCAACTTGCCTAGCCCATACGCCTGGCGCAGAAACGCAAACGCGGTGATGCTCACCGGCACTTGGACCACAGCCTCGCCATACCGGCCAATCTGTCCGCCCTGGTCGCTGACGCCCGCTGCCAAGGGCTGGCCGTTGACCTCCAGGTTCACTGCAATACCGTTGTACTCGATCGGTGTTTCATTGGGGTTTTGTACCCGCAGCTTTACCGCCATGCGCACTTCCAAGTCCTGTCCAGGCAAGGGTTCCAGGCCGATTACGCTGATCGAAACCGGATCCCGGGGTTGCAACAGCGCGCACGCGCTCAAGGTCGCCGACATCAGCAGGACAGTGAGCAGACGGGTGAGGCGCAAAGGGCGTAGGGTCATGGGGCAGGCCTTGGGAAGAATCGTCCGGCAGTGTGGCAAATGCTCGGCAGCGTTGAAAGTGTCGGTGAAGATGAAAGATACTGTTTCTCATTAACGCCCGACAATTTCTCTTACTGTGTAGTTGCCTAACCATGCTGACGTCTCACGTGCCGGGCCTGCTGGCAAGTTTCCAGGAACACTATGACGACTTGTTGCAGTTTCTGACACGGCGCATGCGTGACCGCCAGCGCGCTGCGGACGTTGCCCACGAAACTTACCTGAGGCTTGCGCAGATCGATGCGCACGGCGTGCCGGTGCTGCACCCGCGCCGCTTCATTTTTCGCGTGGCGGGAAACATTGCGATCGATGCCCTGCGTCGTGATCAGCGCCTCGCCGCGTGCCACGACGACAGCGAGGGCATGGCACACGTGGCCTGTGGCGCGCCGGCACCGGAGGCGGCGCTGCTGGCGAGCGAGCGCCTGATGATTCTTGACCAGGCCCTGCTGCAACTGCCCCCCAAAGCGCGTCAGGCGCTCTTGCTCAACCGCGTGGAAGGGTTGACGCAAAGGCAGGTCGCGCAAAGGCTCGGCGTGTCCGAAAGCATGGTGGCCAAATACATCGGCCAGGCGCTGCGGCACTGCCGGGGATGGCTGCAGAAGGCAGGCGTTGCCGCGTGCATGGCGTTGATGCTGGGCAGTTGGATGGCGTGGCAGCAGGCACCTGTGTGGTTGTCCGACTATCACACCAGCACCGGCGAGCGGCGCATGCTCACCTTGCCCGATGGCACCCGTGTCACCCTCAACAGCGCCAGTGCCATAAAGCTGGAATTCGACGCGCACGAACGTCGGGTGGTGGTCGTGGCTGGCGAAGCGCTGTTCGAGACGTCCGCCGATGCCCGTCCTTTCGTGGTCGAAACGACAGGGCTGCCGGTAGACGGCACCGGCGCGAGGTTCAGCGTGCGGCGCGACGGGCATGTGGTGCTTGGCCAGGGGGCTGCTCGGCAGGGCGCCCAACCCTTGAGCGTGGCGCCCGATGCCGAGGCGCAGCTGGCCTGGCAACGGGGCAAGTTGATCTTCAATGGCAAGCCTCTGGGGCAGGTGCTCGCTGAGCTTGAGCGCTACCGCCTTGGGCGCATCGTGTTGTCCGACCAACAGCTGGCGGGTCTTGAGGTCAGTGGCGTGTTCGACCTGGACGAACCGCAAGCCATGCTGCGCACCCTGGAGCAGCGATATGGCCTGAAAGTCTCCTACTTGCCGTGGCTCGCAGTGGTGTATTGATCCTCGCAGCGGCCGTTTCGAGACTCACCCGAAAAATTTTCCATCGGTACTGCAAGTTCTTGTGAGCTGGATCGTCGTAGTGGGGCTAAGCCGCAAACCATTCCCATTCACGACTTGCCTGGAAGCTTTTCTCGTGCCTCTCATGCCCAAGCCCTCGAATAGCCGCTGCCGTTTTCTGCCACCTGTATTGATGTCGTGCGGCGCGTTGGCCGTGTTGGCCGGCACGCTGCCTGCTCATGTCGCTGCGGCGACACAGCAAGGGCAGGTGCAGACCGCGCAGGTTCAGCTGAACGTCCCGGCGCAGCCGCTGGACCAGGCGTTGACGCGCTTTGCCGATCAGGCCGGCCTGCATTTGCTGTACACCACGGCTGATGTGGCGGGTCTGCAGAGCCCGACCTTGCAGGGCGCCTACAGTGTCGAACACGCCTTGCAGCGGTTGCTCGAAGGCAGCGGCTTGAGCTGGCAGTTCACCGATGCGCGCACGGTGACGCTGCGCAAGCGCGATTCCACCCTGGAAGCCATCAACCTCAAGCCGATCGAAGTGAGCGTGGCCTCGCGTACCAGCACCGCCATCAGCGAGATCCCAGGCACCGTGTGGGTGGTCGATCAGCAGCAGCTTCGCGAGCAGATCGACAGTGGCGTAAGCCTCAAGGAAGCCATCGGCAAACTGGTGCCTGGCCTTGACCTGGCGCCGGAGGGACGCACCAATTACGGGCAGAACATGCGTGGGCGCAGCGTGCTGGTGATGATCGATGGCGTCAGCCAGAACAGCTCGCGAGGCCTGTCGCGCCAGTTCGACAGTATCTCGCCGTTCAACGTCCAGCGGGTCGAAGTACTGTCCGGCGCCAGCGCCATCTACGGAGGCGGTGCGACCGGGGGCATCATCAATATCGTGACCAAAAAGGGCGAGGCGGGCCCTGCGCATTTCGAAACCCAGCTCGGCGCCAGCAGCGGCTTCAACAACAGCGATGATCTGGCGACCCGCTTTGCCCAGTCGGCCAGCGGTGGCAACGAGCGCTTCACCGCCCGTCTTGGTGTGTCCGGCGAGCAGAACGAGGCGTTCTACGATGGGGCAGGCGATCAGATCTTCATCGACAATACCCAGACCGACCTGCAATACAACCGCACGCTGGACCTGCTTGGTAGCCTGGGCATGCAGTTCGATGAGCAACAGAGCCTTGACCTGCTGGCCCAGTACTACGATTCCGGCAACCATGGCAGCACCGGCATCTGGTTTCCCAACCTCAATTACAACGGCCCCTCCGACCTGGAAGAGGCCCAATTGCGCAGTGGGTACTCGTCTGACCTGAACCCACGCACCCGGCGCCTGCTGCTCAACGCCAATTACCACCACAATGATGTGCTGGGCCAGGATTTCTACCTGCAGGCTTCCTACCGCAAGGAAAACAACAACTTCTACCCTTTCCCTTACTACAACCGAGGGACACCCACCGGCTCGCGCGGGGTGTATTTTGCAGCCTCGCAGCAGAACTTCGAGGTCACCAGCCTCAAAGGGTTGTTCGCCAAGCAGTGGGACACGCTGAAGTTCACCTATGGCGTGGACATTGACCGCGAACGTTTCAACGCTGACCAAACCGTGTTCGATGCGCGGGTGTCCTCCGAAAGTGGCGGGCTGGACCTGGACAAGGCCAGCAAGGCTGCGCGCTACCCCAGTTATGTCGTCGATGGGGTCTCGCTGTATGGCCAGCTCGAATGGCGCGCCACCGACAACCTGACGTTTTCCGGCGGCGCCCGGCGCCAGCAGATGGATGTGGAGGTGGGTGACTTCAAGGGCGTTCCGGGCGGCAGTAACGACTACCAGGTCAATCTCTACAACCTGGGGGCGATCTACGACTTCAAGAACGGCCATCAGCTGTGGACCAACTACGGTGAAGGCTTTGACTTGCCCGATCCGGCCAAGTACTACGGCAAGCCCGGCCTCAGTGTCGGGGACAACCCGCTGGCTGGGATCAAGAGCCGCCAGGTGGAAGTGGGCTGGCGCTATGCCGACGTGCAGTGGGACGCTCAAGCTGCGCTGTACTACATCTGGTCGGACAAGATCATCAATGTGGATTCGCAAACCCTCACCATTGACGTCGAAGACCAGAAGAGTCGCGACTTTGGCTTCGAGGGGGCACTCACGCGCCACTTCGACCAAGGTTGGGAAGCCGGCGGCACGCTGCACCTCACCCGTTCCGAGGAAGAGGCAGACGGCGGCGGGTGGCGCAAGCGCGATGCGCGTTATGCCTCCTTGTCCAAAGCCACCGCTTTCATTGGCTGGACGGATGACGGGCGCAGTGCGCGGCTGCAGGCCAATCGCGCTTTCAGCTTGAAGGACGACGCCCAGCACAAGATCGATGGCTACACCACGCTCGATCTGCTGGGCAGCCAGGAGACCGATTACGGCACCTTCAGCGCAGGTGTCCAGAACCTACTGGACAAGCAGTACAGCACCGTATGGGGCCAGCGCGCGACGCTGTTCTACGCGCCCACCTATGGGCCTGCCTACCTCTACGATTATCAAGGTCGAGGCAGGACCTACACACTGACCTGGAGCCTGGCCTACTGAGGCCGTTGCGCACGGCCTAACCCACACCGGCGCCCCGATCAGTGGGCGCTGGCTGAAACATCGTGAATCACCTGTAGCGTCGCCAAGCCTTTTGACTCGAACCCTTTGCGCCGTAGGCTATCAAAGCCACCAGGCCAGGCGTTTTCGTACGGAGGTGAAGCATGAAACTGACGATACCGTTGTTGGTAGTAGGCATGGCCGTCTGGCTACCTACCCATGCGACCGCGCAGCCGTGGCTGCACGTTGCCGCCAATGGCAACAACCCCTACAACAGCCCCGTACAGCGTGCCAATCCCAACAGCCGCCAGGGCAGCGTCCCGGCGACGCCGCCTGTGCGCGGTCCGTCTACCCAGCCCATACCGCGCACCCCGACGGTAGAGAACCGCGGCATCGGCAACGGTGAAAACCTGCGCCGTCAGCAGCAAACGCCCAATCTGGAGCCTGTGCGGCCCCCGCGGGATAACCCGCGCGCGCCCTGACTCCAGTACCCTGTATATGTCAAAGGAACTTCGCATGTCTCGAGCAACCTGGCTGGTTACCCTGGCCGCTGCCGCGTTATCGCCTCTGTTGGCCAATGCCGCTGCCCAGCAGACGTTCAAAAGTGAAGAGGGCACCCTTACCGTCGATACCGTGGCCAATGGTCTGCGTACGCCGTGGGCGCTGGCGTTCCTGCCTGGCGGCCAGGACATGCTGGTCACCGAACGCCCAGGCAACCTGCGCGTCATCAACGCCGAAGGCAAGGTCGGCCCGGCCATCAATGGCGTGCCTAAAGTCTGGGCCGAGGGCCAAGGCGGCTTGCTGGATGTGGCCTTGTCGCCCGAGTTCGCCAAGGATCGCACGGTCTACCTGTCCTATGCCGAGGAGGGCAGCGACGGCAAGGCGGGGACCGCTGTGGGCCGCGGCCAGCTGTCGACCGATCGTGCCCGGCTGGAAAACTTCACCGTCATCTTCCGTCAGCAACCCAAACTGTCGGTGGGTAACCATTTCGGGTCGCGCCTGGTGTTCGACCGCAACGGGTACCTGTTCATCGCCCTGGGCGAGAACAATCAGCGCTCGACGGCTCAGGATCTGGACAAGCTGCAAGGCAAGGTGGTGCGCATCCTGCCAGACGGCGAAGTACCCAAGGACAATCCGTTCTATGGCCAGAAAAACGTGCGGCCGGAAATCTGGTCGTTTGGTCACCGTAACCAGCAGGGTGCTGCGTTGAATCCTTGGACTGGCGCTTTGTGGACTAACGAACACGGTCCCCGCGGTGGTGACGAAATCAATATCCCGAAGCCGGGCAAGAACTACGGTTGGCCCATCGCAACCCACGGCATCAACTATTCGATGCTGCCCATTCCGGAGGCCAAGGGTAAACATGTCGATGGCATGGTCGATCCGAACCACGTGTGGGAAAAGTCGCCCGGGGTTAGTGGCATGGCATTTTATGACAGCCCCGTGTTCACGGCGTGGGATCACAACCTGTTCATCGGCGCGTTGGCCACGCAGGAGCTGATCCGCCTGCAGCTCGAGGGCGACAAGGTGGTACACGAAGAACGCCTGCTGGGCGATTTGAAAGCGCGCATTCGTGATGTTCGGGTAGGACCAGACGGTTACCTGTACGTGTTGACCGATGACAAGGATGGCGAGCTGCTGAAGGTGGGGCTGGCGCAGCCAGACTGAAGCAGCACTGTCGTCGGCAAGGAGGCGACAGGTACAATGCGCCATGACCACCAATCCCTTGCAGCGCTACCAGCAAGCCCTGGAAACCCAGGGCTTTGTCGTGGACCCCGCACAGCGCCTTGCCATCGAGGCGCTCCAGGCCTGCTACGAGGCTGTCGAAGGTGGACGATCCACGCACGGCCTTTACCTTTGGGGGCCAGTAGGGCGTGGCAAGACCTGGTTGATGGATCAGTTTCATCGTTGCCTGACCGTGCAGAGTCGCCGCCAGCATTTTCACCATTTCATGGCCTGGGTGCACCGTCGGTTATTTGAGCTCAACGGCACGCCGGACCCCTTGATGGCGCTGGCAGAGGGGCTGGCAAGCGAGATTCGCGTGCTGTGCTTCGACGAGCTGTTTGTCAGCGACATTGCCGACGCGATCATCCTAGGCCGTTTGTTTCAGGTCCTGTTCGACTTGGGCGTGGTCGTGGTTGCCACGTCCAATCAACCGCCCGGCCAACTGTATTGCAACGGTTTCAACCGCGAACGTTTCTTGCCCGCCATCGCTGCCATCGAGCGGCACATGCGTGTGCTGCCGGTAGCGGGCGAGCAAGACCACCGGCAACACCCAGGTCTGCCGTGCCAGCGCTACTGGGTGACCGACGACCGGGGCAGTCACCTGGCTGCGGTCTTCGAGCGGCTGAGCCCAGACGATCCAGGCACCGACCGGCCCCTCATGTTGGGGAGTCGCCAGGTACAGGTAGTGCGCCGAAGTGCGAAGGCCATCTGGTGCCGTTTCGACGCGTTGTGCGAACAACCGATGGCTACCCAGGAATTCATGATGCTGTGTGACCGTTTCGCGGCGATCCTGGTGTCGGACATACCGGCTCTAAGTGGTCAGCAACAGACCGGACGCATTGCCCGCGGCACGGAGGACGGTGCTTCGCGTGTACTAGCGGGCGACCGCGACTTGCCGGCACTCTCGCCCAAGGACGATGCCGTGCGCCGCTTCATCGCCCTGGTCGACGAATGCTACGACCGCCGGGTGGCGCTGTACCTGGAAGCAGGAGTGCCGCTCGAGGCGCTGTACACGCAGGGGTATCTCGCCTTTCCCTACCAGCGCACCCTCAGCCGGCTGCGTGAAATGCAGCTGCAGCGCTTTGCCTGATGCGGCCGCGCCCGATCAGCGGTTCAGCCATTGGATCAGCGTGCGGTTGAAACGCTTGGGTTCCTCGATCTGCGGCGCGTGGCCCATGCCCTCGAAGGTGATCAGTTCGCCCTTGGGAATGAGCTTGGCCACCTGCGGGCCGAGCAAGGCGTAATTGCCCAGCTTGGCCCTGAGCTGCGGTGGCGCGATGTCGCTGCCAATTGCCGTAGTGTCCTTGTCACCGATCAACAAGAGGGTCGGCATCTGCAGGTCCTTGAGCTCGTGATAAACCGGCTGAGTGAAGATCATGTCGTAGATCAAGGCCGAGTTCCACGCGACCCGTTCGTGACCTGGGCCCTGATTCAGGCCCACCAGCATCTGCACCCAGCGCTCATATTCAGGTTTCCAGCGGCCGGCATAGTAGGTTTTGCGCTCGTACTCGCGCACCCCGGCTGCGTCGAGCTTGAGTTCGCGGTCGTACCACTGGTCAACGGTGCGGTAGGGCACCCCCAGGGCTTTCCAGTCTTCAAGGCCGATCGGATTGACCATGGCCAGGCGCGTGACCTGCTGCGGGTACATCAAGGCGTAGCGGGTGGCGAGCATGCCCCCGGTCGAATGCCCCAGCACGATGCTCTGCTTCACGCCCAGGTGTTCGAGCAGTGCATGGGTGTTGCTGGCCAGTTGCTGGAAGCTGTACTGGTAGTGGGCAGGTTTGCTGGAGGTGCAGAAGCCGATCTGGTCAGGGGCAATGACGCGATAGCCTGCCTTGGTCAGGGCATCGATACTGGTTTCCCAGGTGGCTGCGCAAAAATTCTTGCCGTGCATGAGCACGACCGTGTGGCCATTGGCATTACCCGAAGCCGGGACGTCCATGTAACCCATCTGCAGCGATTGGCGCTGTGATTCGAAGTCGAAATGCTTGAGCGTATGCGGGTAGTCGAACCCTTCGAGCTGGGCGCCATAGGTAGGCGATTCGGCGGCAATGGCCGGGCTGCTGGCCAGGCACACCATGGCCAGGGCGGATGCTCGCAGCATGAGGCACTCCATGTCAGATCAAGTAGGAAGACTCGACTGTAGCAGCCGGGCAGTTGCCATAGAGGCGCAAGGTGTTACCAAGCGTGAAACCAGCCCCGGGTCAGTAATCGGCGACCACCGAGTCCTTGCCTTCAGTGTCGATACCGATGACCTGATAGGCATCCTTGCGCTCGCCCATTTCCATGCCCGGCGAACCGACCGGCATGCCGGGAACGGCCATGCCCTTGAGGTCACTGCGGCTAGCCAGCTCATGCACCTGGGTTGCGGGGACATGGCCCTCGACGAACTTGCCAGCGATGACGCCGGTATGACACGACGCATGCCGCTGCGGGACTTCCAGGCGTTGCTTGACGGCGCTCATGTTCGTTTCGACATGGTCGTTCACAGTGAAGCCGTTGTCTTTGAGATGACTGATCCAGGCTTTGCAGCAACCACAGTTGGGGTCGCGGTAGACATCAATGGTGTCGGTGGCCTGTGCAAGGGTGGTGAAGGCCAGCAGGCCAAGGGCCAGCCGATTCGATCGCAGCATGGATGAGCTCCTGATAAACGTGTGACCTGCGCCCAGCATAGCGCACGGCCTGGTCCAAACGCGCAAGGCGCCAGGGTCGCCCCGTCTGGCTTTCAACCTGCTGACCGGCGCATTACAGTTCCGTCAGCCAGCGGCCTGGTCACCGTTCAGGTCGCGCATTAGTAGCCCGAACGCCAACGACACTTGTTCAGGTACTGGTAGGTACACCACATGGCCATCCCCGGGTGCAACTTCGATGGCCTGCTGCTGCCGGTCATGCAACTGATTCAGGTCGAAGTGGTAATTGCCGCGCGGTGTCATCAGCTCCAGGTGGTCGCCCAGGGCAAAGCGGTTCTTGACCTTGACCTCGGCCCAGCCGTCTACCCGCTGTCCGGTCAGTTCACCCACGAACTGCTGGCGCTCGGAAACCGAGCTGCCCCGCTGATAGTTCTGGTACTCGTCGTGCACATGGCGGCGCAGAAAGCCCTCGGTGTAGCCCCGCTGCGCCAAGGATTCGAGGTTGTCCATCAAGGTGCGGTCGAAAGGCTGCCCATCGGCCGCATCGTCGATGGCTTTTCGGTAGGACTGCACGGCCCGTGCGCAATAGAAATGCGACTTGGTGCGACCCTCGATCTTCAGCGAGTGCACGCCCATGCGCGCCAGTCGCTCGACATGCTGGATGGCCCGCAGGTCCTTGGCGTTCATGATGTAGGTGCCGTGCTCGTCCTCGAATGCGGGCATTTCGGTACCGGGACGCTCGCTTTCCTGCAGCAGGAACACTTGGTCGGTGGGCGCACCCTGGCCCAAGGTCGGCTGCACTTCGCGCACGATATCGCCTGTGACGCTCTCGGTTGCCGGCGTAACATCATACTTCCAGCGACAGGCGTTGGTGCAGCTGCCCTGATTGGCATCGCGCTTGTTCAGGTAGCCCGACAGCAGGCAGCGGCCTGAGTAGGCCATGCACAGTGCCCCATGCACGAATACTTCCAGCTCCATGCCAGGCACCTGCTGGCCAATTTCTTCGATTTCTTCAAGCGACAGTTCGCGCGAGAGGATGACGCGGCTGATGCCTTGCTGCTGCCAGAACTGCACGCTGGCCCAGTTGACCGTGTTGGCCTGTACCGAGAGGTGCACGGGCATCTGCGGGTAATGCTGGCGTACCAGCATGATCAGGCCCGGGTCGGACATGATCAACGCGTCCGGTGCCATGGCGATCACAGGGGCCAGGTCCTTGAGGAAGGTCCTGAGCTTGGCATTGTGAGGCGCGATGTTGACCACCACATAGAAGCGCTTGCCCAGCGCGTGCGCCTCCTGGATGCCCAACGCCAGATTGGCATGGTCGAAGGCGTTGTTGCGCACCCGCAGGCTGTAGCGGGGCTGGCCGGCATAGACCGCATCAGCACCGTAGGCGAAGGCGTAGCGCATGGTGTGGAGCGTGCCGGCAGGCGCCAGCAATTCGGGCTTGGCAACGGAGTTCATGAATACACCGGTTAAAGGGCGCGGATGCTAAGCCGCTTGCGGTTGGGCCTTATTGATCTGAATCAAGGGGCAGGTGGCACTTTTACCCCAGCACCACGCACTAATACCCCAGAACCCATCCGAGGACCGGAAATGAACGAAACTGCTTTGCAGAACAAGGCGCTGGCGGTGCTCCTGGCACTGGTCACCATTGCCTTCGTCTGGATCTTGCTGCCTTACTACGGCGCCATCTTCTGGGCGGTAATCCTTGGCATCCTGTTCGCGCCGTTGCAACGCAACCTGCTCATGCGCTTCGGGCGCCGACGCAATGTGGCCGCTGCCGTGACCACGCTCATCTGCTTACTGGTGGCGGTACTGCCGGTGATCATCATCAGCGGTCTGCTGGTGCAGGAGGGGGCAACGCTGTATCAACGCATCCAGAGCGGCCAGCTGGACATCGCAGGTTATGTCGAGCGGGGCAAGGACATGCTGCCAACGTTCGCCCAGAACGCGCTGGATAACCTGGGCATGGGCAACCTGGAAGCCTTGCGTGACAAGATCACCACCTGGGCCTCCCAAGGCAGCCAGGTTCTGGCTACCCAGGCTTTCAGCTTTGGCCAGGGCACATTCGACTTCGTGGTTGGCTTCGGCATCATGATGTACCTGCTGTTCTTCTTTCTGCGCGAGGGCGCCGAGGTCGTGCGCAAGGTGCGCATGGCCGTGCCGCTGCCTGAACACCAGAAGCGTCGCCTGCAGTTGAAGTTCAAACGTGTGGTGCGCGCCACGGTCAAGGGCAACGTGCTGGTGGCCATCACCCAAGGCGCGCTGGGCGGCTTGATTTTCTGGATCCTGGGGATCCCCAGCGCGCTGGTCTGGGCGGTGATGATGGCTTTCCTTTCGCTGCTGCCTGCCGTTGGCGCAGGCATCGTCTGGGGGCCGGTGGCGATCTACTTCCTGATGACCGGCGCAATCCTGCAAGGCGTGATCCTGACCGCATTCGGCGTGCTGGTGATCGGCCTCGTAGACAACGTGCTTAGGCCTATCCTGGTCGGCAAGGACACCCGCATGCCCGACTATTTGATCCTGGTATCGACTCTGGGCGGCCTGTCGGTGTTCGGCCTCAACGGTTTCGTCATCGGCCCGCTGATCGCCGCGCTGTTCATCTCCAGTTGGGCGATCTTTGCTTCGAGCAAGCCTCAGGTGCAGCTACCGCGATAACCGCCAACCAGGTACTGGCTTTGGAGGTAAAGGGGTTGGCTGCCAGGTCTGCCCCTTGGCATCCTGCCTCGCAGAAGGGCAATGCGGCTGTGTGAGGTGATCGAGTTCCCTCTGTATTGATTCGCAAGGTTCGGTAAAGGTGCGCGGCAACCCTTAACCTGGAGCCTAGCATGGCCGTCCTCACTACGCCTTCGAACCATACCGACAGATTCATCGCACAGCACATGCCTGAGTGGCTGCGTGCCGCTTCTTTAGGGCAGATACAAGCCCTGCGCATGCACGCTGAAGAAAACCGCCGTATCGAGCAGCGCCTGGCGTCACTGTTCAAAGGCATGGTCTCGCCGAAGTGGTACGCAGAGCAGATGCTGACTGCCACGATAGAGCAGAAGCTGGGCGTGCAGGTGGATCTGACGCATGCGCTCTGGCGAGAGCGCTGGGACAGCTATAGCGTGCTTGGGGGCGAGACGCTACGTCATCACTACACGTTTCACCCTGTCATGGCTCACCTGATGCAGAATTTTCCCTCCGGATCGAGCTTCGACGCCCGCAGCGGCATCATCTCCGGGGCTCATGGCATGTCTTTGACCGCGCCACTGCTGGTGAACAGTGCGAGCCTGGCCACTGCCTGCCGCTTGGTGGACACGGGCAAGCGCTATCAGGACTACCTCAAAAGCTTCTTTGACGACGCCGCCTGCACGCTGCTCGCCCAGGGCCAGCGCGCGCGCCTTGCGTTGGCCATTGACGTTGCCGGGCTGCGAGGCGACATCAGCGAAGTAGATGCCGCTGCCCTGGGGCAAACCTTTGACAAGGTGGTGGCGCCTGATCCGAAGCAACTGGCAGTCGTGGTCAAGCACCTTCATGTGCTCGGACATGCACTGATCGGGGCGCTGGTGATCGAACTGTCCGACGGCGGGGCCAGCGGCCTGGCCAGTCCGGGTGCAGGGGTGGTGCTCTACCTGCCCCATGGGCCTTTGAAGAAGTTTGACGATCTGGACAGTTTGAAGGCCCACATGGTGAACCTGTTCAAAACGCCAGCGCATGCCTTCGATCTATTGAGGCTAGTGGCGGCCGATGCCCGGGCAGCGTTTCAGACAGTGCTGAAAAAGCGTCTGAGTGATGCAGCCCCTGATCTTGAAGTGACCGGCAAAACCGCCGGCGCATCGCTGTTTGCCGAGCTGGCTGGGCTGCAAGTGGCCCGCATCAAAGCGGACGCCCTGTTTCTTCTGGTGCCTGTCGAAGAGGTAGATAGGCTGCAAAGGCTTCAACGGCTGCAGACGCTTGAACAGGTGGGAATGAACCTGGCACAGATGGCAGCGTTGTTCGTCCCGGAGCTGGGCGCGATGATGTTGGCCGCGACCGTAGTCGACGTGCTGGGTGAAATTGGCGTAGCGGTATATGACTGGTCGCGGGGCCATCAGCACGAAGCGTTGGAGCATGTACTGGGTGTGGCCGAAACGGTTGCAGTTACCGCACTGACGGCGGCAGGTGGCGCGGCGGTTGCACGCGGCTTCATGCGCAGCGCCTTCGTTGACGAGATGGTGCCAGTCGAACTGGATAATGCATCGCCTCGGCTGTGGGCTGAAGACTTGAGGCGCTATCGAGCAGTTGGCGTGCCTCACAATGCCGTACGAGGCCAGAATGGTCTGTTCCAGCACGGCGACAGGCACTGGTGGGTTCATGAAGGCGCTTATTACGCCGTCAGCAGAAAGACTGCGTCATCCCCCTGGCGCCTAGTGCGCAACGATGGCAAGACGGGCTTCGGGCCGGCGTTGGACTGGAACGGTGAGCATGGCTGGCGGCTGAACTGGCAGCGACCGCAATTGTGGAGTGGCGAGCGAGCCTTGTTGAGTCATCTCTGGCCCGTGACTGGCGACCTGGATTCGGGACGTGTGACTCAGATACTCAAGGTCGCCGACGTGGACCAGGCTCAGTTGCGCCGGGCGGTCGCTGAGCAGAGGGCGTTGCCGGTACGTCTGCGCGACACATTGGAACGGTTTGAAGCCGATAAGCGCATCGAAGACTTCTTCGCCACATTCGCGAGCCACCAGGGCAAGAACGATCCCTCTCTGTTGCAATGGTGCCTCGATCAGCTGACCGAGCAACAGCGCGCACCCGCCTCCGTATCTGCGTCGATCCTCGCGCAGGCGCCTCGCTTGCGTGAGGGCCTGATGAGCCACTTGACGCGCAGGCTTGCCATGAGTCCCGAAGCGGCGGCAATCCAACGTGATTTTCCAGGGTTACCCGATGCTTACGCTGAAGGGGTAATAGCCAATGGCACTGCCGAGCAGTGTGAGCGATTGCTCGCGCAGGGCCGTCTTGATCTGGGGCTTGCCGAGAAGGCGCGCCTGGCATTACAGGAGGCCCGCGCCTGTCGCGCATTACAGGGCCTGTACCTTGAAAATGCCTATCACCCTGACCTGGCGTCGCTGGTCTTCGGACTCTTGCGAAAAGAACCTGCATGGCCCATGGCCCACAATGTCCAGGTTCGCGAAGCGTCACCCACAGGGCGCGTATTGGCACAGCTGTACCCGGTGACGGATCCCGCCAGTGTGAAGGTGCTGGTGTGGGAGCATGGGCAGATGTCGGTCTATGAGGGGGGCAAACCCGTTCCACAAGACGTGCCTGGCGCCTGCGGTTTGCTTGAGAGGCTTTGGCAGCTTCTGCCTGAAGACCAGCGTAGTCGCTTGGGGTGGTCAACAACCGATGGTGTGAAAGCGCTGCGGGAAGGCTTGCAAGCGCGCATTCCGGCACAAAGAAGGGCTGTGCAGGAACTGATGGGCATGCAGGTGAGCCAGCCGACCTTTCGCCCACCCGCCCGCCTGCCTGATCATCGCTATGGCTACTTGCTAAGTGGTCGCGGCAGCGTCAACCACCTGGCCGAGCGGACGCTTCAGGATCGCGTGCGCAGCCTGTATCCAGGTTTCAGCGCACAACAACTCGAACTCTATCTTCAAGTGCTTGAGGAGCAGCCCGGTTCGCCTTTCACCCATTTGCTGGAGCTTGAGGGCCAATACTCGCGCCTGGACCTGACCCTTGAGCAATGGACTGCACTGCCTGCCGATGCGGCCAATGTAGCGCTGCGACGTAGAGTCAGCGACCAGCTAAGGCGCTGCTGGCGCTTTCAGGGGCACGCAGGTAGGCGGCAGACCAATGGGGACCCAGGTATGCTGCTATCGCTATCGGATATTGGTGCTGGCGAGCTGCCCGACTTGAGCGCGGTGGAGGGTTTCGGCCATGTCAGCGAGGTCGTGTTGGCCAACATGCGGCTGGGTGAAGTGCCCGAACGCTTTCTCAGGCCCTTTCATGGCATTACGACGCTGAACCTGGACAACAACGCCCTGACCCGGCTCCCCTCTGGGCTTTCGCAGTTGCGTGAGCTACAGGAGCTGACGATTTCGCGCAATAGCCTGCATCTGGACGATGCTGGTTTAGAAGTGCTTGCGGGCATGCCGAGGCTGAGTGTGCTTGACCTGAGCGACAACAGTATCGGCCATTTCACGATTGCCATGGACCGATTACCTCGCCTGCGTCAGCTGGGGCTTCGTAGAGTGGGGTTGACGCAAGTCCCGGTCCATCTGGAGCGAGCGGTTTCGCTGGAGTATGTAGACCTGCGTGACAACCATATCGGCGAGCTGCCCTTGCCCTTGCGGGCTCAGCGAAACCATTGGCGAAGCAGATTGGCATTGACGGGCAACCCTCTGCCTGCCCTTTACCGCGACTTGTGGATCGATGCCAGTCGCACCTCCGAAAGCGAGGTCAGTGCCGACGGTGACGCGTTTCATCTCAGCCGTTGGGTCGAGCGCTTGAGCCCAGCACAACAGGACGCTCGTACCGCCCAGTGGAACCGTCTGGTGGATGAGTCTGGCAGTGGCGATTTCTTCACGCTCATAGGTGAACTCACTGACACCAGTGATTTTCGTCTGGCCAGGGACGATCTGGAGGCCAGGGTCTGGGCAATGCTAGACAGAATCGAGAGTAACACCGCACTGCGCGAACAAACTTTTGCCTTGGCCAGTGAACCTCGTACGTGCGTGGACAGTGTCATATCCAGTTTCGGCTTGCTTGAGATCAGGTTACTGAGTGCGTCGGTCGAGGCGGCCGCTGGAGAACACGCAGAAGGCGAACTGTTGAGTCTGGCGCGACGTTTCTTCCGCCTGGACCAAGTGGAGGCCTACGCCCGCCAAGACATGAGTAGTCGCGAAACCCGTGGCGAGGAGGTGGATCAGATCGAAGTCAGCCTTGCCTACAGGGTGGGGCTGGCGCGGACGCTGGAGTTGCCAGGTCAGGCAACCACCATGCAGTTCGGGACGATTGCAGGGGTCACGGAAGAGCACCTGAACGCAGCCGAAGCAGCGGTTCGCGCAGCCGAGGCCAGCGATGATCTGGCCATGGACATCAGTGAGCGTGGCTTTTGGTTCGATCACCTGCAACGCCAGTACCGCTCAGCCTTTGACGTTCTATGCGAGCCGTTCGTGCAGCAGATGGAGGCGCTCTATGCAGGGCGTGAGAGTCTGACAGATGCCCAGTACGATACCCAGGCCAGGGCAATCGCCAAGGCGTGTGATGAGGCGGTAAAGGCCAAGGCGCTCGAACTCACACGCCAAGCACTGGCCCGGGAGGGTGAAGCCTTACCAGGGTGATTGGGCCTGTGGTGATCAAATGCTAGCCTTTTGGCGCTGTGGTCCTAAGATGGCTGCATTCGAGCAAACTGGGCCGTCAATGAGCGACAAGGACACTATCTCCATCGAACTGGTACGCGAGGCGTTGTTGCAGGCTTGTCATCAAGCAGGCGACGCGCCTCTGGTGCTGCGCAAGGCAGGCATCGAGCCGCATCTGCTCACGATGCCAGGTGCGCGCGTGCCGGCAACTGCTTACGCACGCCTCTGGCGCCTGCTGGCGCGGCGCTGCAACGATGAGTTCTTTGCCATGGACCCGCGCGGGCTACGCAGCGGCAGCCTGGCATTTCTCTGCCGTGCCAGCAGGGGACAACCGACGATCGGAGCAGGTATCGAAACCGCACTGGCTTTCCTGTCGTTGACCCTGGATCATCTACAGCCCCACTTGATTCGGCAGCAAAGCCTGGCCGAGATCGTCATCGTCGAGCCCTGTGATGAGCCTCGACGAGCATTCACTTACTTCACATTCTGGATGATCGTCCATGGTGTAGCGTGCTGGCTGGCAGGGCGTCGCATCCCGATCCTGGCCATCGAGTTGCGCTGCACCGAACCTGCGTTCTGCGATGACTACCGTGTCATGTTCTCGGAAAACCTGCAGTTCTCGCGCCCGCGCACCCGCATGATCCTGGCAGCCGACTGCTTCGATCAGCCCATCCGGCGCAGCGACGATGAGCTGCACCGTTTTCTGGCCCAGGCGCCGGCCAATATCCTGGTCAAGTATCGGGACCCTGACAGCCTCGCTCGACGCATTCGACGCGATCTGAGCGAGCGCGACCCAGCGTCGTGGCCCGATGCGAATGAACTTGCCCGCCAGTTATGCCTGTCGGCCTCCACGCTACGGCGCAGGTTGGCAGAGGAGGGGCATAGCTATCAGGCCCTCAAGGACAGCGTGCGGCGTCAATTGGCTATCAGCTGGCTGGCTCAAGAGCAGGTGGGGATGCTGGAAATTGCAGCGCGTCTGGGCTTCGCCGACAGCAGTTCGTTCTACAAGGCCTTCCGCAAGTGGTTTGGTTGCAATCCGGGTCACTATCGAACGTTGGCCCTGGGTGCAGGGAAGCTCGGTTAGGTGGGGTTTCCGTGTGCCAGTCGCTGAGCGCCCATCACACAGTCGAGGTTGAATCAGCATCGACAGGACTACACGATGACAGCTTCTCTCACGACCGCTCCCGGCCCGAATCCCTCCTCTGCAAAGGTCGCCAGCGCTACACATGACTTCATAGCCGCGCGCCTACCTGAGTGGCTCAAGCGGGGTTCTCCCGCTCAACTCAACCGGCTGCGTGATCGCTTCAAGGCCCACCAGGGCAGCCAGGAGCGTGTGCGCGCCTTTACTCGGCGGTTGATTCCACTGCAAAGCTTCGCTGAGCTGCATATGCAGAGGCTGGTTGCACACCTGCCGGGCAGTCCGGCCCTGGATGCGCTGCAGTGGCGGGAGATACGGCGCAATTTCAAGGTCCCGCATGGCATGGTCCTGCCTGTCGATGAGGTCATCGAGGTGAGAGAGCCTGCCGTCTTGCGCCTGATGCAGAATTTTAACGAGCAGGCCAGCTTCTATCTGGGCACCGGTTTGGTGAGTACAGGTGAAGACGCCCTGCTCACTGCGGGCACGGATGCACTGGTGCAAGCGTGCCGGGACCTGGATGCGGGCGGGCGTTACCAGAAGCTCTTGTCGCAGGTATTCACCGATGACACCTGCCAAGCGCTGATTGCAGACAAGCGAGCGGCGTTTGCGTTGGCCACCGAAGTGGCGGCGCTGCGCGGTGATTTAACGGCAAGACAGCAGATTGCGTTGGCGGGCTTGGCAAACGATGAGGTCTCTCACGCTGAGCTGGGTGCCTATCCGGGTATGCTGAGCATGCTGGGGCATACCCTGAGCGATGTCGTAGTCGTCCAGTTGCGCGATCGGCAAGGTGTGGATCGAGGGATCGTACTCTACAGACCCAGCGATCCGGGCCAGGCATTGCGCCATTTCACGTCCATTCAGGAAATGAACACCGTGCTCGCGGCCGCTCTGCAGAAGGAGGATTACCGGGCTTACTTCAGTCAGTTGGTGTCTGTGGAAGAGCGCGCACGCTTCCTCGATACATTGAGCAAGCGCTTGAGCGACGCCGTGTCTGACCTTTCCCTTGAAGGCGTCACGGGACCTGAGGATATCTTCTCCAGGCTGGTCGACCAACAGGTTCAGCGAATCAAAGACGACGCCCGTCTGCTGTTGGTACCCACCGCACAGGTGGACCGAGACGCCTCTGAAGCGCGACGCAAGCAGTGGCGCTCGTTGGGCTGGAATCTGGTCAACCTGGCCGGGCTTTTCATACCTGTGGTGGGCGCGATGCTGCTTGGGCAGTTGGTGGTGCAAACGCTATCGGAAGTCTTCGAGGGTGCAACTGATTGGTATCACGGTCATCAGCACGAGGCTCTGGAGCAGATGCTTGGCGTGGCCGAGACGCTGGCGGTGACTGCGGTTGTCGGCGCCGGAGCCAATATTCTGGCCAGAGGCTATGCGGCCACTGATTTCGTAGAAGGGCTGGAACCCGTGCGCGGGGTCGATGGGAAATCGCGGCTATGGGCCAACGACCTCAAGGTCTATGCCAGCTTGCCGGAGGACCCGCAATTGCACAGCGACGGTCTGTACAGGGACTGGGGGCGAGCCTTTTTCCGTAGTGGCAAACGTTATTTCCAGGCGCATCGCCCTGATCCAAATGAGCCATGGCGCTTGCGTCATGCTCGGCGTCCGGCAGGCTTTGGGCCGGTTCTGGAGCACTTCGGCGAGCGAAGCTGGCAGTTGAACGCTGGTCGAGCAGTGGAAATGGATCAGCCTGATCTCATGCTTGAACAGCTTTGGCCTCAGCCTAGATCGCTCACTCATCAGCAGGCCAGCAGGGTGATGCAGGCCGCCGGAATGGATGTCGCGGCACTTCGCGGGTTACTGGTGGAGGCGCGGGACATTCCAGCCAGTTTGTGTGACAGCCTGGAGCGTTTCGAAGCCAATGCGCGTGTCAGCAGGTTTTTTACCGCCCTTCAACACGGTGCGAGCCCGCGAGATGAAAGCGCGTTGGTGCAGTGGTGCCTGGAACAAACCGGTAGCGGTAGCCTTGTGCAGCTGCAGGAAAACCTACTTGAGCATGCAGATCGCTTACGTGGGCTAATGTTCCAGCACCTGTGCCAGGTGCCAGCGGTCGATGACCCGTTGTCGGCCGTCATCAGAACAGGCATGCCGGGTTTGCCCGAGCGTTACGTTCAAGCGTTGGCCGCGGACGTAGGGCGAACCGAGCGCGATCTTGCTCTGAGCATGGGAAAACTGCCGTTGCGTTGCCTACGCCAGGGTGCTTCGTTGCTGCGTGTTGCCAGGTTGACCCGGGCCATGTGCGGTGTGTACCTCCCTAACGCTTACTGCGATGAAGCGGGCGAACTCGCGTTGGCCCTGCTGCAGCGATTGGATGCATGGCCGGCCCGTCACATCGAACTCTGGACAGACGGCCCGGGTGCGCGCCGGATTGCGGCGGTAGGTAATCAGTTGCCGGGCGCCAATCTGGTCAAGATCGTTCACAAGGAGGGGCGTTTCCGGGCGATCGAAGAGCCAGAAGCAGGCTATGGAGCCGTGGTCGATGAGTCGAACGACTTCTACCAGACGCTGCTCGCATTGCTGGAGCCTTCCCAGCGTACTGCGCTTGATCTGGATGGCGATCACGCTGCCTCGACCTTGCGTGATCGCCTGATTGAGCAGTTGCCTGAAACGCACGCCGAAGTCGAGCAACTGCTGGGCTGGCCTCGACAAGATCGTTGGTTCAATCCAGGCCGTCGTATGCCCGACGGTCGCATAGGCTACCCACTCAGTGGTAGCCCGGCTCGACGACGTAACCCCGACAGCCTACTGCGAAGCCGTTTGCGCAACCTGTACCCTGGCCTGGACGACAGTGCGATCGACAACCGTTTGGCGCGTTTGCTTACAGGCCCTCATACTGCCTATGACGCCTTGCTGGAACTGGAAGAGGACCATGCTGACCTTGAAAGACACCTGAGCCGCTGGACAGGCTTTGAGTCCAATCCGGCCCGTCAGCGGGCTCGTCGACAGGTCGCCGATCAGATCCGCCGCGCCTGGCGACAGATGGGCGAACCTCTGGGCGATGAGACGGCTGGTCAACGGCTGAGCATTATCAACCTGAATGTCGGCAGTCTCCCCGAACTGCCTGCCCATATCGAGTTCGAGCTGACACGCTCATTGGTCATCCGTGATGTGCCGATCACGCATATGCCTACTGGGTTCCTTTCAAGCTTCACCCGCTTAAGAGAGCTGAACCTGAGCAGCACCGGCCTGCTCGGCGTGCCTACAGAAGTCGCCTACCTGGTCGATTTGCGCACCCTGCGCCTGGCACGCAACAACATTCGGCTGAACGATCAGGCCTTGAACGCATTGACCCGCCTGCCGCAGTTGACTCACCTGGATCTGAGCTACAACCCGCTGGGGGCATTCGAGATGCGCTATAACCAGTTGACGCGCCTTGTCGAATTGAACTTGCGTCGCTGCAGGTTGGGTGCGTGGCCCTCGGGGTTGGAGTTGTGCAGCACCTTGGAACGCGCCGACCTGCGTGACAACCTCTTGCACGTTGTGCCAGCGGAAATTGTACAGCTGCCACATGCCCGCCGAATGGGTTTCATGGTGGAGCGAAACCGGTTGAGCAGTGTCGAGATGCAGCGGCTGTTTGCCCTTGATTCGATCGCCGAGCATTTCCATCTTCCCGAGCCACGGCGCGTAATCGACCGGCAGGTGACCCGTGATCTATGGCTCGATGCAGGCGATCCGCATTTGCGCGTCAGCCGTCAGGCCCTTTGGTCACGCTTGGTGGCTGATCCGGGCAGCGATGGTCTGGTACGGTTGCTGGGGCTTCTCGGGGATACCGGCGACTACGACACTGCACCGTTCCAGCTGGCGGAGCGAGTGTGGGCATTACTCGAAGCAGTTGACGCAAACGAGCAGCTGCGCCAGAGAATCCATAGTCTGGCTCGCCTGCCGTTAACCTGCATGAACACCGTTGCTGATCGGTTCAGTGAGCTTCAAGTCAGAGCACTTATCGATAGGTCTGAGCACAACGTCGCGCCGGAGCGCGGTAATGAGCTATTGGGTATCGGGCAGCAACTGTTTCGTCTGGACCGGCTTGAGCAGGTCGCCAGGCGAGATGTGTTGCAGCGCCTCGCAGCGCTGGAGAGGGTGGATCAGGCTGCCGTCAGCCTGGCTTACCGTGTGAGGTTGCGGGCTCGCCTGAACCTGCCGTGTCAGCCCCATAGCATGCTCTACGCCGATGCTGCCGAGCTGACCAGCACTCAGCTTGAGAACGCCTACCGTGAGGTGATCGCAGCGATGACCCCTGATGCGCTGTCGATGAGCCTGTCCCAACGTGTGTTCTGGGCGAATTATATCCATGAGCGGCATACCGAGGTGTTCGAGGCGCTGCACGCTCAGTTCGCCGCACGTCGATCGGCATTGGCCTTGCGACAATCAACGTTGGATGCCATCGATTATCAGCTTCTGCTAGACAGCCTGGACACCGAACAAGCCACTCAGGACCAGTCGCTGGTGTTCGAACTGACTCGGCAGTTTCTTATAGGTCGCGAACGCGGATTGTCTTAACCGCCGTTGTGGCCAAACCGATCATTCACAATGAATGGTTTGGCCATTGTGGTTACCCCTGAGCGGCGCGAACATCGTCCTGACTTGACAGTGCACTCCAACAATAAAAAGCAGGAGTCTGACGATGCGTGATTACGCCGAGGCCGTTCGCTCGTTCCATTACCTTGGGGCCGCGCAGGCTGCCCTGCAGGGCGAACTGCAGGCCCTCAACGCCTGTGTCGAATGTTGTGATCGCCACACTGGCTTCGACAAGCTGGCCCTGAACTGGCTGGACAGCGAAGGCAACTGCGAACAGATGAGTTTCGACAACCTGCAGGCACTGGCCACCCGCTTTGCCAGTGTCTTGCGCGCCCACGGGGTGAGTGCGGGCGACCGTGTAGCGGGGCTGTTGCCGCGCACCCCGCAACTGTTGATCACCATTCTAGCCACCTGGCGTCTGGGTGCCGTTTATCAGCCGTTGTTCACCGCCTTCGGGCCTGCTGCCATCGAACATCGACTGCACCAGTCGCATGCCCGTGTCGTGGTGACTGACCGCAGCAACCGGATAAAGCTCGATGACGTCCACGGCTGCCCGCTCACGATAACGGTCGATGCCCGTGACGGCGAGCTGGACTTCCAGGAGTGCCTTGAAAACGCCTCGCCTGAATGTGAACCGGTCATGCTCACAGGTGACGATCCCTTCCTGCTGATGTTCACATCCGGAACCACCGGCCCTGCCAAACCCCTTGAGGTCCCGCTACGGGCCATCGTAGCGTTCCAAGGCTACATGCGTGATGCCATCGATCTGCGCCCAGAGGATAGGTTTTGGAACCTGGCGGACCCAGGCTGGGCCTACGGACTTTATTACGCAGTGACCGGGCCGCTTTCACTCGGGCAGGCGACCACCTTCTACAACGGCCCCTTTAGTGTCGACAGCTGCACGAAGGTCATTACCCAGCTGGGCATCAACAACCTGGCCGGCTCGCCAACGGCCTTTCGCCTGCTCATTGCAGCCGGTGATCAGTTCAGCACCCCAGTCAAAGGACGCCTGCGCGTGGTGAGCAGTGCAGGAGAGCCGTTGAACCCTGAAGTGATCCGCTGGTTCGCCGAGCATGCCGGGGTAACCATTCATGACCACTATGGGCAGACGGAGCTAGGCATGGTGCTGTGTAACCATCACGGCCTGGCCCACCCGGTGCACGTGGGATCTGCAGGTTTTGCCATACCGGGGCATCGCATTGTCGTACTCGATGAGCAGGGACGCGAACTGCCCGCCGGTCAGCCGGGTATCCTGGCGGTGGATCGCGAACGATCGCCCCTGTGCTGGTTCGCCGGTTACCACGGGTTGCCAACCAAGGCCTTCGTTGGCAAGTACTACCTGAGCGGCGACACCGTCGAACTGAACCCCGATGGCAGCATCAGCTTCGTCGGGCGCAGCGATGATGTAATCACCACGTCCGGGTATCGGGTTGGGCCCTTCGATGTGGAGAGCGCACTGATTGAGCACCCGGCCGTCATCGAAGCGGCAGTGGTCGGCAAGCCTGATCCTGAACGCACCGAGGTGATCAAGGCATTCGTGGTGCTGGCCACGGGTTACGGCCCTAGCGCCGAACTTGAAGAGCAATTGCGCCAGCATGTCCGCCAGCGCCTCTACGCTCATGCCTACCCCAGAGAAGTCGAGTTCGTCAGCGAGTTGCCCAAGACACCCAGCGGCAAGCTGCAACGCTTCATCCTGCGCAATCAGGAAGTAGCTCGACAACACGCGCAGCTCGCCACCACGGCCGGCGTTTGAGAGGAAACCGATCATGCAAATAGCCAACAAACACTTCATCGTCAGCGGCGCAGCCTCCGGTCTGGGCGCCGCTACCGCGCACATGCTGATCGAGGCAGGCGCTTCGGTCATGCTCGTGGACCTCAACGGCGACGCCGTGCAAGCCAAAGCCCACGAGCTGGGCGAGCGCGCGCGCTTCAGCGTGGCCGACATCAGTGACGAAGCCGCTGCGCAGGCGGCCGTATCGGCGGCACTGGCAGCGTTCGGTAGCCTGCACGGTCTGGTGAACTGCGCAGGCATCGTGGGCGCTGAAAAGGTAGTGGGGAAGCAAGGCCCGCACCGTCTGAGCAGTTTTGCCCACGTCATCAATGTCAACCTGGTGGGCAGCTTCAACCTGCTGAGGTTATGTGCCCAGGCCATGGCCGAGGGAGGGGCGGACGACGCAGGCGAGCGGGGCGTGATCATCAACACGGCCTCCGTCGCGGCCTACGACGGCCAGATCGGGCAATGTGCCTATGCAGCGTCCAAAGGGGCCATTGCCAGCATGACGTTGCCCGCCGCGCGCGAGCTGGCGCGTTACGGTATTCGTGTAATGACAATCGCGCCAGGCATTTTCGAAACGCCGATGATGGCCGGGATGACGCCCGAGGTTCGTGACTCGCTCGCAGCGGGTGTGCCTTTTCCTCCGCGGCTTGGGCGTCCAGAGGAATACGCGGCGCTGGCGCGCCACATCATCGAGAACAGCATGCTCAATGGTGAGGTCATCCGTCTGGACGGTGCCTTGCGCATGGCAGCCAAGTGAGGATTACACCCATGAACACCCGCGAAGATCCCATCGTCATCGTCAGTGCAGTCCGAACCCCGATGGGTGGATTACAAGGCGAGCTTAGCAGTCTCTCTGCCGTGCAGTTGGGCAGCGCGGCCATTGGCGCCGCGATTGAGCGCGCGGGCGTGGAGGCGCACAGCGTCGATCAGGTGCTGTTCGGCTGCGTGTTGCCGGCTGGCCTTGGCCAGGCGCCGGCGCGTCAGGCTGCACTGGGTGCTGGCCTGGGCAAGCACACCACCTGTACCACGCTCAACAAGATGTGTGGGTCCGGCATGCAGGCCGCCATGCTCGCCCATGACCTGCTGGCGGCAGGCACCGCCGACATGGTGGTCGCCGGCGGCATGGAGAGCATGAGCAACGCCCCCTATCTACTGGACAAGGCCCGCGGCGGTTACCGCATGGGCCATGGCAAGGTGATCGATCACATGTTCATGGATGGTCTTGAGGACGCCTATGACAAGGGTCGCTTGATGGGCACGTTTGCCGAGGACTGTGCCCAGGCCAATGGTTTCAGCCGTAAAGACCAGGACGATTTCGCCATCGCATCGCTTACCCGTGCCCAACAGGCCATCCTCAGTGGCCGCTTTGCGGATGAAATCGTGCCGGTAGAGGTGACGCAAGGCAAGCAACGCCGTCTGGTCAAAGACGATGAGCAGCCGCCCAAGGCACGCCTGGACAAGATCGCCCAATTGCGCCCGGCGTTTCGAGACGGCGGTACGGTAACGGCTGCCAACGCCAGCTCCATTTCCGATGGTGCGGCAGCGCTGGTGCTGATGCGTCGCTCCGAGGCGCACAAGCGAGGCCTGAAGCCGATGGCGATCATCCACGGCCATGCGGCCTTCGCCGATGCCCCGGCCCTGTTTCCGACCGCGCCTATTGGGGCCATCGACAAGCTGATCAAGCGTACGGGATGGGCGCTGAGCGATGTCGACCTGTTCGAAATCAACGAAGCGTTCGCGGTTGTGACCCTGGCAGCCATGAAGCATCTGGACCTGCCCTACGATAAGGTCAACATTCATGGCGGCGCTTGCGCCTTGGGCCACCCGATCGGCGCCTCAGGGGCGCGCATTCTGGTCACCCTGTTGCATGCCCTGCGCCAGAACAACCTGCGTCGCGGGGTGGCGGCCATCTGCATTGGCGGTGGTGAAGCCACGGCCATGGCTGTCGAATGCCTGGAGTGAGGTGAACCATGCTGGTCAACGAGGAACAACAACAAATCGCCGATGCTGTGCGCAGCTTTGCACAGGAACGGTTGAGACCGTTTGCCGAACAATGGGACAAGGACCATCGGTTTCCGCGCGAAGCCATCGAGGAAATGGCAGCGCTCGGCTTGTTCGGCATGCTCGTGCCTGAGCAGTGGGGCGGCAGCGACACCGGTTATGTGGCCTATGCCATGGCCTTGGAGGAGATCGCTGCCGGCGATGGTGCGTGCTCGACCATCATGAGCGTGCACAACTCGGTAGGGTGTGTGCCTATTCTGCGTTTTGGCTCGGAGCAGCAAAAGCGCGAGTACCTGACGCCGCTGGCAACCGGCGCCATGCTTGGGGCGTTCGCCCTGACAGAGCCTCAGGCAGGCTCCGATGCCAGCAGCCTGAAAACCCGTGCGCGCCGCGAGGGCGACGACTACGTGCTCAGTGGCAGCAAACAGTTCATCACCTCCGGCCAGAATGCCGGGGTGGTGATCGTGTTCGCCGTGACGGATCCGCAGGCAGGCAAGCGCGGCATCAGCGCGTTCATCGTGCCGACCGACGCACCGGGGTATCAGGTGGCCCGCGTCGAGGACAAGCTCGGCCAGCATGCGTCCGACACCTGTCAGATCGTGTTCGAGAACGTGCGCGTGCCTGTGGCCAACCGACTGGGTGAGGAGGGTGAAGGCTACAAGATTGCCTTGGCCAATCTCGAGGGCGGACGCATCGGCATCGCGGCGCAGTCCGTAGGCATGGCGCGCGCCGCGTTCGAAGTGGCCCGTGACTATGCCAAGGAGCGGCAGAGTTTCGGCAAACCGCTGATCGAGCATCAGGCCGTGGCTTTCCGGTTGGCGGACATGGCAACCCAGGTCGCCGTCGCCCGGCAGATGGTGTTGCACGCTGCCGCCTTGCGCGATGCGGGGCAGCCTGCGCTGATGGAAGCGTCCATGGCCAAGCTCTTTGCCTCGGAAATGGCCGAGAAGGTTTGCTCACATGCCTTGCAGACCCTGGGCGGTTATGGCTATCTGAGCGACTTCCCGCTGGAGCGCATCTATCGTGACGTGCGGGTTTGCCAGATTTACGAAGGCACCAGCGATATTCAGCGCATGGTCATTGCGCGCAATCTTTGAAGGAGCAGACCACATGGCATTCGAAACCATCCTGTTGGACATTCATGGCAAGGTTGGCCTGATCACGCTCAATCGCCCGCAGGCGCTCAACGCCTTGAACGCGCAGATCGTCAGCGAACTGAACCAGGCCTTGGATCAGCTTGAGCGCGACCCTGGCATTGGCTGCGTGGTGCTCACAGGTTCGGCGAAGGCGTTTGCAGCTGGCGCAGACATCAAGGAAATGGCTGAGCTCAAATACCCGCAAATCTACGTGGACGACCTGTTCAGCGATGCCGACCGCATTGCCAATCGGCGCAAGCCGATCATTGCCGCAGTGTCGGGGTTTGCGCTGGGCGGTGGTTGTGAACTGGCGATGATGTGCGACTTCATTCTGGCGGGTGACAATGCCAAGTTCGGTCAGCCGGAAATCAACCTGGGGGTGTTGCCGGGCATGGGTGGAACGCAGCGCTTGACCCGTGCGGTGGGTAAGGCCAAAGCCATGGAGTTGTGCCTGACCGGTCGCCTGATGGGTGCTGAGGAAGCGGAGCGCTCAGGGCTAGTGGCGCGTGTCGTGCAGCAGGACGAGCTGTTGCAGGAGGCGCTGAAAGTGGCCGCCACCATCGCTGCCAAATCCGTTCCGGTGAGCATGATGGTCAAGGAGAGCGTCAACCGCGCGTTCGAGGTCACGCTCAGCGAAGGTGTGCGGTTCGAGCGGCGAGTGTTTCATGCGGCGTTCTCGACCGCAGATCAGAAAGAGGGCATGGCCGCTTTCATTGCCAAGCGTGAAGCGCAGTTCAAGGATCGTTGACAGGGGGCGTTTTGCAGTGATTTGCACGGTGGTTCAAGGATGAAGAGGCGTCGCGCTCAGGGTGATGCCGGTGCGATAGTGTGGGTGGTCCTGTTTGTTGCTGCGCTTGGCCTGTGGGCGTCTCGCTACCCCAGCATGATCGAGCGCAGGGTTGAAGCGCGCAAGGCGCAGCAACAGGCGGTCCAGCCTGAGCGGCGGGTCTCCGAGACGACCGTTGAGATCATGTTGCCGGACGGGCGGCGTCTGCGGCAGCTGGAATCGGAGGCATTGACCAAATAGCCTAAGTGGTTTGCAATCCTTGATGCTGATGCTGATGCTGATGCTGATGCTGATGCTGATGCTGATGCTGATGCTGATGCTGATGCTGCCATTGCCATTGCCATTGCCATTGCCGTTGCCGTTGCTCTTGCTTCTAAGCGCGCGATAGTCCAGGCGCCACAGATCGCGACTTCAGGAG
>NZ_DIIQ01000009.1:0-57207 GCF_002420785.1 Pseudomonas sp. UBA5666 | reverse complement strand
CGTGCGCGACGGCCAGCAACCGGCCAAGGCCTTTGCCGTGCCCGAAAACGGGCTGCGCATCGCCGGCCGCGCCATCGCCCAGCCGCCGCTGGCGCCGAAAAAGGCGTTCACCGATAGCGATTCGTTCATCGCCACCATGCTGCCGATGGCCGAACAGGCCGCCAAGCGCATCGGCATCGACCCGCGCTACCTGGTCGCCCAGGCTGCGCTGGAAACCGGTTGGGGCAAGTCGGTCATGCGCAACAGCGACGGCAGCAGCAGCCACAACCTGTTCGGCATCAAGGCCACTGGCAACTGGCAGGGCGAACAGGCCAGGGCCATCACCCGCGAATTCCGCGATGGTCAGTTCGTCAAGGAAACCGCCCAGTTCCGCAGCTACGATTCCTACCAGGACAGCTTCCACGACCTGGTGAGCCTGTTGCAGAACAATTCGCGCTATCAAGAAGCGGTCAAGTCGGCCGATAACCCTGAGCAGTTTGCACGCGAGTTGCAAAAGGCCGGTTACGCGACCGACCCGGGCTATGCGAAGAAAATCATCAGCATCGCCCAGCAAATGCAGAAGACACCGCAATACGCCATGGCTGGCAGCACCACGAACCTTTGAAAGGACTAAATCATGTCGAGCCTGATTTCGATCGGCCTGAGTGGCTTGAGTGCCAGCCAGGCGCACCTGTCGGTCACCAGTAACAACATCGCCAACGCCGCCACCAGCGGCTATTCGCGCCAGCAGGCCATGCAAGTGGCCGGTGCTTCGCAGTACATGGGCGCAGGTTTTCTGGGCAGTGGGACCACGCTGGCAGACGTGCGCCGTATCTACAGTGCCTACCTCGACAATCAGTTGCAGACGGCGACCTCCCTGCAAGCCGATTCCACGGCATTCCAGGACCAGATCACCGGTATCGACAAGTTGCTGGCTGACCGTGACACCGGCATCAGCTCGGTGCTCACGGCCTTCTTTTCGGCCCTGCAGACAGCGGCAGCCAAACCGGGCGATGTGGCTTCGCGGCAATTGCTGTTGACCCAGGCGCAGACCTTGAGCAACCGTTTCAACGCCGTCAGCACCCAACTGACCCAGCAGAACGATGTGATCAACTCCCAGCTCGATACCTTGGCGGGGCAGGTCAACAAGCTCACCACCAGCATCGCCGAATACAACAAGCAGATCGTGGCTGCCAGCGGCACCGGCAGCACGCCCAACAACCTGCTCGACGCCCGCAGCGAAGCCGTGCGCCAGCTGAACGAACTGGTGGGCGTGACCGTTCAGGAGCGTGAGGGCAACTACGATGTGATCCTGGGCAGCGGCCAGTCGCTGGTGACCGGGAGCCGGGCCAACCCGCTGTCGGTGCAGCCGGGGGTGGCCGACAAGAGCCAGGCGACGTTGCGCATCAACTACGAGTCGTTCAGCTCGGACGTGACCTCGGTGGCCACCGGGGGCACCATCGGTGGCCTGTTGCGCTACCGCCAGGACGTGCTGACGCCGTCGATGAACGAGCTGGGCCGCGTGGCGCTGGTCGTCGCCGACAGCATCAACAGCCAGCTGGGCCAGGGCCTGGACGCCAATGGCCAGTTCGGCAGCTCGCTGTTCTCCAGCATCAACAGCGCCAGTGCCATCGCCCAGCGCAGCCTGGCCTCGTCGAACAACAGCGCAGGTTCGGGCAACCTGGATGTCACCATTGCCAACAGCGGCGCCCTGAGCACCTACGACTACGAAGTGAAGTTCACCAGCGGCAATCAGTACAGCGTGCGCCGCTCCGACGGCACCGACATGGGTTCGTTCGACCTCAATGCCGACCCCGCGCCGGTGATCGACGGGTTCAGCCTGTCCCTCAAAGGTGGCGCCCTGGCGGCGGGTGATAGCTTCAAGGTGATTCCTACTCGCTCAGCCGCGACCGGTATTGCCACAGTGCTCACCGATGCCAACAAGCTGGCATTCGCAGGCCCCGTAAGCGCTGCCGTCGGCAGTGGCAACAGCGGCACCGGCACCATCACCCAACCCAACCTTGGGCAAGCGCTGGATATCTACGGCGGTGCCGACACGGCGCTGACGCAGCAGGCGATCAAGGACGCCCTGCCGGTGCGCGTGGTGTTCGACGCAGCCAGCGGTGGGTCCCAGGGCTACAAGCTATTCGATGCCAAGGGCGCGCAGATCGGCACCGGCACCGTGGTGCCAGGCCAGGACAACAAGCTCTCGCTGTCGATCCCGATGCGTGATGCATCGGGCAACCCGATTCTCGACCCCAGCGGCAATCCGCGCAGCTTTGCGCTGGAAACCACTGTGGGTGGCAGCCCGGCAGCCAATGACAGTTTCACCTTGTCGTTCAACGTCGATGGCAAAGCCGATAACCGCAATGCCAATGCCCTGTTGAGCCTGCAGACCAAATCGACCGTGGGGACCAATTCCGGTGGCGGCACCAGTTTCACTTCCGCCTATGCCGCCTTGGTAGAGCGGGTGGGTGCCAAGGCCAGTCAAGCGTCCATCGATACCACGGCAACGGCCGCGGTACTCAAGTCGGCAAGTGAAAGCCGCAGCGCCGTCTCTGGGGTGAACCTCGACGACGAAGCCGCCAACCTGGTCAAGTTCCAGCATTACTACACTGCGTCGTCCCAGATCATCAAGGCGGCGCAAGAAACGTTCTCGACGTTGATCAACGCGCTATAAGGAGGCTGATCGTGCGAATTTCAACTGCCCAGTTTTACGAAACCAGCTCCAACACCTATTCCAAGAATTACTCGGATTTGGCCAAGATCACGGCCCAGGTGACCTCCAAGTCGCGCATTCAGACCGCAGGCGACGATCCAGTGGGCGCTGCGCGCTTGCTGTTGTTGCAACAGCAGAGCGCGTTGCTCGATCAGTACAGTGGCAACATGACCACCGTCAAGAACACCCTGCTGCAGCAAGAAAGCGTGTTATCTACCATCAACGATGCGCTGCAGCGGGCAAGCGAGCTGTCGATTCAGGCGGGTAACGGTGGTCTGAGCGACGCCGATCGCACCTCCATCGCCAGCGAAATCAAGGAGATCGAGGCCAACGTGTTCGGCCTGCTCAACTCCCGCGACGCCAACGGGGACTACATGTTTGGAGGGTCCAAGAATGCGACCCCGCCCTATGTTCGCAATGCCGACGGCTCCTACAGCTATCAGGGCGACCAGACCCAGATGAGTCTGCAGGTGTCCGACACCTTGCACCTGGCCATCAACGACAGTGGCTTCAGCGTCTTCGACCAAGCCACCAACAACAGTCGCACGCAATCGACCTTGCAGGCGCCGACGCCCAACGATGGCAAGGTGCTGCTTTCGGGTGGGTTGCTGACATCGGCCAATACCTACAGCGACAAGTTCGCCGCGGGCCAGCCTTATACGGTTACCTTTACCAGCGCCACTGAATACAGCATCAAGGACGCCGCCGGTAACGACATCACCAACGAAACCGCTGGCAAGGGCAAGTTCGATGTCAATACCGAAGGCGGCAAGATGATCTCGTTGCGGGGTGTGGATTTCGAGGTCAACCTGAACCTTGCCGAGGGTGACGATCCTGATGCCGTGGTGGCAGGGCATGTCTTCACCCTTGAAGCCAAACCAGACACCCTGACCGCTACCCGCAGTGCAGGCAACCCATCGACCTCTCAGGTCGTGGGCTCAAGTGTTACGGACCCCGATGCCTACCGCAGTACCTTCCCCAGCAACGGTGCAGTGCTCAGGTTCACCAGCGACACCGAGTATCAGCTGTTTGCACAGCCCTACGATGCCCAGAGCAAACCGATAGCGTCGGGCACCGTGGGGGCGGGTAATGCCGTGACGGTAGCGGGTGTGACCTATCAGTTCGACGGGGCGCCGGCTCAAGGCGATCAGTTCTCCATCAATGCCAATACCCACCGCACGCAGAACCCTCTGGACACCCTGGGGCAGTTGCGAAGCGTGTTGGAAAAACCCCTTGATACCCCTGAAGCGCAGGCTGCTCTGAAAGCTGCAACGGACTCGGCGATTTCCAACCTGGCCAGTGCGCGTGATCGCATCGACATTACCCGAGGCTCGATCGGTGCACGGGCCAATTCCCTTGAGATCCAGGCTCAGGAAAACGAAAGCCTTGGTCTGGCCAACAAGAGCACGCAAAGCGCTATTGGCGACACCGACATGGCGACCGCCACGATCCAGCTGACCCTGCAACAGGCGATGCTCGAAGCCTCGCAGCTGGCATTTGCACGCATATCGCAGTTGAGCTTGTTCGATAAGCTCTAAGTGGATCAGGGGGCGCGAAGCCAGGCTTTGCGCTCTGCTTCGCCGCAACCGATCAGGGCTGTGATTTTGCGACTTCGCTGCGTTAGCGCGCTCATCTGATGGCGCCCGCAGCGAAGGGTGCGTCAACGGCGAGCTCGATTGAAACTCGCGGTCTTGACCCTCAATGACGGGACATCCCGACGCACGACACGTGCACAATTCCACGTGGCATGACCCCTGATACCTGCCTTTCATTGCATTTCAATGTGACCAATGAGTCAAAACGGTCATCTTCCCTGTATTCTATGCAGCAGCTGTTGCAGCATTTTGTTACCGGTGCGCAGGCAGGCGCTGCTTTATCCCCTCCCCAGGCGGTGACGCTCCGGTTTTTGGCGCCCTCAATCGATCGAGTGGTGGTCTTTGGCTGTTTTCATTGGGAAGCCAGAATGATTGGCATCAAGAGTATCGCGAGTTACGTGCCCACCGCTGGCCTGGACAACTACGTCCAGGGTGCGAAGTTCGGCAAGGACGAAGAGTTCATGTTCGGCAAGATCGGTGCGTCCTTCCTGCCACGCAAGGCCCCGGAGCAGGAAACCTCCGACCTGTGCGTGGAGGCCGCCCGGGCACTGTTCGCCAACAACCCCGACCTCGATCCGCAGTCGATCGACGCGTTGATCGTGGTGACCCAGAACGGCGATGAAGAGGGCCTGCCGCACACCGCCGCCATCGTCCAGAGCAAGCTCGGGTTGTCTACCCGCGTGGCAGCGTTCGATATCTCCCTGGGCTGCTCGGGGTATGTGTATGGGCTGTACGCGATCAAGGGCTTCATGGAGGCGGCGGGCCTGAAGAACGGGCTGCTGATCACCGCCGACCCGTACTCGAAGATCGTCGACCCGGAAGATCGCAATACCACCATGCTGTTCGGCGACGCGGCCACCGCCACCTGGATGGCCGATGGCGCCATCTGGAAGCTGGGCGAGGCGCGTTTTGGCACCGACGGTTCGGGCGCCGAGCACCTGAAGGTGTCCGATGGCACGTTCTTCATGAATGGCCGGCAGGTCTTCAACTTCGCCTTGGTCAAGGTACCGGCTCACTTGCACGAGCTGCTCGATGCCAGTGGGTTGCAGTCGTCGGATATCGATGCGTTCTGTATTCACCAGGGCAGTGCGGCGATTGTCGATGCGGTAGCTCGCCGGTTCGAGGAGCATCACCCGGAGAAATTCGTGAAAGACATGCTGGAGACGGGCAATACCGTGTCGTCCAGCGTGCCATTGCTGCTGCAGAAGCACATGCTCGACGGTAGCTGGAAGCGGGTGGCAGTGAGTGGGTTCGGGGTGGGGTTGTCCTGGGCTTCGGCGATTCTTTATCGCGATTGATGTGTCCGCGGTGGGGTAGGGGCGTTCTGCCTTTGTTCGGGCTGGTCCCTGTGCTTAATCGGTTGAGCCCAACTTCCAGGGCTGCTTAAAGGCCCATCGCGGACGGTGCCAAAATCAGCTGCTAAGCGCAAACCTGGGTCCGCTGCGCAGCCCATCGCAGCCGGTCCGGCGCCCCGGCGAGGCCGCTCCCACCCCAACCGCGTGACGCCTGAATTCGCGGGCTCGCACTTTGTGGGAGCGGCTTCGCGCTGCGATGGGCCGCGCAGCGGCCCCGACATTTCCTGACGCCAAGCTGCATACCTTGAACCTTCGCCACCTCCTCTTCAGCCCCCAGTTCGCCAAGCCATCCCTCGACTCGCTCCAGACGCCGTCATCCCCCTCATACCTCCCCACCCCGCTTTTTGACGCCAAAATTCCGCGCTTAACCCCTTGATTTTCCAGGGCTGGCTGCATGCCAGCATTTTTTTTTGCAAAAACCCCTCAAGCAACCGGGCCATCCGACGATAACCATTACGAAGGTTCTCTAGGCCACACCCGGCTGTCGCCAGGGCCGGAAGCCGCAGTATCCATACCACGAGGAATTCGTCATGGCTTTGACCGTCAACACCAACATCACCTCCTTGAGCGTTCAGAAGAACCTGAACCGCGCTTCCGAAGCGCTGGGTACTTCGATGTCCCGCCTGTCCTCTGGCCTGAAAATCAACAGTGCCAAAGACGACGCCGCTGGCCTGCAAATTTCCAATCGCCTAACCAGCCAGATCAAAGGCCTGAGCGTTGCCGTAAAAAACGCCAACGACGGCATCTCCATTGCCCAGACCGCTGAAGGCGCAATGCAGGAATCGACCAGCATTCTTCAGCGTATGCGCGAACTGGCCCTGCAGTCGGCTAACGGCTCTAACAGCGATGACGACCGTACTTCCTTGCAGCAGGAATTCACTGCTCTGTCCGGCGAACTGAATCGTATTGCTAGCACCACCACCTTCGGTGGTCGCAACCTGCTGGATGGCTCCTTCGGTAGTACTGCTTTCCAAGTGGGTGCAAGCGCTAACGAAACTATTTCGTTCAGCATGAAAGACGTAAGTGCGACCGGTTTGAAGGGTAGCTACAGCGAAGCGAATGTTGCCGGTAGTGTTACTAATCTCTCGGCTTCTGTAGTAGGTAAAGTTTTCACCCCGCCTCCTGCTAGTTTTACAACTACCGTTGATCTTTCCTCGTTCTCTGCTTTGGGGAACGATGAAGTAGCGAAGTTGACTGTCGGCTCAACAGATATTGATATCAAAGGGGCAGTTACCACCCCTGCAGCAGCACCCGCGGAGAATAACGACAAAGCAACGCTTTCTGCCGCATTCGAAGCGGCGCTTGCCGCGGAAAGCATCACCTTCACTAAAGACGGTGATAAATACAGCCTCTCCAGCCCAACAACCTTCACCGCAACTACTAGTGGTACAGATGCTGGAAAGCTTGGTTTCACTGTTCCAGCAGTAGCAGCAGCGTCTGCTACCAAAATTAGTATCAATGATAAAGAGATCACCATCCCTGCAGGCAAAACTGCTGCTGAAATAGCAGGTATCATCAATACCGATACCACAGACACTGGTGTGAAAGCGGCGGTCGATTCCGCAACCGGCCGACTGCTGCTGAGCTCTGAAGGTGGTAAGGCGATCAAGCTGGAGAACGGTACTGCTGGTGCTTTGTCCTCTTTAGGTCTGTCTTCTGGCTCGACTCAAGCTAAATTGGTCGCGGATACTTCCATCACTCTTAACAACGTTGAAGTGAAGTTCAAAAAGGGCGATGACATGGATGCTGTGGTAGCTGCTATTAACAGCGCTAGCACCGGCGTCACTGCCAGCAAAAACGAAGACAATACTCTGAGCCTTTTCTCTGACGGCAACATCTCTATCGCAGATGGTAGCGCTGGCACTGGTTTGAAAACTTTGGGTCTTGAGGCCAAAGTAGGTACTACCACTGCTACTACTGTGGAAACCACTGTTTCTGACCTGAATATCCTGAATGCAGCAGATTCTCAGGTTGCTATCCAGGCTCTGGACGCGGCCATCGCCCAGGTTGACAGCCAGCGCGCTCAGCTCGGTGCCGTGCAAAACCGCTTCGACAGCACCGTTGCCAACCTGAACAGCATCTCGGAAAACTCCACCGCTGCCCGCAGCCGTGTACAGGACGCCGACTTCGCTTCGGAAACCGCCGAGCTGACCAAGCAGCAAACCCTGCAGCAGGCATCCACCGCGATCCTGTCCCAGGCCAACCAGCTGCCGTCTTCGGTACTGAAACTGCTGGGCTAATTGCCAAAGCAGGCTAAGTTTGACGAAGGGTACGTTCACGTACCCTTTCGTCTTTTCGTCACTTGAGGGTGTAAGTCGTGGATATAAGCATGAAGCTGGGCCTGTCCCATCCCGCTGCCATCACGCCGGAAGCGCCATCCAGCGCACGGCCACCCAGCGAGCCGGTCAAGGCCGAGCCCGCCGACAAGGTTTCCGAGCCCGTAGCCCGGCCTGATCTGGAGAGCGCCGTCAGTGCCATCCAGGATTTCGTCAAGGCTTCGGAGCGACAACTGGATTTTTCCATCGACGACTCCACCGGCCAGGTGGTGGTCAAGGTCATCGCCCGACAAAGCGGTGAAGTCATTCGCCAGCTGCCTTCTGAAGCTGCGCTCAAGCTGGCGGAAAACCTCAAAGATGCCAACAGCCTGTTGTTCAGCACTCAGGTTTAAGTTGGCACGGCTTTTGTTTACCAGCGCACGGATGCTTTTTCGTCGGGATACCGGCGGTTACGATAAAGGAGATGTGATATGGCAAGCTCGACCATCAATGGGCTTGGCTCTGGCCTGGACATCAGCGGCATTGTGAAGGCCCTGGCAAGTGCCGAGAAGGCGCCCAAGCAAACCCAGATCAACAACCAGACCACCACCGCCACCACCTCGCTTTCGGCCATCGGCTCCGTCAAGAGCGCGCTCGAAACGTTCCGTGCCGCAGTCGCCAAGCTCAACACCGCATCGAGTTTTTCAGGCCTGGCTTCTTCGTCCTCGGACGAGGCCATCGCCAAGATCAAGCTGGGCGACGGCGCTTCCTCGGGCAACTACGCGCTTGAAGTCACCCAGCTGGCGACCGCCTCGAAAATCTCCACCCAGATTTATGAAAAGACCTCGACGATCGTCAACGACTCGGGTGAATCCCAGACCCTGACCATCAACCAGGGCAATGCGACCCACAGCGTAAACATTGCCGCGGGCGCCACACTTCAGCAGGCGCGTGACACGATCAATGACCAGCTGCAGTCCAAGGGCATCACGGCCAACATCGTGACCGATGCCAGTGGGTCGCGGCTCATTTTCTCATCGACCAAGATGGGCGAAGGTACCGAGTTGACGCTGGGTGGCGATGCCAGCATGGCGCAGGGTGTGTCTACCGTTGCCACGCCGCAGAACGCCAAATACACCCTCGATGGGCTGGCGCTGGAGTCTGCTTCCAACACCGTGACTGGCGCGATCAGCGGTGTGGACATAACCCTGGTCAAGGAAGGCAAGTCCAACCTGGCCGTCACCAGCAACAGCGACACGCTCAAGACGTCGGTCAAGTCTTTCGTCACTGCCTACAACGCGCTGATGACCACCATCAACACCCAGACCAAGGTCACTACCGGGGCCGATGGCGCAGCCACAGGTTCGGCCGCGTTGACCGGCGATGCCACCATGCGCTCGCTGGTCAATTCCGTGCGCAACGAGATCAGTCATAGCGTCGGTGCAACGGGTCTGCGCACCTTGTCGCAGCTCGGAATCAACACGGTGCAGAAAACCGGCCTGCTGGAGTTCAACGACACCAAGTGGGATGCGGCGGTCAAAACCTATGGTGCCGACATCAACAACCTGTTTACAGGCAAGGATGGGCTGTTGACGCGCATGACCAACGTCACCGAGGAGTACACCAAAGCCGGTGGCATCCTCGCCTCGCGCCAGACCAGCCTTACCAACCAGCTCAAAGAGCTCGAGGAGTCGCAGCAGGCGTTGGATCGGCGCATCGATTCACTGACGGACACCCTGACCAAGAAGTACAACGCGATGGACACCATGGTTGCGCAGCTCAAGGCGACCAGCGACAGCGTCATGACCACGCTCAACGCGTTGAATAAAGCCAAGAGCGACAGCTGACAGCGCTAAAGAAAACGCGCGGGGCGCCGATAAACTGGCTATACGGCCCCCGTCCAGCCTTGTTCACTGAGGATTTACCATGCACCCGATGAGAGCCCTTCGCCAATACCAGAAGGTCAATTCCCACGCCCAGATCTCCGAGGCCACGCCCCATCGTCTGGTGCAGTTGCTCATGGAAGGCGCGTTGGATCGCATGGCTCAAGCCAAAGGCGCCATCTCTCGCGGTGACGTGGCACAAAAAGGTGTCATGTTGGGCAAGGCCGTCGACATCATCGGCGGCCTGCGCGAAGGGCTGGACAAGGACAAGGCTGTCGACCCGGATGAACTTGATCGCCTGGACAGTCTGTACGAGTACATGACGCGCCGGCTGACCCAGGCCAACCTACACAGTGATCCCGAAATAATCGATGAGGTCGCACGACTCATGATCACCGTCAAGAGCGGCTGGGATGCTATCGCGACTGCCGAGTAACAACCTCTCTGCAAGGAGTCACCTATGAGCGCATTGCATCAGATTGCCCACACCTGCCACGCATTGAACGAAGCGCTGGAAGCTCGCGATTGGGTGACCATTGGTCAATTGGACTTGGGTTGCCGTGCGCTCGTCGATGAGGCGCTGGTAGCCGACCAGGAAGATGCGACCGCGCTCAAGGCGAACCTGGAGGCACTCATGGCCGTGTATCGTCAGCTAATCGACGTTGCAAGTGATGAGCGTCAATCTCTGGTCGCAGAAATGTCGAATATCAATCAAGCCAAACAGGCCACAAAGGTATACCATCTATTCAGCTGAGATTGCGTGAGGCCGGATGCAGCCCGCACTTCTACGGCGCCATATATTTGACTGCTCGGACGTTTTTGACTTTACTAGTGCCTGTTCTCGTATTCCAGACGTCGAAACACTGACCATTCAGTCGGAATGATGTCGAGCACGCCTTCGGGCGCCGATATGACTAGGGAAGTTGCTATTGCATGTGGCGTGAAACCAAGATTCTCCTGATCGATGACGACAGCACCCGCCGCCGCGATCTGGCGGTGGTGCTCAACTTCCTGGGCGAAGAAAACCTGTCCTGCGCCAGCCATGACTGGCAGCAAGCGGTCGAGCCCCTGTCTTCGAGTCGCGAAGTGCTTTGCGTACTCATCGGCACTGTTAGCACGCCCGGCACGCTGCTTGGGTTGCTTAGGACAGTGCTTTCATGGGATGAGTTCCTTCCAGTCTTGTTTTTAGGTGATATTTCTTCGAGCGAGTTGCCTGAAGAGCTGCGCCGTCGCGTGATGTCGAACCTGGAAATGCCGCCCAGCTACAGCCAATTGCTCGACTCCCTGCACCGTGCGCAGGTGTATCGTGAGATGTACGACCAGGCCCGTGAGCGCGGCCGTCAGCGCGAGCCGAATTTGTTCCGCAGCCTGGTGGGCACCAGCCGTGCCATTCAGCACGTACGCCAGATGATGCAGCAAGTGGCCGATACCGACGCCAGTGTGCTGATCCTGGGCGAGTCGGGCACGGGCAAGGAGGTGGTGGCGCGCAATCTGCACTACCACTCCAAACGCCGCGAAGCGCCGTTCGTGCCTGTCAACTGTGGCGCGATCCCGGCTGAGTTGCTGGAAAGCGAACTGTTTGGCCATGAAAAAGGTGCGTTCACCGGCGCCATCACCAGCCGTGCGGGTCGCTTCGAACTGGCCAACGGCGGCACGTTGTTCCTGGATGAGATTGGCGACATGCCGCTGCCCATGCAGGTCAAGTTGTTGCGCGTGCTGCAGGAGCGTACGTTCGAGCGGGTGGGCAGCAACAAGACACAGAGCATTGATGTACGCATCATTGCCGCCACCCACAAGAACCTCGAAAACATGATCGAGGCTGGCACCTTCCGCGAAGACCTGTATTACCGGCTTAACGTCTTCCCTATCGAAATGGCGCCCCTGCGCGAGCGCGTCGAAGACATCCCGCTGCTGATGAACGAGCTGATCTCGCGCATGGAGCACGAAAAACGTGGCTCCATCCGCTTCAACTCGGCGTCGATCATGTCCCTGTGCCGCCACGGCTGGCCGGGCAATGTGCGCGAGTTGGCCAACCTGGTCGAGCGTATGGCCATCATGCATCCGTACGGGGTGATCGGTGTGTCGGAACTGCCGAAGAAATTCCGCTACATCGATGACGAAGACGAGCAGATGGTCGATAACCTGCGCAGCGACCTGGAAGAGCGCATTGCCATCAACGGGCACGCGCCCAGCTTTAGCAACCCTGCCATGTTGCCGCCTGAAGGCCTGGACCTGAAGGACTACCTGGGCAGCCTGGAGCAGGGGCTGATCCAGCAAGCACTGGACGACGCCAACGGCATCGTCGCGCGCGCTGCCGAGCGCTTGCGCATTCGCCGCACCACGCTGGTCGAGAAAATGCGTAAGTATGGGATGAGCCGGCAGGGTGGTGAAGACCAGGCAGAGGAGTGATCGTGGTCGATAGGCGGTAGATTCTCTGCCGGAGTGCAAAGTCTCCGGCAAATGTCGTAAGCCCTTATCTGCGGCACGGGTATTGCTACGCACTGGCCACCACACCGTTTTTATGACGGTCAGCCACGCGAGAGAGCACGATGCCCCAGGCCGCCCATGTATCCCGAGCCCTTTCCCCCCAGGCGCAGTCACTGGTCGAGCAGGAAAGCCGCCAGGGTGTCGAGCAGGCGTTCGCTTTGTTCGACCAGGTCTCCAGCCAGCTCAGCCAGTCCTACAGCCTGCTCGAAGCCCGGGTCAGTGAGCTCAAGGGCGAGCTGGCGGTGGTCAGCGCCCAGCGCATCGAGGAGTTGAACGAGAAAGAACGCCTGGCCAACCGCTTGCAGCATTTGCTGGACCTGCTGCCGGGCGGGGTGATCGTCATCGACGGGCAGGGTAGCGTTCGCGAAGCCAATCCGGCCGCCTGCGAGTTGTTGGGCAAGCCATTGATCGGCCAGCTGTGGCGTGAAGTCATTGCCCGCAGTTTTGCCCCGCGCCTGGACGACGGCCATGAAGTGTCCCTGCGCGACGGCCGTCGCCTGTCCATTGCCACGCGCTCGCTGGATGCCGAGCCGGGGCAGCTGGTGCTGCTCAACGACCTGACGGAAACCCGTCGCCTGCAAGACCAGTTGGCACGCCACGAGCGATTGTCCTCGCTCGGGCGCATGGTCGCCTCGCTGGCGCATCAGATTCGCACGCCGCTCTCTGCTGCCATGCTCTACGCCAGCCACCTGGCCGACCCTGAACAGGCGTTGACCACTCAGACCCGGCAGCGCTTCGCTGGCAGTCTCAAGGAGCGTCTGCATGAGCTGGAACAACAGGTCCGCGACATGCTGGTGTTCGCCCGTGGCGAGTTGCCACTCACGGATCGAATTTCTCCGAAAGCCTTGTTCCAGGCGTTGCAGCAGGCTGCGCAGACGCATGTTCACGGGCACGCGGTGCGCTGGCAGTGTGACAGCCGCCTGGGTGAGCTGCTGTGCAACCGCGACACGCTGGTGGGTGCACTGCTGAACGTGATCGAAAACGCCACCCAGGCCAGCCAGGGCGCTGCGCGGCTCAAGGTGCACCTATGGCGTCGCCAGCAGACCCTGCACCTGTGCATCAGTGACGCTGGCACTGGCATTGCACCTGATCTGCTCGCCCGTCTTGGCGAGCCCTTCCTGACCACCAAGTCGACCGGTACGGGGCTCGGGCTGGCGGTGGTCAAGGCGGTGGCCAAGGCCCACCACGGCAGCGTGCAGGTGCGTTCGAAGGTGGGGCGCGGCACCTGCGTGCGGGTGGAGTTGCCCTTGATCGACGGGTCGTTGGCGGAGAGCCGGTGATGACGGTGAATGTGTTGCTGGTCGAGGATGACCGTGTGCTGCGCGAGGCACTGGCCGATACCCTCGACCTGGGTGGTTTCGCCTACAAAGCGGTGGACAGTGCAGAGCAGGCCCTGAAAGTGGTGCACGAAGAACCCTTCAACCTGGTCATCAGCGACGTGAACATGCCGGGCATGGACGGCCACCAGTTGCTGGCCCAGCTGCGCCGCCAGCAGCCGCAATTGCCGGTATTGCTGATGACCGCTCACGCGGCCGTGGAACGGGCGGTGGAAGCCATTCGCCAAGGTGCGGTGGATTACCTGGTCAAGCCCTTTGAACCCAAGGCGCTGCTCAACCTTGTGCAGCGGCATGCCGCCGGGCGTATAACGGACGAGGAAGGCCCTGTTGCACGCGAGCCCTCCAGCCGGCAGTTGCTGGAGCTGGCCGCACGCGTGGCGCGCAGTGGCTCGACCGTGTTGATTTCCGGTGAGTCGGGCACGGGCAAGGAAGTGCTGGCGCGCTACATCCACCAGCAGTCCCCCCGTGCCAGCCAGCCGTTCGTTGCGATCAACTGTGCCGCCATTCCGGACAACATGCTTGAGGCCACGCTGTTCGGCCATGAGAAGGGTGCCTTTACCGGGGCGATCGCTGCCCAGCCCGGGAAGTTCGAGCAGGCCAACGGGGGTACCTTGCTGCTGGACGAGATCTCGGAAATGCCCCTGGCCTTGCAGGCCAAGTTGCTGCGGGTGCTGCAGGAACGTGAGGTCGAGCGGGTAGGGGGGCGCAAGCCCATCGCGCTGGATATCCGCGTGGTGGCCACCACCAACCGGGACCTGGCGGGCGAGGTGGCTGCCGGTCGTTTTCGCGAGGACCTGTTCTACCGGTTGTCCGTGTTCCCGCTGGCCTGGCGCCCCCTGCGCGAGCGGCCCGGCGACATCGTTCAACTGGCCGAGCGCTTGCTGGCTCGTCACATTGCAAAAATGCAGCATGCCCCCGTGCGCCTGTCCGCCGACGCGCAGGCCTGCCTGCAAGCCTGGACCTGGCCTGGCAACGTGCGTGAGCTAGATAATGCATTGCAGCGCGCCTTGATCCTGCAGCAAGGCGGGGTGATCGAGGCGGCGGATTTTTGTCTTGATGGCGCCATTCCCTTGTCAGGTGGCACTGTGCCACTATCTGGGCAAGGTGGACTTGCAGCCGAGCAGGGCGACGACAAGCGGCGTCACGAGTACCAGCAGATCATCGATACCCTGCGGGCCGAGCGAGGTCGGCGCAAGGAAGCGGCCGAGCGCCTGGGGATCAGCCCGCGCACGCTGCGCTATAAGCTTGCGCAGATGCGCGACGCCGGTTTCGACGTCGAGGCCAGTCTGTTTGGCGAGTAAGACAGTCGCGTTTACCCTGCAGACGTCATCTCTAGCGCGGGTAATCCAGCGCTCTTTTAGGCATCGCCCGCCAAGCGTGCGTGATCTTCACGGTGCTTCGTAGCCTGATACGCCCGTTTTTTCCTAGACGTATTCACCCTTTCATAAGGCTGGCACCTTTGTTGCTTTACGAAGGCTATCCGCCGCATGACTGTCAAAAATATGCGGCCGCCGGAGAGAGAAGCTCATGACCCAAGGTGTTGAATTCAATCGTCTGATGCTGGACATGCGGGCCATGCAGGCCGATGCCATGTCGCTGCCGAAAGTATCAGCCGCCCCTGAGCTGGCCCCAGGGCAAAGTACCTTTGCCGACATGCTGGGCCAGGCCATCGGCAAGGTGAATGACACCCAGCAGGCCTCTTCGCAGCTGGCGAACGCGTTCGAAATCGGCAAGACCGGGGTCGACCTCACCGACGTGATGATTGCCTCGCAGAAAGCCAGCGTTTCGATGCAGGCCTTGACCCAGGTACGCAACAAGCTCGTCCAGGCGTACCAGGACATCATGCAAATGCCGGTTTGAGGGCAGACGTAGACCATGGCTGAAGCAGTCGTCGACAACGCGCCCGCCAAGGGCGGCGCGCCAGCGCCCAAGGCACCCCTGGTGCGCCTGGCGTTCCTGGAAAACATTGCGCAGATGCCCATGCTGCGTCAGATCGGCCTGATGGTCGGCCTGGCTGCCAGCGTGGCGATCGGCTTTGCCGTGGTGCTGTGGTCGCAGCAGCCGGACTACCGTCCGCTGTACCCCAGCCTGTCGGGCATGGACACCAAGCAGGTCATGGACACCCTGGCGGCGGCCGACATTGCCTACAACGTGGAACCCAATTCCGGGGCCCTGCTGGTCAAGGCCGACGACATCTCCCGTGCGCGCCTGAAGCTGGCAGCTGCGGGCGTGGCGCCTACCGACGGCAACGTCGGCTTCGAGCTGCTCGACAAGGAGCAGGGCCTTGGCACCAGCCAGTTCATGGAGGCCACGCGTTACCGCCGCAGCCTGGAAGGCGAATTGGCGCGCACCGTGTCGAGCCTGAACAACGTCAAGGGTGCCCGCGTGCACCTGGCCATTCCCAAGAGCTCGGTGTTCGTGCGCGATGAGCGTCGGCCCAGTGCATCGGTACTGGTCGAGCTCTATCCAGGTCGTGCACTTGAGCCCGGCCAGGTAATGGCCATCGTCAACCTGGTGGCCACCAGCGTGCCTGAGCTGGACAAGTCCCAGGTCACCGTGGTCGACCAGAAAGGCAACCTGCTGTCCGAACAGATCCAGGATTCTGCCCTGACCCAGGCCGGTAAGCAGTTCGACTACAGCCGCCGAATGGAAGGCATGCTGACCCAGCGTGTGCACAACATCCTGCAACCGGTGCTGGGCAACGACCGCTACAAGGCCGAAGTGTCTGCCGACCTGGACTTCAGTGCGGTCGAGTCCACCTCCGAGCAGTTCAATCCGGACCAACCGGCGCTGCGCAGTGAGCAGTCGGTCGACGAGCAGCGCGCTAGCAGCCAGGGCCCACAAGGTGTGCCGGGCGCGTTGAGCAACCAGCCACCGGGTGCCGCTTCGGCGCCACAGACCACTGGCGGTACCGCAGGTGCAGCGGGCGCCATCCAGCCTGGCCAGCCGTTGGTCGATGCCAATGGCCAGCAGATCATGGACCCGGCCACCGGCCAGCCGATGCTCGCGCCTTATCCGTCCGACAAGCGCCAACAGAGCACCAAGAACTTCGAGCTCGACCGCTCCATCAGCCATACCCGCCAGCAACAGGGGCGCATGACGCGCCTGTCCGTGGCGGTTGTGGTGGACGATCAGGTCAAGGTGGACGCCGCCACCGGGGAGACCACCCATGTGCCGTGGGCTGCCGAGGACCTGACGCGCTTCACCCGGCTGGTCCAGGATGCCGTTGGCTTCGACGCCAGCCGGGGCGACAGCGTGACCGTGATCAACGTGCCGTTCGCGCCAGACCGTGGCGAAGAGATTGCCGATATCGCGTTCTACCAGCAGCCCTGGTTCTGGGATATCGTCAAGCAAGTGCTGGGCGTGCTGTTCATCCTGGTGCTGGTGTTCGGCGTATTGCGGCCTGTGCTCAACAACCTGACAGGGGGTGGCAAGCAGCCTGCCCTTGAAAATGACATGGAGCTGGGCGGCATGATCGGTCTAGATGGCGAACTGGCCAACGACCGCGTCAGCCTGGGTGGCCCGACAAGCATTCTGCTGCCTAGCCCCACCGAGGGTTACGAGGCACAGCTCAACGCAATCAAAGGCCTTGTGGCCGAAGACCCGGGCCGCGTAGCCCAGGTCGTCAAAGACTGGATCAACGCCGATGAGTGATAACCGAGCCGTTACCGCCAAGCTGAGCCGCGTCGACAAGGCAGCCATCCTGCTGCTCTCGCTGGGTGAAACCGATGCCGCGCAGGTACTGCGCCACATGGGGCCCAAGGAAGTGCAGCGCGTGGGCGTGGCCATGGCGCAGATGGGCAACGTGCACCGTGACCAGGTCGAACAGGTGATGAGCGAGTTCGTCGAAGTGGTCGGTGATCAGACCAGCCTGGGCGTGGGCTCCGATGCGTACATTCGCAAGATGCTCAACCAGGCACTGGGCGAGGACAAGGCCAACGGCCTGGTCGACCGCATCCTGCTCGGTGGCAACACCAGCGGCCTGGACAGCCTCAAGTGGATGGAACCACGCGCCGTGGCCGACGTGATCCGCTACGAGCACCCGCAGATCCAGGCCATTGTCGTGGCTTACCTGGACCCTGACCAGGCCGGTGAGGTGCTGAGCAACTTTGACCACAAGGTCCGGCTGGACATCGTATTGCGCGTCTCGTCGCTCAATACCGTGCAACCTGCTGCCCTGAAGGAGCTGAACCAGATTCTGGAGAAACAGTTCTCCGGCAATTCCAACGCCGCGCGCACCACCCTGGGTGGCATCAAGCGTGCCGCCGACATCATGAACTTCCTCGACAGCTCCGTGGAAGGCGCCCTGATGGATTCGATCCGCGAAATCGACAGCGACCTGTCCGAGCAGATCGAAGACCTGATGTTCGTCTTCAACAACCTGGCCGATGTGGATGACCGCGGTATCCAGGCGCTGCTGCGCGAGGTGTCTTCCGACGTGCTGGTGGTGTCGCTCAAGGGCGCGGACGAGCGGGTCAAGGACAAGGTGTTCAAGAACATGTCCAAGCGTGCTTCGGAACTGCTGCGTGATGACCTCGAGGCCAAGGGTCCGGTCCGTGTCAGCGATGTCGAAACGGCCCAGAAGGAAATCCTCACCATCGCCCGTCGCATGGCCGAAGCCGGCGAAATCGTGCTCGGTGGCAAAGGTGCCGAGGAAATGATCTAAGCGGCGAGCCGCCATGGGTCAGCGCAAGGCGATTGCGTCACGCACGCAATCTGCCTTAGCGTGCAGTCTTCGGCAGGCGGTATGGCGCCTGGCACCCTGATAGACAGGTTTTTGAATGTCGACCAAAGAACATCACCCCAGTGACCTGATCCGGGCCCGCGACCTCGAGGGCGTGGACGTCTGGACGTTGCCCAGCTTCGACCCCCAGCCCGCGCACGAGCCTGAGCCCGAACCGGTCGAGGTGGAGGAAGAAGTCGAGGAAGTGCCGCTGGAGGACGTTCAGCCGCTGACCCTCGAAGAGCTCGAAGCTATTCGCCAGGAAGCCTACAACGAAGGCTTCGCAACCGGTGAGCGTGATGGGTTTCACAGCACCCAGCTCAAGGTGCGCCAAGAGGCTGACGAGGCCCTGAAGGCGAAGCTGGGCAGCCTGGAAAAGCTGATGACCCATTTGATGGAGCCCATCGCCGAGCAGGACACCCAGATCGAAAGGACCCTGGTGCACCTCGTGTCGCACATGGCGCGCCAGGTGATCGGCCGTGAACTCACGAGCGATTCCAGCCAGATTACCCAGGTGCTGCGCGAAGCCCTCAAGCGCCTGCCCATGGGTGCCGACAATATCCGTATTCACCTGAACCCGCAGGATTTCGAACTGGCCAAGGCCTTGCGCGAGCGCCACGAAGAGCAGTGGCGCCTGCTCGAAGACAGCACCCTGCTTCCCGGTGGCTGCCGTATCGAGACTGCCCACAGCCGTATCGATGCGACCATGGAAACCCGCATCGAGAAGACCGTCGCGCAGTTGTTCGATCAGATGCATGACCATGCGCTGCACCCGGCAGCGCCTGATGTGAGCGTTGACCTGGACGCGCCGGTGGAGGACGCCGATGCGCCTTGACCGTACTAGCTTCGCCAAGCGCCTGGGCAGTTATGCCGAGGCCATCGAGGTGCCGGCGCAACCGGTGGTCGAGGGGCGACTGCTGCGCATGGTAGGCCTGACCCTGGAAGCCGAAGGGCTCAGGGCAGCCGTGGGTAGCCGCTGCCTGGTGGTCAACGACGACAGCTACCACCCGGTGCAGGTCGAAGCGGAAGTCATGGGGTTCTCTGGGTCGAAGGTGTTCCTCATGCCGGTTGGCAGCATTGTCGGCATCGCCCCGGGTGCCCGCGTGGTGCCGCTCGACGACGGTGGTCGGCTGCCCATGGGCATGAGCATGCTGGGCCGGGTACTGGACGGCGCGGGCCGCGCGCTGGACGGTAAAGGCGGCATGAAGGCCGAGGACTGGGTGCCGATGGACGGGCCGGTGATCAACCCGCTCAACCGCGACCCCATCAGCAAGCCGCTGGACGTGGGCATCCGCAGTATCAACGGCCTGCTCACCGTCGGGCGCGGCCAGCGCCTGGGCTTGTTCGCCGGTACCGGTGTGGGCAAGTCGGTCTTGCTGGGCATGATGACCCGCTTCACCGAAGCCGAAATCATCGTGGTCGGCCTGATTGGCGAGCGGGGCCGCGAAGTGAAGGAATTCATCGAACACATCCTTGGCGAGGAGGGGCTCAAACGCTCCGTGGTGGTGGCTTCGCCCGCTGACGATGCGCCCCTGATGCGCTTGCGGGCGGCCATGTACTGCACCCGTATCGCCGAGTATTTTCGCGACAAGGGCAAGAACGTGCTGCTGTTGATGGATTCGCTGACCCGCTTTGCCCAGGCGCAGCGGGAAATCGCACTGGCCATCGGGGAGCCGCCCGCCACGCGTGGCTATCCGCCTTCGGTGTTCGCCAAACTGCCCAAGCTGGTCGAGCGAGCGGGCAATGGTGAGCCGGGTGGCGGCTCGATCACGGCGTTCTACACGGTGCTGTCCGAGGGCGACGATCAGCAAGATCCGATCGCAGACTCGGCCCGGGGTGTGCTGGACGGCCACTTCGTACTGTCGCGACGGCTGGCCGAGGAGGGTCACTACCCGGCAATCGACATCGAAGCGTCCATCAGTCGGGTGATGCCCCAGGTGGTCGATGCCGACCACCTTCGCCAGGCGCAGAAATTCAAGCAGCTCTGGTCTCGGTTGTCGCAGAGCCGCGACCTGATCAGCGTGGGTGCCTACGTGGCGGGCGGGGACCCCGAGACCGACCTTGCCATCGCGCTGCAGGCCAGGCTGGTGGAGTTTCTGCGTCAAGGGCTGCGTGAGAACGTGGGCATGGCGCAAAGCCGCGATCAACTGGGGGCGATCTTCACGCCCCCGGCGGGCTGATAGGCCATGGCATTGCCCGGACGTGCGGCGCGCCTGGCCCCCGTGGTGGACATGGCCGAGGAAGCCGAGCGCAAGGCGGCCCAGCGCCTGGGCCATTTCCAGCAGCAGGTGGCCACGGCCCAGGCCAAGCTAACGGAGCTGGAGCGCTTTGGCGAGGATTATCAACAGCAGTGGCTCAACCGGGGCGGCCAGGGTGTAGACGGAAACTGGCTGGTCAACTACCAGCGCTTTCTCGGCCAGCTGGAAACGGCCATGACCCAACAGCGCCAGAGCCTCACCTGGCACCAGAACAACCTCGCCAATGCCCGCGGCACCTGGCAGCAGGCGTATGCGCGGGTAGAGGGCTTGCGCAAGCTGGTGCAACGCTATATGGACGAGGCGCGGCGCGCCGAGGACAAGCGCGAGCAGCGCTTGCTCGACGAGTTGTCCCAGCGGCTGCCGCGGCAGGGGCCGCTGTAGCTGGGGGAGCTTGATCTAGCCCCAGGTCTCTGCCCACCGGCCAATACGGCTCCCATCCCCGCTTGCCCCCTCGCCCCATCACTGCTACACCTTCATGGAGCCGCATCCGCCATCATCGAAGGAATCGCTAGCATGGCAGTGGAAACCGATGTCTCGCAGGACGGTAAAAAGCTGACGATCAAAATCAAGGGACGTTTCGATTTCGGCAAGCACCAGGCCTTTCGTGAGGCCTACGAACGCCAGCCACGCCGCCCTGACGCGGTCATCGTCGACTTGCAGGAGGTGACCTACCTGGACAGCTCTGCATTGGGCATGCTTCTGCTGCTGCGCGATCACGCCGGCGGGGACGAGGCGGATGTGCGGGTCGTCCATGCCAATTGCGACGTACGCAAGATTCTCGCCATCTCCAATTTCGACAAGCTTTTCGACATCAGTTGAGCGCACCGATGGCTGATGAGCTTGGGTTGACCGTGCTGGTGGCTGAAGATGGCGCGGCCGATCGTCTGCTATTGGCGCAGATCGTCAGGCGCCAAGGACACGACGTGTTCACTGCCGAAAATGGCCAGCAAGCCGTGGACGTGTTCAAGGCTCAACGCCCGCAAGTGGTGCTACTCGATGCGTTGATGCCGGTCATGGACGGCTTCGAGGCGGCGCGGCAGATCAAGGCCCTGGCTGGCGAAACCCTGGTGCCCATCATCTTTCTCACGGCACTCAACGAAGAACAGGCCCTGGTGCGTTGCCTGGAAGCCGGTGGGGATGATTTTCTGGCCAAGCCCTACAGCGCAGTCATTCTGGCAGCCAAGATTCGGGCCATGGACCGGCTGCGACGGCTTCAGGCCACGGTGCTGGATCAGCGCGATCAGATTGCGCGGCACCACCACCATTTACTCAACGAACAGCGGGTGGCCAAAGCCGTATTCGACAAGGTGGCCCATTCTGGCTGTCTGGACGCACCGAACATCCGCTTTTTGCAATCGCCGTACGCGCTGTTCAACGGCGACCTGATGCTGGCCGCGCTCACGCCGTCCGGGGACATGCGCGTGCTGCTGGGGGACTTCACCGGGCACGGGCTGCCGGCTGCCGTGGGGGCCATGCCGCTGGCCGAAGTGTTCTACGGTATGACGGCCAAGGGCTACGGCATGGCGCAGGTATTGCGAGAGATGAATGCCAAGCTAAAGCGCATTCTGCCTGGCGACATGTTCTGCTGCGCACTGCTGGTCAACCTGAGCATGCAGCGCGGCGCAGTGGAGGTATGGAATGGCGGCATGCCTGATGGCTTCCTGCTTTCCACTGGGGGCAAGGTGTTGTCTGCATTGAGTTCCCGGCACTTGCCGCTGGGTGTTCTGGGTGCTGAGCAGTTTGACGACCAGACCGAAGTCTGGCCGCTGGCGCCGGGCGAGCGGCTGCTGCTGATGTCCGATGGGGTGCTCGAAACCGCCGATGATCAGGAGCGTCTGTTCGGTGAGCAACGCCTGCGGGCGGTATTGGCCGACAACCGCAATCCCGCGCTGTTGTTCGATGAGCTGCTCGACGCGCTACAACGCTTCGGTGGGCGGGCGCGCGACGATGTCAGCTTGTGTGATATACGCATGCTGGGTGCGCAATTGCCGCAGCCCATGGCGATGTTGCCTCAGGACCTGGGCCGCTGTAGCGCCATGGACTGGTCGCTGAGTTTCGATGTGAGAGGAGAAAGCCTGCGCCGTTTCAACCCGGTACCCTACCTGGTGCAGTTGTTGCAGGAAATACATGGCCTGCGTTCATCGGCCGGCACCCTCTACAGTGTGCTGAGCGAACTGTACTCTAATGCGCTTGAACATGGCGTGCTGGGGCTGGATTCTCGGCTCAAATGCGATGCGCCAGGCTTTGCCGATTATTATCAGGAGCGTGCCAGGCGCTTGCAGGTGATCGAAGAAGGCTACGTGCGCATCAATCTTGCAGTTGAACCGCTCGCCGCTGGTGGGCGTCTGAAAGTGGAGGTCAGGGACAGCGGCGAAGGGTTCGACGTGCAGCGGGTGCTTGCGCAGCCATTGCCAGAGCAAGGCCTCAGTGGCCGGGGAATGGCACTGGTCAGGCGCCTGTCCACTGTGGCGCGCTGGACAGAGGGCGGGCGCTGTGCGCACGTCGAGTTCATCTGGTGAGTCCGCGTCGGGCTCTGCCATAATCTGACTTGATCAAGGAGCGAACAAGTGGCTGACATGCATATCGACCACAAGGTACTCAGTGACCTGCGTGAAATCATGGAAGACGGCTATCTGCAGCTGGTGCAGACCTTTCTGGACGATTCCGAACGGCGTCTTGGCCAACTTCACGCTGCCCGCAGCGCAGTGGAACTCGGCGCCGCCGCCCACAGTTTCAAGGGCAGCAGCAGCAACATGGGCGCCGTTGCGCTGGCAACTCTGTGCCAGGAACTCGAGGACAAGGCCCGCCATCCCCCGCTGCTGGGCATCGAAGACCTTATCAACCGGATTGATCTGGAGTTTGCCGAGGTGCAGCGCTTCTACCGTGCCGAACATCATCGGATATCGGCGGGTTAGCCCACGCGCTTGCCGCCCCCGTATGAGTTGGCGCGAGTTTTGCTGGGTAATGCCCGTGATCATTTTGTTTATGGCGCGGAGACTGCTCAATGCCTGTTGCATCCAACCCTTTGCTGCAAGCCAACATCAAGGCTGACGCAGCCCGTTCTGCTAGCGCCACCGCCGCCAAACCCCAGCAGACGCTGGGCGAGCAGGGTGATGGCTTCGGTCAGATGATGGCCAGGCAGGGGCGTGACAAGGTTGCCGGCGCTGCAGACAAGAACGCTTCGAGCAAGGCCGCTGAAAAGGCTGAAGCGGCCTCAAGCGGCAAAGGCAAGCCTGCCGACAAGCGCAGCGTTGCCGATGACGGCAATGCCTCGCCCACCGAGCACGCCACCCAGGCCGACACTGGCATGCGCGATGCCAGCCTGGTTGCCGGTCAAGTCACTGACGCGCAGCCTGGCGCCCAGTTGATCCAGGCCCAGGCCGAGGCGGTAGCCCCTGTTTTGCAGGCTGCCAATGATCAGCCGCCGTCCGAAGAGGCGCCAGATTTCGACCCTGCTGCCGATGCCCTGGCGAACTTGCCTACCCTGCGCCTGGCCCTGGAGCACAGTGCCCAAGCCAAGGGGGCCACCTCGGCCCATGCCGCAGACCCTGGTCAGCAACAGGCGCAGGCTGCGTCCGTCAATACCTTGGCGCAGGCGGGGCAAGGGGCCGAAGAAGCTTCCACCGACACCGGTGACAAGGCATTTGGCGCATTGCTCGAAGAAGGGTTGAAAGACACCAAGGGCGCCAACAGCGATACCCGAATCGATGACTTCGCCAGCCGCCTGGCCAACCTCACCCAGGCGGCAACGGCCAAGACGGCCAACGCCGTGCCGGTGAACCCCAACCCGTTGCAGCAGCCGCTGTCGATGAACCAGAACGCCTGGACCGAGGGGCTGGTGAACCGAGTCATGTACTTGTCCAGCCAGAACCTCAAGTCGGCTGATATCCAGCTTGAGCCTGCCGAGCTGGGGCGCTTGAACATCCGCGTCAATGTCGCCGCCGACCAGGCTACCCAGGTGACCTTCATCAGCGGCCACGTCGGTGTACGCGATACGCTGGACAGCCAGGTGCACCGGCTGCGCGAACTCTTTGCCCAGCAGGGCCTGGCCCAGCCGGATGTCAACGTGGCCGATCAGTCGCGAGGTCAGCAGCAACAAGGGCAGGCGGCGCAGGGGCAGGGGGGGAATGGTCTGTCCGGGGTGGCTGCGCGTGCAGGGGAGGGCTCGGTCGACGCAGCCGAGCGCGAACGGCCTGTGGAGCAGCAGGTCGTGATTGGGGACAGCGCTGTGGATTATTACGCCTGAGGCGGCTGAAGATAGGGTGACCGCCCGGCTGCCAATGCTGTTCATGTAAGACCGCTGGGGCCGTGTAATGGCCCCAGCCTGGACGCTCGCCTATTTGGCATAACACTTGCTCACCCCAAGCCATCTTCCCAGTTACTCCCGATGGACGACGGAATATTGGCATGGCGAATACCGAAGCAGTCAAAGACCCTGCCCCAAAAGGCAAACTCAAACTGATCCTCCTGGCCGTGGGTGGCCTGCTGGTGGCCGTGGGCATTTCCGTGGGCGCCACATGGTTCATCATGCACAAGAGCGAGCCTGCGCCTGCCGAGCAGGAAGGCGCCAGCACTACCAAGCCAGCGGCCATCTACGAAGCGCTCACACCCGCGTTCGTGGTGAACTTCAACCAGAATGGTCGCCAGCGCTACATGCAGGTCAGCATCACCTTGCAGGGGCGCAATCAGGCTGACCTCGATGCCCTTAAAGTGCACATGCCGGTCATCCGTAACAACCTGGTGATGATGTTCTCCGGGGTCGGCTTCGATACCCTGGCCAGCAGTTCGGTCGGCCAGGAAATGCTGCGCCAGAAAGCGACCGTCGTGGTGCAGGAAGTGGCCCAGAAAGAAGTCGGCAAGCCCGTGATCGACCAGTTGCTGTTCACCAATTTCGTATTGCAGTAGGAGCACGCAATGGCCGTACAGGACCTGCTGTCCCAGGATGAGATCGATGCCCTGCTGCACGGCGTCGACGATGGCCTGGTGCAGACTGAAAGTGCATCCGAGCCTGGCAGTATCAAAAGCTATGACCTGACCAGTCAGGACCGTATCGTCCGGGGCCGCATGCCGACCCTGGAGATGATCAACGAGCGATTTGCCCGTTACACCCGCATCAGCATGTTCAACCTGCTGCGCCGCTCGGCCGATGTGGCCGTGGGCGGCGTGCAGGTGATGAAGTTCGGGGAATACGTGCATTCGCTGTACGTGCCCACCAGCCTCAACCTGGTCAAGATCAAGCCGCTGCGCGGCACTTCGCTGTTCATCCTCGACGCCAAGCTGGTGTTCAAGCTGGTGGACAATTTCTTCGGCGGGGACGGCCGACACGCCAAGATCGAAGGCCGCGAATTCACCCCGACCGAGTTGCGCGTGGTACGCATGGTGCTGGACCAGTGCTTCATCGACCTCAAGGAAGCCTGGCAGGCGATCATGGAGGTGAACTTCGAGTACATGAACTCCGAGGTCAACCCGGCCATGGCCAACATCGTCGGCCCCAGCGAGGCGGTCGTGGTGTCCACGTTCCATATCGAGCTCGACGGCGGCGGGGGCGACCTGCACGTGACCATGCCGTATTCGATGATCGAGCCGGTGCGTGAAATGCTCGATGCCGGGTTCCAGTCCGATCTGGACGACCAGGACGAGCGCTGGGTCAAGGCGCTGCGTGAGGACGTGCTTGATGTCGCCGTGCCGGTAACGGCCACGGTAGCCAGGCGTCAGCTCAAATTGCGGGACATCCTGCACATGCAGCCCGGGGACGTCATCCCAGTCGAGCTGCCCGAGCACCTTGTGCTGCGCGCCAACGGCGTGCCGGCCTTCAAGGCGCGCCTGGGCTCGCACAAGGGCAACCTGGCGCTGCAGATCATCGACCCGATCGAACGCCGCTGACGGCGGCCGCTCCCAACGAATTGAATGCCTGTCGAGGAAATCATGGCTAACGAAAACGAGATCACCTCCCCGGAAGACCAGGCGCTCGCCGATGAGTGGGCTGCTGCGCTGGAAGAAACCGGTGCGGCCGGCCAGGCCGACATCGATGCACTGCTGGGCGATACCAGCCAGAATCAGGGGCCCGGCCGCCTGCCGATGGAGGAGTTCGCCAGCTCGCCCAAGCCCAATGCCAACGTCAGCCTCGAAGGCCCGAACCTGGATGTGATTCTCGACATCCCGGTGAGCATCTCGATGGAAGTAGGTAGTACCGAAATCAACATCCGCAATCTGCTCCAACTCAACCAGGGTTCGGTGATTGAGCTCGACCGCCTGGCAGGCGAGCCCTTGGATGTGCTGGTCAATGGCACGCTGATCGCCCATGGCGAAGTGGTAGTGGTCAACGAGAAGTTCGGCATCCGCCTGACGGACGTGATCAGCCCCAGTGAACGCATCAAGAAGCTGCGTTGATGAAGGCCAGGGTGCGCGTCATCGCGGCGGTTGCCGCGGCACTGGCCAGCCAGGTGTGTCTGGCCGCCGCTACGCCTGCGGCGACGCCGGTCAACCCTCCAGGGAGCCTGGGCGGGCAACTGGCGCAAATGGTCTTTGGCCTGTTGCTGGTGGTCGGGCTGATCTTTCTGCTCGCCTGGCTGCTGCGCCGAATGCAAGGTTCGGCGGTCAAGGGCGGGCACGTGATCGACATCATCGGCAGCCGCGCCATCGGCCCGCGTGATCGGCTGCTGCTGGTGCAGGTGGGCAAGGAGCAGATCCTCATCGGTCATACACCTGGCAACATCGAAGCGTTGCACGTGCTGGCCGAGCCAGTGGATGTACCCCAGGGTGCCCGCCAGGTGACGCCTGAGTTCGCCCAGCGGCTGATGGAACTGATGGGCAAGGACCCTAAGGACAAGACCCGATGAGCGCAGCGCTGCGACTGTTGTTCACCTTGGCGCTGCTGTTGGCGGCGCCGTTGGCACTGGCGGCCGACCCGCTGTCAATCCCGGCCATCACCCTGTCCAACGGTACCGATGGGCAGCAGGAGTACTCGGTCAGCCTGCAGATCCTGTTGATCATGACGGCGCTGAGCTTCATTCCAGCGTTCGTCATCCTGATGACCAGCTTCACCCGGATCATCATCGTCTTTTCCATCCTGCGCCAGGCGCTGGGGCTGCAACAGACGCCTTCGAACCAGATACTGACCGGCATGGCGCTGTTCCTGACCCTGTTCATCATGGCGCCGGTGTTCGACCGCATCAACCAGACGGCCCTGCAGCCTTACCTGAACGAGCAGTTGACCGCCCAACAGGCCATTGACCGAGCGCAGGGCCCGCTCAAGGACTTCATGCTGGCCCAGACCCGGCAGAGCGATCTGGACTTGTTCATGCGCCTGTCCAAGCGCACCGACATCGCCAGCCCCGATCAGGTGCCGTTGAGTATCCTGGTGCCGTCCTTCGTCACCTCGGAACTCAAGACGGCCTTCCAGATCGGCTTCATGATCTTCATTCCGTTTCTGATCATCGACATGGTGGTGGCCAGCGTGCTCATGGCCATGGGCATGATGATGCTGTCGCCGCTGATCATCTCCTTGCCATTCAAGATCATGCTGTTCGTGCTGGTCGATGGCTGGGCCCTGATCATGGGCACGCTGGCCAGCAGTTTCGGTGGTGTGTGACTTTGCCTGGGAGGGCCGTGCATGACGCCTGAAGTAGCCGTCGACCTGTTCCGCGACGCCTTGTGGCTGACCACGTTGATGGTTGCCGTTCTGGTGGTTCCCAGCCTGCTGGTGGGTTTGATCGTGGCCATGTTCCAGGCCGCCACCCAGATCAATGAGCAGACCTTGAGCTTTCTGCCGCGCCTGCTGGTGATGTTGATCACACTGATCGTGGCCGGGCCGTGGTTGGTGCAGAAGTTCATGGAGTACATCACGACCCTGTACACCAACATCCCCCAGCTCATCGGTTGATGCGCGAATGCTTGAGCTGACCGACACGCAAATCGGCACCTGGGTGGCCACCTTCATCCTGCCGCTGTTCAGGGTGACGGCGGTGCTGATGACCATGCCCATCTTCGGCACGCGCATGTTGCCGGCGCGGGTGCGCTTGTACGTTGCCGTGGCGATTACCGTGGTCATCGTGCCGGCGCTCCCGCCCCTGCCGCCGTTCGATCCGTTGAGCCTCAAAGGGGCGCTGCTGTGCGCCGAGCAGATCATCGTCGGTACCATGTTCGGCTTGGGGTTGCAGTTGCTTTTCCAGGCCTTCGTGATCGCCGGGCAGATCGTGGCAGTACAGATGGGGATGGCCTTTGCATCTATGGTCGATCCTGGCAACGGGGTCAACGTCACTGTGATCAGTCAATTCATGACCATGCTGGTGAGCGTGCTGTTTCTGCTGATGAACGGTCACTTGGTGGTATTCGAGGTGTTGACCGAGAGCTTCACCACGCTACCGGTTGGCAATGCCCTGGTGGTCACGCATTTTTGGGAGTTGGTCGGGCGCATGGCGTGGGTGTTCGGCGCTGGGCTGATATTGATCCTGCCGGTGATCGCAGCGCTGCTGGTCGTCAACGTCGCCTTTGGCGTGATGACCCGTGCGGCCCCGCAACTGAATATTTTTTCCATTGGTTTCCCACTGACCTTGGTCATGGGCATGCTCATTTTCTGGATCGGCCTTGCCGATATACTGTCTCATTACCAGGCATTGGCCAGCGAAACGTTGCTGTGGCTGCGGGATTTGGCGAGGGCCGGTTGAATGGCAGAAAGCGAGAGCGGTCAGGACAAGACAGAGGAACCCACCGAAAAGCGCAAGCGCGACGCACGGGAAAAAGGCGAAATCGCGCGTTCCAAGGAGCTCAACACGGTGGCGGTCACCCTGGCAGGTGCCGGGGGCATATTGGCTTTTGGCGGGTATCTGGCCGAGACTCTGCTGGAAATGATGCGCATGAACTTCAGCCTGACCCGAGAGATCATCGTCGATGAGCGATCCATGGGGGCGTTCTTGCTCACGTCCGGCAAAATGGCCATCTGGGCCGTGCAGCCGATTCTGATCCTGCTATTCGTGATTTCCTTCGTTGCGCCGATCGTACTGGGTGGGTTCGTATTCTCCGGCAGCTTGCTGCAACCCAAATTCAGCCGCATGAACCCACTTTCGGGCATCAAGCGCATGTTCTCCATGAATGCCTTGACCGAATTGCTCAAGGCGCTGGCCAAGTTCTTCGTGATCCTGGTAGTGGCGGTGGCGGTGCTGGCCAGCGACCGTCAAGCTCTGCTGTCGATCGCCAACGAGCCGCTGGAGCAGGCAATCATCCACAGCCTGCAGGTGGTAGGGTGGAGCGCACTCTGGATGTCGGCCGGGCTGTTGCTGATCGCGGCCGCCGACGCCCCGTTCCAGCTGTGGCAGACGCACAAGAAAATGAAGATGACCAAGCAGGAAGTGCGCGACGAGTACAAGGACAGCGAGGGCAAGCCGGAGGTCAAGCAGCGTATCCGCCAGTTGCAACGCGAGGTGTCGCAACGGCGAATGATGGCGGCTGTGCCCCAGGCCGATGTGATCATCACCAACCCGACCCATTACGCCGTCGCGCTGCAGTACGATCCGGAAAACGGGAATTCGGCCCCCTTGCTGCTGGCCAAGGGCAGCGACTTCATGGCCTTGAAGATTCGCGAGATCGGCGCTGAGCACAAGATCCAGATTCTCGAATCCGCCGCCTTGGCTCGGGCGATCTACTACTCCACCGAGGTGGAGCATGAAATTCCTGCCGGCCTGTACTTGGCGGTGGCTCAGGTGTTGGCGTATGTCTTCCAGATCCGTCAGTACCACGCAGGCAAGGGTAAGCGGCCAGATCCGCTGAAGACCGACTTGCCCATTCCGCCCGATCTGCGACGCGACAGTTGACCTTGCGCCGGGGATGGCTGAAATGGCCGCCATAGGGCCAGCACAGGCAATATAAATTCTCCACCCGACAAAGTTGGAAAGCTTCTTGCAATGGCAGCGCCAGTCGCCTGACAGGCGTCAAAGTTTTGCAAGAAGAGGACTCGCGGTGGATCGCACTCAGTTAATCAGCAACGCTCGCCATAACCTGGCCGGTCTCGGGCGGGGCAACCTCGGCGTGCCGCTGTTGCTGTTGGTGATGCTGGCAATGATGATGTTGCCAATACCACCGTTTTTGCTCGACGTGTTCTTCACCTTCAACATCGCCTTGTCCATCGTGGTGCTGCTGGTCAGCGTGTACGCGCTGCGCCCGCTGGACTTCGCCGCTTTCCCCACCATCCTGCTGGTGGCGACCCTGCTGCGACTGGCCCTGAACGTGGCTTCCACCCGCGTGGTCATGCTGCACGGCCAGGAAGGGCACGGCGCCGCGGGCATGGTGATCCAGGCCTTCGGCGATGTGGTCATCGGCGGCAACTACGTGGTCGGTGCGGTGGTCTTCGCCATCCTCATGATCATCAACTTCGTGGTAGTGACCAAGGGTGCGGGGCGTATCTCGGAGGTCAGCGCACGCTTCACCCTGGATGCGATGCCGGGCAAGCAGATGGCCATCGACGCCGACCTGAACGCCGGCCTGATCGACCAGGCGCAGGCCAAGGCGCGCCGCAGCGAAGTCGCCCAGGAGGCTGAGTTCTACGGTTCGATGGACGGTGCCAGCAAGTTCGTGCGCGGTGACGCCATCGCTGGCCTGCTGATCCTGTTCATCAACCTGATCGGTGGCATGCTGATCGGCATGTTGCAGCATGGCATGAGCTTCGGTGATGCCGGCAAGGTGTATGCCCTGCTGACCATCGGTGACGGCCTAGTGGCGCAGCTGCCTTCGCTGCTGCTCTCCACCGCCGCAGCCATCATGGTCACCCGTGCCTCGGGCTCGGAGGACATGGGCAAGCTGATCAACCGCCAGATGTTCGACTCGCCCCGGGCCCTGGCTGTGTCCGGCGCCATCATGATCGTCATGGGCCTTGTGCCGGGCATGCCGCACCTGGCGTTCCTGAGCCTGGGCCTGATGGCGGGCGGCGGTGCCTACCTGGTGTGGAAAAAACAGCATAAGACCAAGGTGCTGGCCCAGCAGGAAGCACAGCGCCAGCAAGAGCTGCTGCCGTCCCCGCAGAGGGCGGCCGAAACCAAGGAGCTGGGCTGGGACGACGTCACCCCGATCGACATGATCGGCCTCGAGGTGGGTTATCGCTTGATTCCGTTGGTCGACCGCAACCAGGGCGGGCAGCTGCTGGCGCGGATCAAGGGGGTGCGCAAGAAGCTGTCTCAGGACTTGGGCTTTCTCATGCCTACCGTGCACATCCGCGACAACCTGGACCTGCAACCCAGTGCCTATCGCCTGACGTTGATGGGGGTAATTCTGGCCGAAGCAGAGATCTACCCGGACCGCGAGCTTGCCATCAACCCAGGGCAGGTGTTCGGCAGCCTCAACGGCATTGCGGCTCGCGATCCTGCTTTTGGCCTGGAGGCGGTGTGGATCGACGTCGGTCAGCGCTCCCAGGCTCAGTCGCTTGGCTACACCGTCGTAGACGCCAGCACGGTGGTGGCCACTCACCTCAACCAGATATTGCAGAAGCATTGCCACGAGCTGATCGGTCACGAAGAAGTGCAGCAACTGTTGCAAGTCTTGTCCAAGGCGTCGCCCAAGCTGGCGGAAGAGTTGGTGCCGGGTGTCATTTCGCTGTCTGGTCTTCTCAAAGTCCTACAGGCTTTGTTGTCAGAACAGGTGCCAGTGCGCGATATTCGTAGCATTGCCGAATCCATCGCCAACAACGCGGCAAAGAGTCAAGATACCGCCGCTTTGGTCGCGGCCGTGCGCGTCGGATTGTGTCGCGCCATCGTGCAAAGCATTGTTGGCGTTGAGTCCGAGCTGCCTGTGATCACTTTGGAGCCCAGGTTGGAACAGATCTTGCTCAATAGTCTGCAGAGGGCCGGGCAAGGTCAGGAAGACGGAGTGCTTCTTGAGCCGAGCATGGCCGAAAAGCTACAGCGTTCGCTGATCGAAGCCGCACAGCGTCAGGAGATGCAAGGCCAGCCGGCCATCCTCCTGGTTGCTGGCCCGATCCGCGCCATGCTGTCGCGTTTCGGTCGGCTGGCCGTACCGAATTTGCATGTGCTGGCGTATCAGGAAATACCGGACAACAAGCAAGTCACCATCGTTGCCACCGTGGGCCCTAATGGCTGAGGTAGTGGATAATGCAAGTTAAGCGATTCTTCGCCGCTGATATGCGTCAGGCCATGAAGCTGGTGCGCGATGAGCTGGGCGCTGATGCGGCCATCATCGGCAATCGCCGTATCGCAGGCGGGGTCGAACTGACCGCCGCGCTGGACTACAAGCTGTCCGCCCTGGCACCTCGGGTACCGAACGTCGAACTCGAAGAAGAGCTTCGCAAGACGCACACGCGCATCGCCACGGCCAAGGCCGAGCTCGATCAGCGCCCGGACAGCAGCGACAGCAATCGCCAACTGTTCGCCGGTCAATCGCTCACGGCGGCCGAGCCCTTGGTCGAGCCGCATGTCGATACCCCGCAGCCGGCCGCCACCGCAAGCAGCCAGGCCTCGGTGGACCCGCGCCTGTTCGATGCCATGCGCTCGGAGCTGACCGGCTTGCGCGAACTGCTGGAAGTGCAGCTGGGGTCGCTGGCCTGGACCCAGCTGCAAGGTAGCAAGCCGCAGCAGGCCACGTTGTGGCGCCGGCTGCAGCGCATCGGCCTGTCTGGCCCCATTGCCCGCGAATTGCTCGAGCTGACCAAGGACATCGAGGAGCCTCGCCACGCCTGGCGTATGCTGCTGGCGCACCTGGCGCGCATGATCCGTACGCCTGACGTCGAACCGATCGAGGACGGCGGCGTGATTGCCGTCGTCGGCCCAGCCGGCATGGGCAAGACCACCACCCTGGCCAAGCTCGCGGCGCGTTATGTGCTCAAGTACGGCGCCCACAACCTGGCGCTGGTGAGCATGGACAGTTTTCGCATCGGCGCCCAGGAACAGCTCAAGACCCTGGGCCGGATCCTGAATGTGCCGGTCACCTATGTCGACCCCGGTCAGTCGTTGGCGGCGGCGCTCGAGCCGCTGCTGCGCAAACGCGTGGTGCTGATCGATACGGCCGGCCTGCAAGCCAGCGACCCGGCCTTGCGCATGCAGCTCGATACCCTGGCCGGTCGCGGTATCGCTGCGAAGAATTACCTGGTCCTGGCCACCACCAGCCAGAAGCAGGTGCTGACCGCGGCCTACCACAGCTACAAGCGCTGCGGGCTGGCCGGCTGCATCCTGACCAAACTCGACGAGTCGGCAAGCCTGGGCGATGTCCTGAGCCTTGCCATCAGTTTCCGACTGCCCGTGGCCTACCTTACCGATGGGCCGCGTATCCCGGACGATCTGCACTTGCCCCGTGGGCACCAGCTGGTCACCCGCGCGGTCAATGTGCAGCAGCAGGACGAGCCCAGCGAGGAGGCCATGGCCGACATGTTCGCTGATCTCTACCACAACCCACGGCGAGCGGGTTGAAAATGAAATGTGTGCAAGGTAGCTATGCCAAGGGGTACGCAGCATTGCCCTTCGTGTGGCATGAGTCCCAGCGAGACAAGGTAAAGAACAGACATGGGTAGCATGCATCCCGTACAGGTGATCGCCGTGACCGGTGGCAAAGGTGGCGTCGGCAAGACAAATGTTTCAGTGAACCTGTCTCTGGCGTTGGCCGAGCTGGGCCGCAGGGTCATGCTGCTCGACGCCGACCTTGGCCTGGCCAATGTCGATGTGTTGCTGGGCCTTGCGCCCAAGCGCACGCTGGCCGATGTCATCGAGGGGCGTTGCGAACTGCGCGATGTGATGCTGCAGGGCCCGGGCGGTGTGCGCATCGTCCCGGCCGCTTCGGGCACCCAGAGCATGGTACACCTTGCGCCTGCCCAGCATGCGGGTCTGATCCAGGCGTTCAGCGAAGTCGGCGACAACCTCGATGTGCTGGTGATTGATACTGCGGCCGGCATCGGCGATTCGGTGGTCAGCTTCGTGCGCGCGGCTCAGGAAGTGCTGCTGGTGGTGTGCGATGAGCCGACCTCGATCACCGATGCCTACGCGCTGATCAAGCTGCTCAACCGCGATTACGGCATGAATCGCTTCCGGGTGCTGGCCAATATGGCCCAGAGCCCTCAGGAAGGGCGCAACCTGTTTGCCAAGCTGACCAAGGTCACCGACCGCTTCCTGGATGTGGCGCTTCAGTACGTGGGCGCCGTGCCTTACGACGAATGCGTGCGCAAGGCGGTGCAGAAACAGCGTGCCGTGTACGAGGCGTTCCCGCGCTCCAAATGCGCCTTGGCCTTCAAGGCCATTGCGCAGAAGGTCGACAGCTGGCCGCTGCCTGCCAACCCCCGTGGCCACCTGGAGTTCTTCGTCGAACGCCTGGTGCAGCCGACCAGTGCAGGTTCGATGTCATGAGCGCCAGCGGCTTCAAGATGTACAGCCGCGCCTCGAAGGACGCGCAATATGAGCTGATCGAGCGCTATGCCCCGCTGGTCAAGCGCATCGCCTATCACCTGCTTGCGCGACTGCCTGCCAACGTGCAGGTCGAGGACCTGATCCAGGCGGGCATGATCGGTCTGCTCGAGGTCGCCAACAAGTATGACGCCAGCAAGGGCGCCAGCTTCGAGACCTATGCCGGCATCCGCATTCGCGGCGCCATGCTCGACGAGGTGCGCAAAGGCGACTGGGCGCCGCGTTCGGTGCACCGCAACACCCGCATGGTCAGCGACGCCATGCGCGCGGTAGAAGCCAAAACCGGCCGCGACGCTAAAGATCATGAAGTTGCTGCCGAACTCAAGTTGAGCCTCGATGATTATTACGGGATTCTCAACGACACACTGGGCAGCCGCCTGTTCAGCTTCGACGACTTGTTGCAGGACGGCGAGCACGAAGGCTTGCATGAGGACGGCGTTAGCGGCCAGGCCGAGCCTGCCCGTGGGTTGGAGGAAGAGCGGTTCCAGGTCGCGTTGACCGAGGCCATCGCCAACCTGCCGGAGCGTGAGCGCCTGGTGCTGGCGCTGTACTACGACGAGGAACTGAACCTGAAGGAGATCGGTGAGGTCTTGGGGGTCAGCGAGTCGCGGGTCAGCCAGTTGCACAGCCAATGCGCCGCGCGCCTGCGCAGCCGCCTGGGGGAATGGCGGGCCCGTTGAGCCCGCCGCCGTCGTTGCCGTTTTCCACGTTGTACCGAATCGATTGAGTGCGCGCTCGGGGCCGAGCGCGTTTGAGACTGCTTGGAGGTCTAATTGGACAAAAACATGAAAATCCTCATCGTCGACGACTTTTCGACGATGCGGCGCATCATCAAGAACCTGCTGCGTGACCTGGGCTTCACCAACACCAGCGAAGCCGATGACGGCATGACGGCGCTGCCCATGCTCGAAAATGGCCATTACGATTTTCTGGTAACTGACTGGAACATGCCGGGCATGTCCGGTATCGACCTGCTGCGCAAAGTGCGCGCCAGCGACAAGCTCAAGAGCTTGCCGGTGTTGATGGTGACCGCGGAAGCCAAGCGCGACCAGATCATCGAGGCCGCCCAGGCAGGCGTGAATGGCTATGTGGTCAAGCCGTTCACCGCCCAGGTGCTCAAAGAAAAGATCGAGAAGATCTTCGAACGCGTCAACGGCTGAGTCACGTCAGGGGGCGCGCCATGAGTTCATCACACACGTCATTGGGCGAGTTCGAATCGACCCTTAAAAAGCATGCCCAGGAGTTGGTCGAAAGCCTGGAGCGCGGACGGTTCGGCGAGGCGGTGCAACTCATTCACGAGTTGAACCAGACCCGCGATCGGGGGCTGTACCAGGAAGTGGGCAAGCTGACCCGCGAACTGCACAGCGCCATCGTCAGTTTCCAGATCGACCCGACCATACCCCAGGCCGAAGAGGTGTCGCAGATTACCGACGCCACCGAACGCCTGTCCTATGTGGTCAAGCTCACTGAAGGGGCGGCAAACCGCACCATGGACCTGGTCGAGGAAAGCACGCCTGTGCTCAACGACCTGGCCAGCGAAGCCAAAGCGCTGAGTGCCGATTGGCAGCGCTTCATGCGCCGGGAAGTGAACGCCACGGAGTTTCGCGACCTGGCCAAGCGCGTCGACGGTTTCTTGGCGCACAGCGCCGAAGGTAACCGCAAGGTGGCTGGCCATCTCAACGACATCCTGCTGGCCCAGGATTACCAGGACCTGACCGGGCAGGTGATCAAGCGCGTCACGGCGTTGGTGACCGAAGTGGAAAGCAACCTGCTGAAACTGGTGATGATGGCCAGCCAGGTCGACCGCTTTGCAGGCATCCAGCATGACCAGGATCAACTGCGCGCAGAAAAAGATCGTGAAAAACATCCGACTCGGGGTGAAGGTCCGCAGATTCATGCCGATAAGCGTGAAGACGTCGTGTCCGGTCAGGACGATGTCGATGATCTGCTATCCAGCCTGGGTTTTTAAGGAGCACCTTTGATGAGCTTCGGCGCCGATGAAGAAATCCTTCAGGATTTCCTGGTAGAAGCCGGTGAAATACTTGAGCAATTGTCCGAGCAGCTGGTCGAGCTTGAAAGCCGCCCTGACGATGCCGACTTGCTCAATGCAATTTTTCGCGGTTTCCACACTGTAAAAGGGGGCGCCGGCTTCCTCCAGCTCAATGAGCTGGTGGAGTGCTGCCATATCGCCGAGAACGTGTTCGACGTGCTGCGCAAAGGTGAGCGCCGGGTCGATGCAGAACTGATGGATGTGGTGCTCGAAGCACTGGATGCCGTCAACGGCATGTTCGCCCAGGTGCGTGAGCGCAGCGAGGTCACACCGGCCACGCCCGAACTGCTGGCAGCCCTGGCGCGTCTGGCAGAGCCCGGCAGCGCCGAAGCGGCCCCGGCACCGGCTGTGCCCGTGCCGGTTGAACCTGCGCCCGTGCAGCAGGCTGCGCAAGCTACCGAAGCTGACATCACCGACAGCGAATTCGAGCAACTGCTCGATTCGCTCGACGCAGTCAAAGCCCAGGCGGCGGCCGAGCAGATGCCTGCCGAGCCGGTCAGCGGCCAGGGTGACGACATCACCGATGCCGAATTCGAGTCGCTGCTCGACCAGTTGCATGGCAAGGGCCAGTTCAGTGCCGAAGTGACGGCCCAGCCGGTGGCTGCCGCTGCCGAGCCGGCCAGCGATGAAATTACCGACGCCGAGTTCGAGTCGCTGCTGGATCAGTTGCATGGTAAAGGCACGTTCCAGGCCGATGCCTTGCCCGCAGCCAAGGCGGCGGCGCCTGTCGAACAAACATCTGCCATCACTGGCGACGACATCAGTGAGCACGAGTTCGAGGCGTTGCTGGACCAGCTGCATGGCAAGGGCAAGTTCAATGGCGACGTGGCTGCCGTCGATGCACCTGCCAGTGTTCAGGCCGCAGCCCCAGCCAGGGCCGAGGCGCCGGCGGTCGCCCGTCCTGCTGGCGCGGCGGCACCGGTTGCAGCGCCCAAGCCTGCCGCGGCCCCGCGGGCGCCAGCGGCGAGTGCCGACAAGCACGCGGTCAGCGAAGCGGAAACGACCGTCAGGGTCGATACCGCGCGCCTGGACGAGATCATGAACATGGTCGGCGAACTGGTGCTGGTGCGTAACCGTCTGGTACGCCTGGGCCTGAACAGCGGCGATGAAGCCATGTCCAAGGCCGTGTCGAACCTCGACGTGGTCACCGCCGACTTGCAGACGGCGGTGATGAAGACGCGCATGCAGCCGATCAAGAAAGTGTTCGGCCGCTTCCCGCGCCTGGTACGTGACCTGGCGCGGCAGTTGAAGAAAGAGATCAACCTTGAACTGGTGGGCGAAGAAACCGACCTGGACAAGAACCTGGTCGAGGCGCTGGCCGACCCGCTGGTGCACTTGGTGCGCAACGCCGTGGACCATGGGGTGGAAATGCCCGATGAGCGCGAGGCCGCGGGCAAGGCGCGCACCGGGCGTGTCGTATTGTCTGCCGAGCAAGAAGGCGACCATATCCTGCTGTCGATTTCCGACGACGGCAAAGGCATGGACCCGAACGTACTGCGTGCCAAGGCCGTGGAAAAGGGCCTGATGGACAAGGACGCCGCCGACCGCCTGAGTGAGTCGGACTGCTACAACCTGATCTTCGCCCCGGGCTTTTCCACCAAGACCGAGATTTCCGACGTCTCCGGGCGGGGCGTGGGCATGGACGTGGTCAAGACCAAGATCTCCCAGCTCAATGGCTCGATCAACATCTACTCGGCCAAGGGGCAGGGCTCGAAGATCGTCATCAAGGTCCCGTTGACCCTGGCGATCATGCCCACCCTGATGGTGATGCTGGGCAACCAGGCGTTCGCCTTCCCGTTGGTCAACGTCAACGAGATCTTCCACCTGGACCTGTCGCGCACCAACGTGGTCGATGGCCAGGAAGTGGTGATCGTGCGGGACAAGGCGTTACCGCTGTTCTACCTCAAGCGCTGGCTGGTCCAGGGCCAGGTGCATGAAGAACAACACGAAGGTCACGTGGTGATCCTGTCGGTCGGCACCCAGCGCATCGGCTTTGTCGTCGATCAACTGGTGGGCCAGGAAGAAGTGGTAATCAAGCCTCTGGGCAAGATGTTGCAAGGCACCCCGGGGATGTCCGGGGCCACCATCACCGGCGACGGTCGCATTGCGCTGATTCTCGACGTCCCGAGCATGCTCAAGCGTTACGCCGCGCGGCGTATTTGATCTCGGTGGCGCCCCCTTGGCCGGGGGCGCCGCCTAACGGAGTGTTTATGGCAGTCAAGGTCCTGGTGGTGGATGATTCCGGTTTCTTCCGCCGCCGCGTCTCGGAAATCCTCTCGGGGGACTCGACGATCCAGGTAGTGGGCACTGCAACCAACGGCAAGGAAGCGATCGACCAGGCGCTTGCGCTCAAGCCCGATGTGATCACCATGGACTACGAGATGCCCATGATGGATGGCATCACGGCGGTGCGGCACATCATGCAAAGGTGCCCGACACCTGTGCTGATGTTCTCATCGCTCACCCATGAAGGCGCTCGGGTCACGCTCGATGCGCTCGATGCCGGGGCGGTGGACTACCTGCCGAAGAATTTCGAAGACATCTCGCGCAACCCCGAGAAGGTCAAGCAGATGCTGTGCGAGAAGGTGCATACCCTGTCGCGAAGCAATCGCCGCATGGCCAGTTACGCCCGCCCGGCGGTCGCGCCCGCTGCTGCCCCTGCGCCGACGCCCACAACAGCCACCAGCGCTGCAGCGCCGGCACCGGTGCGCAGCACCACAGCCCCCGTCAGGCCGGCGGCCGCCCATTCGCCTGCGCCCAAGCGCAAGCCTTACAAGCTCGTTGCTATCGGCACCTCGACCGGGGGACCGGTGGCCTTGCAGCGTGTGCTCACGCAATTGCCAGGCAATTTCCCGGCGCCGATCGTGCTCATCCAGCACATGCCGGCAGCCTTCACCAAGGCCTTTGCAGAGCGCCTGGACAAGCTGTGCCGGATCAGCGTCAAGGAAGCCGAAGATGGCGACATTCTGCGCCCCGGGCTGGCGCTGTTGGCCCCCGGTGGCAAACAGATGATGATCGATGGCCGTGGAACCGTGAAGATTCTGCCCGGTGACGAGCGGCTCAACTACAAGCCCTGCGTGGACATTACCTTTGGCTCGGCAGCCAAGTCCTATGGCGACAAGGTGTTGTCCGTGGTACTGACGGGCATGGGCGCGGACGGCCGGGAAGGGGCGCGCCTGCTCAAGCAGGGTGGCAGCACGGTGTGGGCACAGGATGAAGCCAGCTGCGTGATTTATGGCATGCCCATGGCGATCGTCAAGGCCAACCTAGCCGATGCGGTGTACAGCCTCGACGATATTGGCCGGCACCTGGTGGAGGCGTGCGTCTGATGGACGTGCTCAGCCTGATTGGCCTGATCCTGGCTTTTGTCGCCATCGTGGGCGGTAACTTCCTCGAAGGCGGCCATGTGGGCGCCTTGATCAATGGGCCGGCAGCGCTGATCGTATTGGGCGGTACCCTGGCGGCAGCCTTGCTGCAATCGCCGCTCTCCTCGTTCAAGCGGGCCTTGCAGATCCTGCGCTGGATCCTGTTTCCACCGCGTGTCGATCTGCCGGGTGGGGTCGATCGCGTGGTGAACTGGAGCCTCACGGCGCGCAAGGAAGGCCTGCTCGGGCTGGAAGGGGTAGCCGATGGCGAGCCTGACCCTTACGCGCGCAAGGGCTTGCAGTTGCTGGTCGACGGCGCCGAGCCCGAAGCCATTCGCAGTATCCTCGAAGTGGATTTCCTGACCCAGGAGGGCCGTGACCTGCAGGCTGCCAAAGTCTTCGAGAGCATGGGCGGGTACGCTCCGACCATCGGAATCATCGGCGCGGTGATGGGGCTGATTCACGTCATGGGCAACCTGGCCGACCCGGCGCAACTGGGCAACGGCATCGCCGTTGCCTTCGTGGCGACCATCTACGGGGTCGCCAGCGCCAACCTGATCCTGTTACCCATCGCCAACAAGCTCAAGGCGCTGGTGCTGCGCCAGTCGCGTTACCGGGAAATGCTCCTCGAAGGCCTGCTGTCCATTGCCGAAGGCGAGAACCCGCGCTCGATCGAGCTGAAGCTGCAAGGCTTCATGGAGTAGCCCATGCGTCGTCGCCGTCATGCCGAGGAGCCGGAAAACCACGAACGCTGGCTGGTATCCTACGCCGACTTCATCACCTTGCTGTTCGCCTTTTTCGTGGTGATGTATTCGATTTCCTCGGTCAACGAGGGCAAGTACAAGGTGGTGTCCCAAGCCTTGTTGGGCGTGTTCAACGACCCTGAGCGCAGCATGAGGCCCATTCCCATCGGGGATGAGCGCCCGCTGACCGTGCGACCTGCCCAGCCCTTGGTCAAGGACAGCGAGCAGTCCGACGCTGGCCTGACGGCCGCCAGCAACGACCCGCTCAAGACCATCGCCGATGAAGTGCGCGACGCCTTTGGTGACCTCATCAAGGGTGATCAGATGACGATCCGGGGTAACGAGCTGTGGATCGAGATCGAGCTCAATTCCTCGTTGCTGTTCGGCAGTGGCGATGCCATGCCCAGTGACAATGCATTCGCCATCATCGACAAGGTGGCGGCCATTCTCAAGCCTTTCGCCAACCCGGTTCACGTCGAAGGCTTCACCGATAACCAGCCTATCCGTACGGCGCAATACCCGACCAATTGGGAGCTTTCCTCGGCCCGTGCCGCCAGTATCGTCAGGCTGTTGGCCATGGGCGGCGTGAACCCTGGGCGTATGGCCTCGGTGGGCTACGGCGAGTATCAGCCCGTGACGGGCAATGATACCCCCGAGGGCCGGGCCCGTAACCGGCGCGTGGTACTGGTGATATCCCGCAACCTTGAGGTGCGCCGCAGCCTGACCAGTACCGGTGCTGCCAATGCCACGCCTGATGCTGCACTGCGCCGGGCTGGCACACAAAGTGCACCGGCAAGCTCAGCAGCGGTGGCAGGCCAGTGACTCGTCAATTCTCTGTCGCCCCATTGGCGGATGTCCATGCACGGCGCCTGACCGACAGCCATCCACGCCTTTCATTTTCCAGCAAGGCAGCGGGCACACCACGCGCCCTGCCTCACCCACGGACAGAGTTTGCCTGATGAGAGTCTGGGCAGTAGCCAATCAAAAAGGTGGCGTCGGCAAGACCACCACCACCATCGCCCTGGCTGGCCTTCTGGCCGACGCCGGCAAGCGTGTAATCGTCGTCGATCTTGATCCGCATGGGTCGATGACCAGCTATTTCGGGCATAATCCCGATGCGCTGGAGCACAGCTGCTACGACCTGTTCCTGCACAAGGGCAGCGTTCCGGACGGGCTGCCGGGGCAGTTGCTGTTGCCAACCAGTGACGAGCGCATTTCATTGCTTCCCTCTAGCACTGCCCTTGCTGTGCTGGAGCGTCAATCGCCCGGTCAGAACGGTCTGGGGCTGGTCATCGCCAAGAGTCTGGCGCAGTTGTGGCAAGACTTCGACTTCGCATTGATCGACAGCCCCCCTTTGCTAGGGGTGTTGATGGTCAATGCGCTGGCGGCCAGCCAGCAACTGGTCATCCCGGTGCAGACCGAGTTCCTGGCCGTCAAGGGACTTGAGCGCATGGTCGGCACCCTTGCCATGATCAACCGCTCCCGGCGCCAGGCGCTGCCTTACCAGATCGTGCCGACGTTGTTCGACCGACGTACCCAGGCGTCCCTGGGAACGCTCAAGTTGCTGCGCGATGCCTACGGCGAACAGGTATGGCAGGGCTACATTCCCGTGGACACGCGGCTGCGCGATGCCAGCCGCAAGGGCGTCACGCCGTCGCAATTCGACAACAAGAGCCGAGGGCTGGTGGCCTATCGGGCGCTGCTCAAGCACTTGTTGACCTACAAGCCCGCGGCGCAGGTGGCCTGATGACACAAACACGGCAAGTGAGCAGCAAGCCCCAGTTGGCCCTGCAGTCCTATCTTGACGGTCTGCTCCAGGAAGCCACCGAGCCCTTGGAGACGCCGCCACCGCCAGGCGCGGCAGATGACTTCGCCCTGGCGGTGCGCCAGGAGCAGGCCCGCGATGCGCGTCAGCCTGGCCAGGCCACGCAGGCACAACCGGCGCCGCCCGCACCTGAGCGGCCGTTCGCCGAGCCCAGGCTTGCGGTGTTGCCTAGCGTCATACCTGTGCAGCCGCCCGTGGTGGCGGTGGTGGAACAGGCAGTGGTGGCCGAGGCCAGCATCCCGGTCTTGACTGATACCCCGGCTGTGGAGCCGGCAATGCCCCTGGTGGACGTCCACCTGCCTGCACCGGATGTGCCCGTACCGCCGGCCACCGTCGATGGGCGCCCGGCCTGGGCTGCCGAGCCGTTCGAGTGCCTGCTGTTCGATGTGGCCGGCCTGACCTTGGCCGTGCCGCTGGTGTGCCTGGGCTCGATCTACACCTTGGCCGACCGCGAGCTGACGCCGCTGTTCGGGCAGCCCGAGTGGTTCCTGGGCATCCTCACCTGCCAGGCTGGCAACCTCAAGGTGCTCGACACCGCGCGCTGGGTCATGCCTGACCGCTACCGCGATGATTTCCGCCAGGGCCTGCAATACGTCATTTCTGTCCAGGGCTACGAGTGGGGGCTGGCTGTGCATCAGGTCAGCCGCTCGCTGCGCCTGGACCCGTCCGAGATCAAGTGGCGTAGCCAGCGGGGCCAGCGGCCGTGGCTGGCCGGCACGGTCATTGAACACATGTGTGCACTGCTGGACGTGGCGGAGCTGGCCGAGTTGATCGCCAGCGGCGCCGTCAAGCAGTTGCACGCCAAACAGCACATCACACCGAACACACCGCCAAAGGCGGATTTCAAGGGGTAGGGGAATGAAAAAGTCGTCCGCACAAGGTTCTGAAGATCCGATCCTGCAGTGGGTTACCTTCCGTCTGGACAACGAGTCCTACGGCATCAACGTGATGCAGGTACAAGAAGTGCTGCGCTACACGGAAATCGCCCCGGTGCCGGGTGCGCCCAGCTATGTGCTGGGTATCATCAACCTGCGCGGCAACGTGGTGACCGTGATCGACACGCGCCAGCGCTTCGGGCTGATGCCAACCGAGGTCACCGACAACACCCGCATCGTCATCATCGAAGCTGACAAGCAAGTGGTCGGCATTCTGGTCGATAGCGTCGCCGAGGTGGTGTACCTGCGCCAGTCCGAGATCGAAACCGCGCCCAACGTCGGCAACGAAGAATCGGCCAAGTTCATCCAGGGCGTGTGCAACAAGAACGGCGAATTGCTGATTCTGGTCGAGCTGGACAAGATGATGACCGAGGAAGAGTGGTCGGAACTGGAGAACATCTGACTTGATTTTCGAGGTCGGCGTCATCTTACTGGCCCTGCTGTGGGCCTTGAGCCTGTGGTTCTTCCTGAACTACGCCAAGCGTCAGCGCGAGCTGGCTGCGCAGCAGGCCATTGGCGATGCCTTGCGCGACCAGCGTATCAAGGACCTCGGCAAGCGGCTCGATGACTACCAGAACGTCACCGTGCGCATGGGCGACGCCATCCATGAGCTGCGCGGTGCGGTGGCCACGCTGCCCGACCGGCTGGAACGGCTGGAGCAGCGTGACCCGAGCAGCGTCACCTTCACCCAGGCTGCACGGCTGGTCGGCATGGGCGCTAGCGTGTCGGAACTCACCGAAACCTGCGGCCTGACCCAGGCCGAGGCCGAGCTGATGAGCAAGCTGCATCGCAACGACTGAACATCAGGGTGGCGCCAGTCGCCCTGTGCGTTTCAAGGTTTGCCCCACGAATGGTAGTTGCCCACTTGTGCAACATTGCCCAGTGCCAAGTCGTGGGTAATCGCCGCCTTTACCGCCTGCGTCTTGCCAATGGTCAGAAACAGCGGTTTGGTCTGTGGCAATGTGTGCAGGTTGGTGAGTTGGCGCAAGCAGTAGAGCCGGGGTAGGTGCTGATCGATCACATCATTGAGCACTGCGGGGCCCGTCAAGTGATTCAGGCGTCTGGCATACGCCTTGAAACCGGCAGTGCCGGTGATGGGCCTGTGCTGATAAAAGTCTGGCATGGCCTGGTAGCGTTCGTGCATGAGATCGCTGATCGCCTGCAGGTTGGGGTTTGAAGGATGAGTGCCAATCATGTTGGTGTTGTAGTGGCAGTGCATGCCGAGCGTATCGTTGTTTGTAGGGTCACCCAGGATGAAACCGTCCTGTGTCGTGGCCAGTTCGACGGTTTCGATAGCGGCGCGAGCAGGGTCCTGCGGTGCCTCGGGATGGGGTAGCAGCGAATCGTCGACATCCATGTAGATGCCCCCCAAACTGTCGAGCATTGAATAGCGCAAGATGTCCGATGCCGAAGCGTAATTGGCCCCAGGATCGCTGGTGGCATGCTGGTATTGCTCGAAATTCACGCTTTCAGTGAAGTGCGCATAGAACGGCTGCTCCTCCAAAGGCAGCACTTCAAGCCTGGGCGCGCGTTCATTGAGCAGTTGCCGATTGGCTTCAAAGGCCTGGGGTTCTGCCTTGGACAAGTACAGGCGGTAAGTGTAATTGCTGTTGCTCAGGCGCTCTGCGTTGGCGGCCAAGTTGTCTACAAGCTCAGGCGCGATGATCTTGTTGCCTACCCATAGGCTGGAAATGGTTTTGGGAATAGGCTGAGCCGCCGAGTGGTCGACGGCAGGGATATCGAGCGGTAATGGCAGATCAATACCAAGGCCCCTGAGCGTTGCCGAGCGCATTTCGTCGGTAACCGGGCGTGTGGTGATATCCACTGGGGTAAGGCCACGATGGCCCGGGGTCACCTGGTAATAGGTTGGGTCCACATCGTTGACTGCATCATCGACGATGAAAGCATCGTGTTCACTGTCGTACAGCACGTTTGCGTTGTAACCGCCGATTTCCCCTTGCAGCTGCGCGGGTCCCTGCTCACTGACAGGTATTCGGATGATGGAGCGCGCGACCGGGCTATCGTCAGCCGGCACGGGCTGCAGCGCATCGCCGAAGAAATCACCGATCTCCGGCTCGGAAAAATGCGGTGGGTTTATCGGGCTCAGCGGGTAGCCCAATTGGTCGTTCAAACGGATGGGCGTGAAGAAGCGCGAGCGTTGTGCGCAGAACACTTCTGTTGCGCGCGTCGTGGCCTCGCCAACCAGGGGGAGGGCATTGAACAGTCCGTAAACCGTGTTGCTGACGCCCTGCGCTTTGTCCTCCAGTGTCTTGCCATTGATGGCCTGATCCAGGCCCAGGCCAAACTGAGCGGCGCCTGCCAACGCAAGCATAGGTGCCAGGGCAGGAATCACGATCGCCAGTGGTGCCAGTAAATTGATCGAGGCGAGCACATAGCCTCGCCATTTTGCCTTGGTCACGGCTTGGTCACTGGTGATGATGAAGTCCGCATCGGCGTAACTGCGCACGCGCTGACGCTCAGTAAGCACGGCAAACAAGTCATCCTTGATCGACGGGCTGTACTGTTTGGTCTTGTAGTAAACGTATTGCCGCGGCGGCCACTGACCATCGGTTGTGAAACCGGAACGATTGGGCGATCGATGATAAACGGCAGGATAGGCGCCTAACCCCTCGAGCGCCGTATCCAAGCCGCTGAAGTCCAGCCCGTCTGGCGTATCGGCTAGCCGGAAATATCGGCGCAGTGCCTCACGCTTCTCTGCAACGCGGCACTGGTCACCAAACCAGTCTTTCATGCTGTCCAGGCTTGCGAACTCATGGAAAGGCGAGGCATTACCTGGAAGGTACAGCACCACCCCGCGCCTGTGCTGGTCAGCGATTGCGATCAGGTCGGTGGATGTGTAGCCATAGACATTGAGCGCCCGGATTCTGAGACTGGTAGCGCGAGGCGCCAGGCCTGCTGCTTCCCAGAGCATCTGGCGCGCCGTGTCGCTGAGCGAGCCCTCTTGCACTTGCTTGTTGCAAGCCGCTACGAAGCCGATTTGCAGGCATTGCTGGTGGCTGTCACGGGCGTTGTGCCAGTAATCGTCGAGCATGGCGACGAAACGGGTGTGAAAATCCAGCTCCCAGATGGCGTGCTGCATGGCTTCGACGTCGATGGGCAGGTGGGTCGAGCTGTCGTAGCGTGCGGGTTGGGTTCTGCGGAACAGCCCATTGAAGACCAGATAGGCAGGCCTGTTGTCCAGCACGCTATTCTCGGGCAGGCGGTTGACGATTTTGAACGGGCGCGATGGCATGTGACCTGCCCACTCGCCAGGAAGCAGCTGCCCCAACAGATTCTTGCAGGTTTCCCCCTGCCAGTTCGACAGCACCGCCTGGGTCAGCGAAAGCCGTTGCATCACGACGGCCTCATCGCCCCGGTAGTGCAAGGTGACGACATCCGTCTGATCCGGATCCAGGTCATGGCCTTGCCGCTGAGCCCACTCGCGTATAGCAGCGGCGGCCTGGCGATCTGGGCGCGGTATGTTGCGCAGGTGATTACGCACGTACCGTTGGCCGACTGAGTTGACGAAGGTAGTAGCCATGGTTATCGACTCATGTAGTGGATAGAGCCGATACAGTGTCGATGCGCCTGCAGTTTTGGGTCGTAGCCAACTACTACCCTTCAGGCAAACGCAAGTGCGCCGGGGTAATGTCCCTCGGCTCAGCGGGGGTGTCCTCGAAGCCCGGTGGTACTTTGCCGCGCAGCTGCCAGGCGAAAGCGATGACTTCGGCGATGGTCAGATACAGCGCCTCAGGGATCTGCTCGCCCAGTTCAAGACGCGCCAGTAAACGAACCAGCTCAGGGTTTTCATAAATGGGCACTTCATGTTCGCGGGCCAGGGCCAGGATGGCGTCTGCCAACTCATCGTCACCTTTGGCGCTCAGTGTCGGCGCCTGCTGCCCGTCGTAGCTCAGCGCCACGGCCTGACGCGGGTTAGGGTTACTCATGCGTTTTCATCCACCCAACGTTGTTCGACCCTGGTACGTGAGCCTTGTGCAGGCCTGCCGGGGTAGCAGTGCAGATCATCGACCAGCAGACCGCGGGCCAGCAGGCGCTCACGCAGCGCGCCAAGCTGCCCTTCGATCAGGCGGGCGGTCTGTTCGCGCTCGGCCCACAGCTGGCCGTTCAGACGGCCCTGTGTCAGCTGGGCCTGGACTTGAAGCGGCCCGAGCGGCGGCAGATCGAAAGCCAGCTCGATACGCCACAACGGTTGCAGCGTTTCAGGCGCCTCACGCTCGCGGTCGGCTTGCTGCTGAGGTGTCTCTTCGCGCTGAAGCTTGATTTGCAAGGGCACGAAATCCTGTCCATGGCGAATGGGCACTTCGGTCTGCCAAGTGGTCTGCAGGTTGCCGTTTTCCAGCGTGCCGCTTTGCTGCAGGCTGCTCATGGCGTGGCTTTGCAGGCGAGAGACGGCGGCTGCTGCCAGGCGCAGCAGCTGTTCCAGGTCCCCTTCTTCTTCCATCGCCTGCAATAACCTGGAGGGGAGGGGGAACGCGCCGGGCTGGGGTTTGGGGCTTACCCGCTCCAGCATGCCCAGGGCGTTTCGGACCAGGGCGGGCATGGCCGCGGCCACGCTCGCCGCTGGTGGGCCGAGGGCGCTACTGGCACTGATCTGGTTGATCAATTGCAGCATGTTTGCCTTGAGGTCAGTGGCCAGCGTGGCTGTCGCCCCTGTCATCAACTTGGCCTCGAGAAAGGCGCCGCTGTTGAGCAACGCCTGAGCAACGGCTTTGGCATCCCCCAGTTGCTGGACTGTCGGCAGCGCGCCAAGCAATCGTTCGACGGTCGTGCGCAGCGCGCTGTCAGTCCCGGCGTCGCGTGCCAACTGTTGCAAACCGGCCAGCAGGCCCGGCAGCGACGCCTGACGGTTCTGCTGGCTGCCAAGGTGCTGGGCGATGCCCAATTGATCCTGCCTGCCGGCCAGGGGGACGAACTGCAGCGACTGGTCGCCCTGTACCCGTGCGCTGAGCAGGCTGCCGATTGCCAATGGTCGGGGGCTGTCCACGGCCAGCACGGCACCGGCTTGGGCGGTATTGAGAAGGCTCACCAGCGCCCGGTAGCTTGCAGGCTGACCCGGTACTTCAGGGAGTAGTTGGTTGGTCATGACCTTACCCTGCACCAGGGTACCGACCGGTACCTGCGTAGTATCCAGGCGGGTGAGGGTTGCGATTTGGCTAGCGCTGGCCTGCTGCAGCAAAATGGCCAGACGCCCGACTTCAGGTTGGCTGACGGTCACTTGGCTGCCCTGGGGCAAAGGCTGGCTGGCGCTGGCTTGCAGTTGAGTCTGCAGACCGTTGGCTTGCAGCAAACGCAACACCAACTGGAACTCCTGGCCAGTCTGGCGCATGGCAACCACCTCGGCCTGCGCCGTCTCCCCAGGGCTCAGCAAACCCGGTTGAGCCTGGGTGAGGCGCAGCAATTCGCCGGTCATGGCAGCCTTGATCGCTTGGGCTCCAGTGACGGTTTGCGGGCCGAGACTATTGATTTCAGTCATGATTGTATACAACCTTAGGCGCTCAGCCTCTTGGCAGCAGGGCTGTGCATGTAATAATGCCGCCCGCCCATAGTTGCCACTGTAACGGCAGCGCATCGGGCGACTTGAGTGGCAGGGCTCCGGGCACCGTCACCCGAACCCTAGAACGATAAGGCGAAACCGTGACCCTTCATCTTCAAGCCGTGGGCCTGGCCTGCGAGCGCGACTGGCGTCTGCTGTTCGAGCACCTTGCCTTCGAGCTGCGGCCCGGCGACATGCTACAGATCAGCGGCCCCAACGGCAGCGGCAAGACCAGCCTGCTGCGCCTGCTGGCTGGCCTGATGCAGCCGACCGCCGGTCAGATCCTGCTCGGTGGCCGTCCGCTGGATGAACAGCGGCATGCGTTGGCCAGCATCCTTGTGTGGATTGGCCATGCTGCGGGCATCAAGGAACTGCTCACGGCCGAAGAGAACCTGACCTGGCTGTGCGCGCTGCACCGTCCAGCCAGCCGCGAACAGATCTGGCAGGCCCTGGCTGCCGTTGGGCTGCGTGGTTTCGAGGACGTGCCCTGCCATACTTTGTCGGCAGGGCAGCAACGCCGCGTGGCCCTGGCGCGCCTGCACTTGGCAGCTGCGCCGTTGTGGATCCTGGACGAACCGTTCACTGCCCTGGACAAACAGGGCGTCGCGGACCTGGAGGCCCACTTGGCCGGCCATTGCGAACACGGTGGCACCGTGGTGCTGACCACCCACCACACCTTGTCCCACACGCCTGCGGGCTACCGAGAACTCAACCTGGGGCAATGGGCAGCATGAGCGTCTTCACCCTGTTGTTGCGGCGCGAGGCGCGGTTGCTGTTCCGCCGTCCTGCGGAGCTTGCCAACCCTCTGGTGTTCTTCGCCATCGTGGTGGCCTTGTTCCCCTTGGCGGTTGGCGCGCAGACCCAGATGTTGCAGAACCTGTCCCCGGGGCTGGTGTGGGTGGCCGCATTGCTGGCGGTGTTGTTATCGCTCGATGGCCTGTTTCGCAGCGATTTCGAGGACGGTTCACTGGAGCAGTGGGTACTCTCGCCGCATCCGCTGGCACTGATGGTGTTGGCCAAGGTGCTGGCGCACTGGTTGTTCTCCGGGCTTGCGCTGGTGTTGCTGGCACCTTTGCTGGCGCTGATGCTCGGCTTGCCAGGGCACTGCCTGCCGGTACTGCTGGGCTCGCTGCTGCTGGGTACGCCGGTATTGAGTCTGTTGGGCGCAGTGGGCGCCGCGCTGACGGTCGGCCTCAAGCGCGGCGGTTTGTTGCTGGCGTTGCTGATCCTGCCGTTGTATATCCCTGTATTGATCCTGGGCAGTGGTGCCTTGCAGGCGGCGTTGCAGAATATGCCCGCCGCTGGCCACCTGCTCTGGCTCGCCAGCCTGACGGCCCTGGCCGTGACCCTGGCACCCTTTGCGATCGCCGCCGGCCTGAAAATCAGCGTCGGCGAATAACGAGCCTGGGCTTTGAAGCCTGGCCAATACCCTGGATGCACCCTGATGAAAATGAGCTGGACGTGGTTTCACAAGCTGGGCTCTCCGAAATGGTTCTACGCCATTAGCGGGCGCATGTTGCCCTGGCTGTCCATCGCTGCCGTTGTATTGCTAGTGGTTGGCACGGTCTGGGGGCTGGTCTTTGCGCCCCAGGACTACCAGCAGGGCAACAGCTTTCGCATCATCTATATCCATGTCCCGGCAGCGATGCTGGCGCAGTCCTGTTATGTCCTGCTGGCGGTGGCCGGTGTGGTGGGGCTGGTGTGGAAGATGAAGCTGGCCGATGTCGCCCTGCAATGCGCCGCCCCCATCGGCGCCTGGATGACCGCCGTGGCGCTGGTGACCGGGGCCATCTGGGGCAAGCCAACCTGGGGCAGCTGGTGGGTGTGGGATGCGCGCCTTACCTCGATGCTCATCCTCTTGTTCCTGTACTTCGGCATCATTGCGCTGGGCCAGGCAATCAGTAATCGTGACAGCTCGGCGAAAGCCTGCGCCGTGCTGGCCATCGTTGGGGTGGTGAACATCCCCATCATCAAGTATTCGGTCCAGTGGTGGAACACGCTGCATCAGGGCGCCACTTTCACCCTGACCGAAAAGCCCGCGATGCCCGCCGACATGTGGTTGCCGCTGTTGTGTACGGCGCTGGGCTTCTACTGCTTTTTCGGCGCGGTGCTTCTGATGCGCATGCGCCTTGAGGTGCTCAAGCGCGAGGCGCGTGCCAGTTGGGTGAAGGAAGAGGTATCGAACAGCCTGGGTGGGAGGGCCGTGCCATGAGTTTCGCCAGTTTCGGCGACTTTATCGCCATGGGTCATCACGGCCTTTATGTGTGGTCGGCCTACGGCATCTGCGCCGCTGTGCTGGCGCTCAACGTCGCCGTACCGGTGCTGGCCCGGCGCCGTTACCTGCAAGAAGAGGCGCGCCGCTTGCGCCGGGAGAAAACGCAGTGAATCCGCAGCGCAAGAAACGCCTGTTGCTCATCATCGGTCTGCTGGTCGGCGTGGGGGTTGCCGTGGGCTTTGCCCTCACTGCCTTGCAACAGAACATCAACCTGTTCTACACCCCCACCCAGATCGCCAATGGCGAGGCTCCGCTGGACACGCGTATCCGCGCTGGCGGCATGGTCGAACAGGGCTCGGTGCAACGTTCCTCCGACTCGCTGGACGTGCGTTTCGTGGTCACCGATTTCAACAAGTCCGTGCCCATCACGTACCGCGGCATCCTTCCGGACCTGTTCCGTGAAGGGCAGGGCATCGTGGCCTTGGGCAAGCTCAACGGCGACGGCGTGGTGGTGGCCGACGAAGTGCTGGCCAAGCATGACGAAAAGTACATGCCTCCTGAAGTCAGCAAGGCGCTGAAGGAAAGCGGCCAGGCGTCAGCCCAGACGGGGGCGCGGCCATGAACGCAGCGCTGGTGATACCTGAACTCGGTCAACTGTCGATGATTCTGGCCATCTGTTTCGCTGCGGTGCAGGCCAGCCTGCCGCTGCTCGGGGCGTGGCGTGGTGACAGCTTGTGGATGAGCCTGGCGCGGCCCGCAGCCTGGGGGCAGTTCGCCTTCCTGACGTTCGCGTTCGCGTGCCTGACCCACGCCTTCATGACCGACAACTTTTCGGTTGCCTACGTGGCCAGCAACTCGAACAGCGCATTACCCTGGTACTACAAGTTCAGCGCAGTCTGGGGGGCGCATGAAGGCTCCCTGCTGCTCTGGGCGCTGATTCTGGGGGGCTGGACCTTTGCCGTGTCGGTGTTCTCGCGGCAATTGCCCCAGGTGATGCTCGCCCGGGTGCTGGCGGTCATGGGCATGATCAGCGTGGGCTTTCTGAGCTTTTTGATCATCACCTCCAACCCGTTCCAGCGCCTGCTGCCTCAGGTGCCTGTCGATGGCCGTGACCTCAACCCGCTGCTGCAGGACATTGGCCTGATCGTGCATCCGCCAATGCTGTACATGGGCTATGTCGGCTTTTCGGTCGCCTTCGCCTTTGCCATCGCCGCCTTGCTCGGCGGGCGTCTGGATGCCGCCTGGGCCCGGTGGTCGCGGCCCTGGACCCTGGTAGCCTGGGCCTTCCTGGGCGTGGGTATCACCCTGGGTTCCTGGTGGGCGTACTACGAACTGGGCTGGGGTGGCTGGTGGTTCTGGGACCCGGTGGAAAACGCATCGTTCATGCCCTGGCTGGTAGGGACGGCGCTGATCCACTCCCTGGCGGTGACAGAGAAGCGCGGGGTGTTCAAAAGCTGGACCGTTCTGTTGGCCATCGCTGCGTTCTCACTGAGCCTGCTAGGGACGTTCCTGGTGCGTTCCGGGGTGCTCACCTCTGTGCATGCCTTTGCCGCCGACCCCTCGCGCGGCATTTTCATTCTGTTCTTCCTGCTGTTCGTGGTCGGCGGCTCGCTGACCCTGTTCGCCCTGCGTGCGCCGGTGGTCAAGAGCCAGGTGGGGTTCGCCCTGTGGTCGCGCGAAACCCTGCTGCTGGCGAACAATCTGGTTCTGGTGGTTGCAGCGTCGATGATCCTGCTAGGCACCTTGTACCCGCTGGTGCTCGACGCCCTGACCGGCGCCAAGCTTTCGGTAGGCCCGCCTTATTTCGATGCCCTGTTCCTGCCGCTGATGGCACTGTTGATGCTGGTGCTGGGGGTAGGGGTAGTGGTGCGGTGGAAGGATACGCCTGGCAAGTGGCTGCTGGGCATGATGACGCCGGTCCTCGTCGGCAGCGCCGTGCTGGCGCCGGTGGCGGGCCTGATCGTCGACGATTTCGACTGGCAGGTACTGACCACGTTCGCTCTGGCTGCCTGGGTGGTGCTCGGAGGGCTGCGCGATGTGTTCGACAAGACGCGCCACAAAGGGCTGCTCAAGGGGCTGCCTGGGCTGGGGCGCAGTTACTGGGGGATGCAGGTCGCTCACCTGGGGCTTGCGGTGTGTGCCCTCGGGGTGGTGCTGTCGAGCAACAATAGCGCCGAGCGTGATCTGCGAATGGCCCCGGGCGAAAGCGTGGAGCTGGGCGGTTATCACTTCCTGTTCCAGGGCGCCAGGCACTTCGAAGGGCCCAACTTCATTTCCGACAAGGGCACAGTGGTGGTCAGCCGCGAGGGTCGTCCTGTGGCCACCCTGCACCCGGAGAAACGCTTGTATACCGTGCAGCAGTCGATGATGACCGAGGCCGGGATCGACGCAGGCTTTACCCGCGACCTGTACGTGGCCCTCGGGGAGCCTTTGGAAAACGGTGCCTGGGCGGTGCGTGTGCATATCAAGCCCTTTGTTCGCTGGATCTGGCTGGGCGGTCTGTTGACGGGCCTGGGCGGATTGCTGGCGGCCCTCGACCGGCGCTACCGCGTCAAGGTCAAGTCCCGGGTGCGTGAGGCCCTGGGCGTGTCTGGAGCAGTTGCATGAAACGTTGGTTGATGGTGGTGCCCCTGGCGGTGTTCCTGCTGGTGGCGGTGTTCCTGTACAAGGGTTTGTTTCTCAAGCCCGATGAATTGCCCTCGGCAATGATCGGCAAACCGTTCCCGGTCTTTTCGCTGGCTTCCACCCAGGGCGACCGTACGCTTACCCAGGCAGACCTGCAGGGCCGGCCTGCGCTGGTCAACGTCTGGGCCACCTGGTGTGCGTCGTGCAAAGTCGAGCATCCTTATCTCAACCAGCTGGCTTCCCAGGGTGTGGTCATCTACGGGGTCAACTACAAGGACGACAACGCCGCAGCGCAGAAGTGGCTGACCGAGTTCCACAACCCCTACCTGCTCGACATCAGCGACGAGCAGGGCAGCCTAGGTCTGGACCTGGGTGTGTACGGTGCGCCGGAGACGTTCCTGATCGATGGCGATGGCGTGATTCGGTACAAGCATGTGGGCGTGGTCGATGCCAGCGTTTGGCGAGAACAGTTGGCGCCACGCTACCAGGCGCTGCTCGACGAGGCGACACCATGAAGCGCTGGTTCGCAGCCCTGGCCTTGAGCCTGTGCGTGGGTGGGGTAGCCAAGGCCGCCATCGATACCTACCAGTTTCGTGACCAGGCCGAGCGTGAGCGCTACCAGCAACTGACCAAGGAATTGCGCTGCCCCAAGTGTCAGAACCAGGATATCGCTGACTCCAACGCACCCATTGCGGCTGACCTGCGCCGGGAAATATTCCGCATGCTGGGGGAGGGCAAGAGCAACCAGCAAATCGTCGACTTCATGGTGGACCGTTATGGCGACTTCGTGCGCTACAAGCCGGCGCTGAGCGGCCGGACCTGGTTGCTCTGGTTCGGCCCGGGCATTCTGCTGGCCGGCGGGTTTGCCGTATTGGCGGTGATTGTACGGCGTCGTCGCCTGGCGTCCGTGCAAGGCACTGATGAATTGTCAGCCGAGGAGCGCGCACGGCTGGTCAACCTGCTGGAAAAAGAACGTACCCATGACTGAATTCTGGCTTAGCGCGGGCTTGTTGCTGCTCGCGGCCCTCAGCTTTCTGCTGATCCCGATCCTGCGTGGCCATCGCCGCCAGCAGGAGCAAGACCGAACAGCGCTCAACGTGGCGCTCTATCAGGAACGCATCGACGCGCTGGCCGCGCAGCAAGCATCGGGTGTGCTCGATGACCTGCAATTGAATCAGGGCCGCGATGAAGCCGCCCGGGAGTTGCTGGCCGACACCGAGGGCGCCGAACCCGCCAGGCAGCGTCAATTGGGCAAGGCCTTGCCGTTGCTGGCAGCCGTCCTGGTGCCGCTGCTGGCGTTAGGGCTGTACCTGCACTTCGGTGCGGCGGACAAAGTGGCCCTGACCCAGGAATTTGCCCAGGCACCGAAGTCGATGGAAGAGATGACGGCACGTCTGGAGCGAGTGGTCCAGGCACAACCTGATTCAGCCGAGGCGGTGTACTTCCTGGGCCGTGCCTACATGGCCGAACAACGCCCTGCCGAGGCGGCCCGCACGTTCGAGCGCGCAGTGGCCATGGCCGGTCGCCAGCCCGAGTTACTGGGCCAGTGGGCCCAGGCCCTGTATTTCGCGGCCGACAAGCGCTGGAGTGCGCAACTGCAGGCATTGACTGACGAAGCGCTCAAAGCCGACCCCAACGAGGTCACCAGCCTGGGCCTGCGTGGAATTGCGGCATTTGAAGGTGAGCGCTATCAGGAGGCTATCGCGTACTGGAAGCGGTTGTTGGCGCAGTTGCCGCAAGGAGATGCTTCGCGCGCTGCATTGCAGGGTGGCATTGACCGTGCGGCCGAGCGGTTGGGCACTCAGACCGCTCAGGTGCCGGCACCTGCTGCGGTGCGTTTGAAGGTGCGGGTGGAATTGGCGCCGGCTTTGCGGGACAAGGTAAAGGCACAGGACACCGTCTTCATTTTCGCCCGCGCCAGCAGTGGCCCGCCCATGCCGCTTGCCGCCAAGCGGGTGACGGTGGCGCAATTGCCGATCGAGGTCGAGCTTTCAGATGCGGATGCGATGATGGCGCAGATGAAACTGTCCGATTTCGCCGAAGTCCAACTGGTTGCGCGTGTTTCCAAGGATGGGCAGCCGACCCGTGGTGAGTGGGTTGGCCAGAGCGCGCCTTTGCCCAATACGACCCAGGCCCAGCAGCGCCTGATCATCGACAGCCCTGATTCGTAAGAGAGTTTCCTATGCACGCGACGGTACGCCTCACCCTGATCACCCTGGCGCTGGGTTTGTCGGCCTGTACGGTGCATGGGCCTTCTTCGCAGCCTGAGCCTGAACCACCGATCGAACGGCTGCCGCCCAAGGGCCCGGTGGTCACGCCGCTGCCGGGTGGGCAGCCTGCAGGGCCTGGGAGCAAGCCTGCACCGCCAGCCAAGCCAGTGCCGCGCACCTCGGCAAGCTTTGCGCCGCCGCCGGGCGGGGCGAGCCATTGGGACCCCAAGTTGGGCGTGTATGTGTTGGACAAGAAGCCCAATACCTTCTATCGCCAGCGAACGTATTACCGGTTCGACAATGGCTGGAGCTGGTCGGTGAGCCCGGATGGACCGTGGCAGCAGACCGACAGCAGTGGTGTGCCTGGGGGGCTGGGGCGGGCTTTTGGGCAGTAGTTTTTTCGACACCCGGCCGGCCGCAACGCGACGCACAGCAGCCTTAGTTATATAGGCGTTCTAACCGACAACCTGGGGCCGCTGCGCGGCCCATCGCGGCACAAGACCGCTCCTACATGAAATGGGATTGCCTTGTAATATTGTGCAAAGCAGTTGCACCGCAATGAGCAAAATGAATGCTTGGTACCCAAGACACTTCATCCCAAAGAGCGCCAGTCCATTGAAATAGCCGCTCTTGATCTTGATCAAGATCTTGATCTTGCTTCTAAGCGCGCGGTAGTTCAGACCCCGCAGATCGCGACTTCAGGA